>NZ_QULA01000003.1:0-172228 GCF_003481595.1 Blautia sp. OM07-19
CTTTGCGCATTTACAGGTTTTCATATAATTTATTTGAAGTAGCACAATAGGTTAATTTAGATGATTACTATAATAATAATGTTCTTTTAAATAATAATATGGATTATTCTTTTTTCAAAGTGCATAAACAAGATTTTTTGAACTATTTCTACCTCTCTTGTTTGTAACTATATAATACCACCCCGCCTCTATAATGTCAATACTTTTTTTACAACTTTTTATATTTTTATTATTCATAATTTGTTAACAGGAATGAGGTTGACTTTTTCGATTTTTCGTGAACCATATTTTTTGACAGAGTTTGTCCCTATTACAATGCGCTTTCTCGCACAAAAAAAGAAGAGTTTCGCCAAATTGGACTATTAAAATTTTTCTTCTATATATAATGTAATTCGGACAGGATTTTGGATAAAAAAATGAGAGGACCGGAAGATCCTCTCTGCTATTAGTTTGACGCAACATATTTAATGTATTTTTTTAATGTATTCCTGCTAATATTATACCTGTTTATCAAATCAATTTGTTTTACGCTGCGATTTACCAGATATACCCTAATATCATTTTCCAACTCTGGAGATAGCTTGTCCAGTTGTCCGATTTTGCGTCCGGATTTCTTATCACTTGCTGCAATACCGTCTTTAATTCTTTTTACTGTCGTTTCTCGCTCCTTTTCGGCCTTGTCCAACTCCGTTACCAGTAACAGTCGGATCACGAATTCCAGAGTCATTCCGCCGACGATATTTTCTCTCTTCATCTTTTCAGCAGAATTCTGCATTGACTTAATGTATTCCGTATTGAGTGTTGGATTATCCAGAAATATTAGCTCTATCCCTCTATTTAATAATTCCATATACTTCTTGTACCCATTATCCCGTTCCCTTGTAAATCGACAGATATCTTTAAATATAATAGTGTCACCCGCCTGTACATCCTGTTCCATTTCTTTCCAGGATGCGCGATTAAAGTTTTTTCCACTAGCATCATCACGATATATTCGACGCTCTGGTATTTCTTCATTATTTTCAGCGCACCAGCTTTTAAGTGCATGCTCCTGCCTCGTGAACTTTTGCTTTCTACGTTCCTCCTTAGTGCTTATTCGCAGATAGCCAAATAATCTACCCATATGCAACCTCCGTGGCGTCATTTAAACTTTAGTTATTTTGATAGTGTTGTCATATCGTCAAAATAACCCTTTGTCCGTATATTTTTTCACTTTTATATATAGCAAATTTCGAACAGGTTTAAATGACACTTTCTGTCATTTCATCATTTGTTCATTCCTCTAACCCTGAATTTATATCTATTCCGGTACCATTCCGTATAGACTCTGTTCAATGTAAATGACATGATTGCCAGAACATTTGCCCGGATCGTATCATCCGGCCAGGTAGCGTAAATTTCACTGCTCGCCACATTTTTAATATAATCTTTGTAACGAACATAATAATCCTGTGCTGTATTATCATTTACAGGTCCGTCATGAACGACAATATATTCCGGCACAACAACCCGGCTCAGAACAATCTCGCCACTTTCATTTACAGGCTTGATCTCTGCCTCCTCAATCTTTGGCGGATACTCGCCCCACAGAGTATGCGGACCGATCACGATTCGTTCAAAAGAAGCGCCTGCCTGGAAATTCACACTGACTGTCTGCTGGGCAAGAACTCCCGGGAGTACCTGCGTACCCGCTACTTCAGAGTTCTCAAAACCCTCCGCCTCGACCTGAACCGTATATTCCGCATATGGTTGCTGCTCTGACGGTTCCATGCTGTATTCCAGCGGAGGCGTTTTTACATCCAGAACCGGTATCTGTCCGGAGGAATCAGTCCGTACTTCCTCGATCGTCTGTCCGCTCTCTCCGGTATAGGATATTTTTACCCGGGCATTTTCAACCGGACGCGTTCCATCTGCCGTCATTACTGTGACTTTCAATTGACCCTGGTCAACATTTTCCTGCTGCGCCCGAATTTTTTCATAGAATTCCATAAATCTCTCCCGAAAAAACCTCTCAGGATAGTTTATGTCAGGATTCTTCGGAACAGCACAAAAAAATCAGGAGACTACCATATAGAGTCTCCTGCAGAACGAATCATTCCCTCGTCCTCATGTACAACAATATCTTTGCCTTCGGAACCATTTCCTGCATCCACAAAATACAGAATGTCTCCGCAGGCTCTTTCTTTGCCGTTATCTGTCAGCATATTCAGTACTCTGCCCTTAAATACAAGCGTTGCTGAGCCACCACCGTCCAGATTGTACGCATAGTCACATCCCAGATCCAGAAAAACCTGCTGCAGCTCCTGAGAAGTCATTCCCTGAGAGCCACCATAGCCTTTACCATCCACAACCACCAGATAATAGTCACCGGGACTTACCATTCCCACCGCCGCTCTCTGGTATCTGGAAGTCTGATGGAACTGCCCGGAAATCTCACTGGCCTCGCCGTTCTCTACAAGCGTCGGACCAAAACAGTAAGTATCCTGCACACCGCGGTTCAGAAGATCCTTTGTCGTCATTCCCGCAGCTGCAGTAAACATTCCACCATCCTCTGTCACACAGAAAATATTTCCGTTTGAATACACATCATTATAGATCCGACCGCCTTTGATCATAGTCTTGCCAGGGGCGGGTTCTCCCGAACCATAGGAAAATGCACTGCCATTGATACCAATGATTCCATCATGAGAGGCAAGCTCCTCGGATGTTGTTTTGCGCGGATTTCCATAGGTTCCGCCACACAATGCAGATTTCAACTGTTCTGTGCTGAACGTCTGCACATGAGCCACCCAGTATTTGGTATATCCTGTATCCTTTTGTTCCACGTTTACTTTCAGAGTTTCTGTTTCATAATTCAGGTCATCATTCGTAAAATTCGTACTTTCCTGTTGTTCTGCCGCCAGGATCTCACTTCCCGGATCACAGAGACTGCTGCTCATAAATATTCCCGCCAGCACGAGCGATGCCAAAATTTTGTTTTTCATAATTCTTAATTCACTTCATATCTCTTAACTGTCAAATCCATTTTATCCCAAAACATCAGAAAATCTTCAGGATATCATTATACATAACTACAACCATCAATGCCATCAGAAGCATCAGACCTGCGAAATGCACCATTCCTTCCACTTCCCGGTTGATCGGTTTCCGGCGGATCGCCTCTACGATCAGAAATACCAGTCTTCCACCATCCAGTGCCGGAAGAGGCAGAAGGTTCATTACACCAAGGTTTGCCGACAAAAGGACCGCCATGTTGAGCATATTCATCCAGAGCATCAGCGCGCCCTCGCTCTTGCTTTCCTCATAAGTGGTTCCGATCGCATCCACAACCCCCACCGGGCCGCTCAGATCCTTAAAGCCGAGGCCGCCTGTAACAAGCTGTTTCAGACTCAGAAGTGTAGTACGGATCATATATTTCACTTCCAGGGTACCATATTTCAGCACTTCAAGCCCGTTCGCCTTCTGATATCCCAGATTATAGGAAAATCCAAGTACCGGTGTGCGGTATTCCTGCGGCGTGATCGTTGCCGTATAATCCAGTCCGTCACGCACATAAGTAATCTCCACCGGCTCATCTGAAAGCGGGTGCTCCTGAAGGTAAGCATCATATGCTTCTCCATCCGCAACCTCTGTTCCGTTGATCGCCGTGATCGTATCTCCCGGCTGAAGCCCCGCCGCTTCAAGAGGCATTCCCTCGATCAGAGATTCTACTGTCATCGAAGATGCATCCGAACGGTTAAATCCAAGAAGATATCTCACCGAAACATCCGGTGTATACTGGATTTCCTTCGTTTCGCCATCGCGGCGTACTTTAAGTGTAACTGTATCTCCCTCATTGAGTGAGTTCAGATAACTGTACACATACAGATCCTTCGCCAGATCCACATGGTATCCATTGTATTCCGTGATCACATCGCCTGCCTCAAGTCCTGCCTCTGACGCGGCAGAATCCTGCTGTACTTCCACGATCTCTGCCGGATCATAACCGACAAAACCGACAATGATCACCGACAGGATAAGTGCCAGAATAAAGTTAAAGACCGGGCCTGCCGCCACGACAGAGATCCTGCCCCATACCGGAGCCGCATTAAAAGATCCCGGAAGTTCTTCCTCTGCCGTATCCTCGCCAACCATGGCACAGGAACCGCCAAGAGGAAGTAATTTCACAGAGTAACGTGTCTCTCCTTTTTGGACACTGAATAATCTCGGTCCCATTCCAAGAGAAAACTCCGTCACACTGATCCCGTTCAATTTCGCCAGGAGAAAATGTCCCAGCTCATGTATCAAAATGATTGCACTGAAAATGATGATCGCAATCAGAATCTTCAATTTACCACCTGCTTTCAATCCACTGATAAGTCTCGTTTTCTACTGCCAAAATATCCTCAAGCTGTGGATGCTCGATCTTTATATGTCTTTCCATAGCCTGCCCGATAATATCATAAATATCCAGGAACCGGATCTCACGGTGCAGGAATTTCTTTACTGCCAGTTCATTCGCCGCGTTAAATACGGTCGGCATGGAACCGCCCTCTCTGGATGCCTGGATTGCCATCGGAAGTCCCAGGAAGGTCTCCATATCCGGTTCCTCAAATGTGATCTGTCCAAGTTTCGCAAAATCAAGCCGGTCTCCCGCAAGATATCTTCTATGAGGATAATAAAGCGCATACTGGATCGGAAGGCGCATATCCGGTGTTCCAAGCTGGGCGATGATTCCTCCATCCTTGAACTCTACCATGGAATGGATCACACTCTGCGGCTGTACAACAACCTGGATATGATCCAGATCCATACCAAAAAGCCACTTCGCCTCCATGACCTCAAGCCCTTTATTGACAAGAGTTGCGGAATCTACAGTGATCTTCTGTCCCATTACCCAGTTCGGGTGTTTCAGGGTATCCTCCAGGGTCACATGCTCCAGATCAGCTCTCTTTCTTCCACGGAAAGGTCCGCCGGACGCTGTGATCAGAAGTTTATGTACTTCTTCCTTATGTTCTCCGTTCAGAGACTGGAAGATCGCGCTGTGTTCACTGTCCACTGGCAGGATCTTCACACCATATTCCTCTGCCATCGGCATGATCAGATGTCCTGCAGTTACCAGAGTTTCCTTGTTTGCCAGCGCAATATCCTTACCTGCACGGATCGCCTCGATCGTAGGACGGATCCCAAGCATTCCCACGATCGCGGTAACAAGGATTTCCGTCTCCGGCATTGCTGCCAGTTCCAAAAGTCCGTCCATACCGGACACTACCTTCGTATCTGTATCCTGGATCTTCTGTGCCAGATCTCTGGCTGCATTTTCATCCCAGACTGCCACGAGCTGCGGAGAAAATTCCCTGACCTGCTCTTCCAGCTTCGCAATATTCCGTCCTGCGCTGATACCAAGGACTTCAATATCGCCGTTTGCGCGCACAACATCCAGTGTCTGTGTTCCGATAGAACCTGTTGAACCTAATATCGCAATTTTCTTCATAAAAACAGAGTTCCTCCATTCATCTGAATTTTATAAACCAAGGATCATCTTCGCAAGATAAAAGATGATCGGTGAAGTAAAGATCACACTGTCAAAACGGTCAAGGATGCCTCCATGTCCCGGGATCAGCTTGCCGTAATCCTTGATGCCGCGATTTCTCTTGATCGCAGATGCAGCAAGATCTCCTACCATAGAGATCAGTGCACCGACTGCACAGATCACTGCATATTCCACTATCGGTCCATGAGTCACAGCCGCATAGATCGCGCCAAGTGCTGCTGCTCCCACAACACCGCCGACAGCTCCCTCGACGGATTTCTTAGGGCTCAATACAGGTGCCATCTTGTGTTTACCGATCAGCATTCCCACGCAATAGGCACAGGTATCACATCCCCAGGAGCAGAGGAAGATCAGCCATACAAGGAATTTACCTCCCTCAAGATTTCTCGTAAGGAAAATAAAGGAAAGCATGACTGCCACATAAACGATTCCAAAAAATGCTGACATCACCTGATCCGCTTCATATTTCGGATATGTAAACACATATACAAACATCAGAAGCACCAGTCCCAGAAGGACTGCCATCATTCCGTATCTCTCAAATCCAAGGAGCAGAGAAGCATAATACAGGATCGTCCCCAGATATCCTGCGAGTTCCAGAAGTCCTACGCCATCCTTATGAACACCCATTGCCTTATAAAGTTCCTGGATTCCAAGAAGAGAAACACAGAGCAAAGTTACAAAAAGTACATATCCTCCACTGATGATCGTCAGAAGTGCTGCAATCACCAGAAAGATACCACTGATCAATCGTGTCTTAAACATCTTTATTTACTCCTCCTTGACCCCGCCATATCTGCGGTCTCTCTCATTATATTTCTCAATTGCCTTAATTAATTCTTCCTTATGGAAATCTGGCCACGGAACATCTGTGAAATAAAATTCTGTATAAGCCAGCTGCCACATAAGAAAGTTGGAAAGTCTTAATTCTCCACTTGTGCGGATCATAAGATCCGGATCCGGAACTCCGGCAGTATCCAGATAATTCTCAAAGCATGACTCATCGATCGCATCCGGAACCAGTTTGCCGTCTGCCACATCCTGAGCCAGTTTACGCACACCTCGCACGATTTCGTCACGGCTTCCATAATTCAGTGCAATCTGGAAATAAAGCTCATCGTAATCCTTGGAAAACTCCTCAAGCTGGCGGATCTTCTCCTGAATATCCGGTGAAAACGCGGATGGATCACCGATGACCTTGACACGCATATGGTTTTTCTCTGCGCTTTTCATGCATTTTTTGAGATAGCTTCGGAACAGCTTCATCAAGCCCTCTACTTCTTCTCTGGATCGTTTCCAGTTCTCTGTCGAAAAAGCATAGACCGTCAGGTATTTTACGCCAAGATCCTTGATATCATCACAGATCGTCTCCAGATTCGCACATCCCTTGATATGTCCGTATCCTCTCGGCATCCCCTTTGCCTTCGCCCATCTGCCGTTTCCGTCAAGAATGATAGCTATATGATTTGGTACTCTCATATGTTTCTCCTCTTATTTCTTTTTATGCAACAGAAAGAGAGCCTGTTTCCGGCTCTCCCTCTCCTCATTCCCCACCTGACCGGGATTATACAGTCAGGATTTCTTTTGCTTTGGTATCTACTGCTTCATCGATCTTTTTGACAAATTTATCTGTCAGTTTCTGTACAGCATCCTCAAGGTCTTTGATCTCATCCTCGGAAACGTCCTGCTTGCCAAGTTTCTTGAATGCATCGTTTGCATCACGGCGGACATTGCGGACAGCAACTTTGGCAGCCTCACCTTTCTTCTTGACATCCTTTACCAGCTCTTTACGACGCTCCTCTGTGAGCTCCGGAAGTACCAGACGGATCAGTTTACCATCGTTGTTCGGGTTCAGTCCCAGATCAGATGTAAGGATTGCTTTCTCGATTCCTTTGATCAGGCTTGCTTCCCATGGCTGGATCTGGATCATACGTGCCTCCGGCACTGTGATGTTTGCCACCTGCTGAAGCGGTGTCGGGCTTCCATAATAATCTACGGTGATCTTGTCAAGAATATGCGGGTTTGCACGTCCTGCACGGATCGTTGTCAGTTCCTCCTCGAAGCCTTTCAGTGTCTTGGTCATTTTCTGCTCATATTTCTGAACTCTTTCATCCATTTGTCAAATCTCCCTCTTGTAATTTATTTTATACAGTTACCTTGGTTCCGTTGAATTTACCATGAACTGTATTGATGATGCTGTTCTCTTCCTCAAGGCCAAAAACAAGCATTGGCATTTTTTGCTCCAGGCACATGATAGATGCTGTAAGGTCCATAGCTGCCAGTTTCTTGTCAACGACTTCCTGAATGCTGATCTCATCGTATTTCACAGCGTTCGGGTTAACCTTCGGATCGCTGTCATAGATTCCATCTACGGCTTTGGCAAGAAGGATCGCCTCTGCCTCGATCTCAACAGCGCGAAGTACGGTTGCTGTATCTGTAGAGAAATACGGATGGCCTGTACCGCCTGCGAAGAACAGAACCTTGCCCTGTGCAAAGCCTTCCTCTACTGCATCTTTGGAATAGAGGCTTGTAAATGCGCCGCATTCGAACGGTGTAAAAATCTCTGTGCGAAGTCCCAGATATCTGCAGATATCAGATACATAGATGCAGTTCATGACTGTAGCCAGCATACCGATCTGATCTGCCTTATTGCGGTCGATGGTCTCACTGGTACGTCCTCTCCAGAAGTTTCCTCCTCCGATCACAATACCTACCTGAGTTCCCTCTTCTACAATTGTGCGGATCTGCTTTGCAACAGCGATGACTGTAGCCTCATCAAATCCTTTCTTCTCTGCTCCTGCCAGAGCCTCTCCACTTAATTTCAGTAAAATCCTCTTCATAGTTATTTATCCTTTCCTCCGATGCATCTGCATCAGTATTCTTACCATACGCCTGTAACAACTTCGTTTCCATCGGCATCTACAGTTGTTGAAACCGTGAAGTTTCCGTAATAATAATAACCGCTTGTGCCATTATCCGGGTCTTCGTCATATTCTGATGAATTGGAATCGCCAATCGCTGAAACCAGATCATCCAATGATCTGCCAATATATCCCTCTGCTGTCCGAATCGTAGAATCTGTCGGACTTGTATTATCTCCGTCGTCACCGTTATTACTGTTATTGTTGTTATCATCCGGATTTGGTGCCTGTGTCGGATTGGCTGTGTTATCAGAATCATCCGGTGCCTGCGTCGGATCGGCTGAATCAGATGGATCCGGAGTCGGTGTCACATCTTCTTCGCTATCGGTGTCAAGACCAAGTCTCTTCTTCACTTCATTCAGAGTAGATACTTCTTTACTTCCAGTTGTTGTAAAATACGTTGCATAAGGAATCGAATCTTCTCCCTCTCCGTCCATTCGAAGAGTAATCTGCTTCATAGATGCCAGTGGCAGTTTTCTGAAGAAACATTCGTTTGCATCTTCATCTGTGTAGGCGATACGAATATCGTATGTGCTTCCTGAAGAAGATGGCTTCTCATAATAATAAACTGCATTCTCTCCATTCTTAAGAGTGAACATACCATTTACAAGATCATCACCCCATTCGTCAGCAGTGTCCTCATCTGCATCATCAGATGGCGTCTCTCTGATATAGATAGATGCAATCTCTGAACCGGTGCGGTTTACAATAGCAACCTTGGAAGCTGTTGCTGTCTTTTCACCGATTACATTTTTCTCCGTTGTCTCTTCCATATTTACAAGTTCTATCGTAACCGTAGGTGTCGCCTGAGGAGTTTCAGTAGGCGTTACCTGGACTGGTGTCTGTTCCGTTGTATTCTTCTTGCCACAGCCTGATGCAGCTATTGCCAGCACAGCAAGCCCTGCAATGGCCAAATAACGTTTTTTGAGCATATCTATTCCCTCCTGTTTCCTATTACGTAATAGTCCTATGATGTCATTATTATTTAACTTAATTATACAGAGTCTCAGATTCTTGTCAACTAAATGTCCCAAAATTCATACAATTTTTAAAGTTACAGATTTTTAACCTTAAACTCTCTCTCAGCTTCTCTTCGCTGGTCTTTCTTTGCAATATCCTGTCTCTTGTCATAGAGCTTCTTGCCTCGCGCCACACCAACTTCAACCTTTACCAGACTGCCCTTGAAATACACCTTGAGAGGAACCAGCGTGAGACCTTTTTCCTGAAGTTTGCCCTCGATCTTGTTGATCTCATGTCTGTGAAGAAGAAGCTTCCTGACACGCAGAGGATCCTTGTTAAAGATATTTCCCTTCTCATAGGGGCTGATGTGCATTCCATAGATATATACTTCGCCTTTTTCTACACGGATAAAAGATTCCTTGACACTGCACTTGCCCATACGAAGGGACTTTACCTCTGTTCCTGCCAGAGAAATACCGGCTTCATAAGTGTCCTCTATAAAATAATCATGAAAGGCTTTTTTGTTGTTGGCGATCAGTTTGATCCCTGTTGCTTTCGCCATAAAATTCCCTCCTTTACTCAACAACGGTAAAATCTACCGTTCTCTTCAGAGCATCCGCATCTGCCACCCTGACTCTTACTTTCTGTCCGAGATGGTAGACTTTGTGGCTCAGTTCGCCGCTCAGCTCATAAGTTTCTTCGTTATAAGAATAATAATCGTCCCGAAGGCTCGTCACATGAACAAGTCCCTCGACGGTATTCGGAAGTTCCACATAGAATCCATAAGCAGTCACGCCTGAAATGATGCCCTCAAATTCTTCACCGAGATGATAAGACATGTATTCAGCTTTCTTTAAGCGGTCTGACTCTCTCTCTGCTTCCTGTGCCCTTCTCTCACATGCACTGGACTGCTGTGCAACATGTTCGAGGATCTCTCTGTAATGCTCTGTCTTTCCTTCTCTCTGAAGTCTCCCCCTTATATTATCACGAATGATACGGTGGATCTGTAAATCTGGATATCTCCTGATCGGAGAAGTAAAATGACAGTAATATTTCGCTGCAAGACCAAAGTGACCGCTGCACTGTGTCGTATATTTTGCCTGCTTCATCGTACGCAGGGTCAGACGGCTGATCATTGTCTCATTCGGCAGTCCCTGGATACTTTCGATGATCTCCTGGATCTCCTTCGGGGTGATCTCCTCACCGGCCTTCTGCACAGAGATCCCCTGGTTTCGAAGAAGCGTCAGAAGACTCTCCACACGTTCCGGATCCGGGGTCTCGTGAGTACGGTATACAAACGGATACTCACCCTGACAGTACTCCTTTGCAACGGTCTCATTTGCCATCAGCATGAAATCCTCAATGATCTCTGTCGCCACATTCGCCTCATAAGCCTGCACATCGATCGCTCTTCCCGCGCCGTTGAGGGTGATCTTGCTCTCCGGAAAATCAAAGTCGATCGATCCTCTGTGGTGCCTGCGGCTCCGAAGAAGCTCTGAAAGTTCTTTCATCAGGAAAAACATTGGCACAAAATCCGCATACTCAAGGCTTGTCTCAGTATCGCCGTCTTCCAGGATGCAGCGTACCTGCGTATAACTCATTCTTCGATCCACGCGGATGATCGTCTCTGCGATCTTGTGATCGATCACCTGGCCGTTCTTGTCAATATCCATAAGACAGCTTAAAGTCAGTCGATCCTCTCCCTGGTTCAGTGAACAGATTCCATTTGAAAGCCGCTCCGGAAGCATCGGGATCACACGGTCTGCAAGGTACACACTGGTTCCTCTCTTTAGTGCTTCTTTGTCCAGTGCGCTGCCTCCCTGAACATAGTTGCTCACATCTGCGATATGCACACCAAGATGATAGATATCGCCTTCTTTTGTAAGAGAGATCGCATCATCGAGGTCCTTGGCATCCTCTCCGTCAATCGTCACGGTCTGAAGATGTGTGAGGTCCATCCTGCCATCTCTGTCGGCATCAAGCACGTGATCCGGAACACGTCCTGCCTGTGTGATGACCTTCGGCGGGAACTCTGACGGGATATTGAAACTCTTCACGATCGCCAGGATATCCGTTCCAGGTGCATTTATGCTTCCCATATCCTCCTTGATCCTGCCTTCCGGCTTATGTCTCTCATCGCCATAATCAATGATCTCTGCCACGACCTTGTCGCCATCGCGGACTCCCTTGGAATTCTTAGCTGCGATATAGATATCCTTTGCATACTTCTGATTGTCACAAAGTACAAATCCATAATCACGTTCTCTCTGAAAAGTACCCACAACCTCCGTGGTCCCACGCTCAAGGATTTCGACAACCGTGCCCTCCTGACGCTTTCCGCTGCCGGACTTCTTCTTCACAAGGACTCTCACCTTGTCCTGATGCATGGCAGTTCCTACAGAATTTGCCGGAATAAAGATATCATCTTCCTCGTCCTCAAGTTCCACAAATCCAAAGCCCTTCTGGTTGCCTATGAAGGTACCCTCTTTGATCAGACCCTGTTTCTCAAACTCCCAGAGATCTCTTTTCTTTAATTTAAATTTATCTTTCTTTATCTGTTTGCCCTTGGAAAATTTCTTTTTCTTTTCCCAGTTTTTCTTTCTGCTCACCTAAAGCTCTCCTTTATTGATATCCAACGTAAAAAAAGCACTCTTGCAATTTATACAAGAGTGTTTCCTTTGACTAAAAATTCATATTTAAAACAGCTGCCAGTATAAAAAATAACACTGCCATGATCGTAGTTGCTCTTACAAGGCCACCTTCCATAGAACGTCCCTTGTTTCTTCCCCAGTATGTATCTGAGGCACCTGAAATCGTTCCACCCAGGCCCTGCTGCTTGCCTTCCTGCATCAGAACAACAACAGTCAGCGCAATACAATCTATAGCAAAAATAATAGTCAGTATTGTTCTCAAAATCTGCACTTCGGTTACACCTCCTAATCAACTGCAAAATATTGTGTTACTGTTCACTTCGTTCACAGTAACTTGGTCAAAATGCATTTCAAATCACCTTCGGTGATGGCATTTTGCCCTGTATGTCTCGGGATTTTGCCATATTCATGGCAAAACACCTCGCGAAATATTACCTGTGGACAGTAATAAGATTGTACCATACCACCCTCTGGATTTCAACCGTTTTTGGATAAGTTTCAGGGCAAAAATCCGATTCCCCCTGCTTTTTTTGCACTGTGCAGACAGAATCGGATCCTGTACACCGCATTTTTTATTCAGACGTCACTCTTTTTGAAATGGATTTTCATAAACAGCATCTTCTCCAAGCAATTCACTGATCCGGATGAGCTGATTGTATTTCGCATTCCGGTCAGAGCGGCATGGTGCTCCTGTCTTGATCTGCCCGGCTCCTGTCGCCACTGCAAGATCTGCGATAAAAGCATCTTCTGTCTCGCCCGAACGATGTGAGATGATCGCACGGTATCCTGCGTGCTGCGCCATTTTCACTGCATCCATCGCCTCGCTTAAGGTACCGATCTGGTTTACTTTGACGAGGATCGCATTTGCCGCCTCAAGCCTGATTCCACAGGAAAGTCTTTTGACATTTGTGACAAAAAGATCATCTCCCACAAGCTGCAGCCTGTCTCCGAGACGTTCTGTCATTGTTTTCCAGCCTTCCCAGTCATCCTCATTAAGACCATCCTCAATTGAAATGATTGGAAATTCTTCCAGAAGTTCTTCATAATAATCGATCATTTCTGCCGCATCCCGGAGCACTTCTTCGGCTTTCATCTTACTCTCACCCGGAAAACGGTACACACCCTGTTCTTCATCATAAAGTTCACTGGCTGCTGCATCGATCGCAATAAAAATATCTTTTCCCGGTTCATACCCTGCTTTTTCAACTGCCTCAAGGATCAGCCGCAGGACATCCCTGGAATCTTTGAGATCCGGCGCAAAACCACCTTCATCCCCTACCGCTGTCGAAAGGCCTTTCTCTCTGAGAAGGATCTTGAGAAACTGATAGATCTCCACACACATCCGGATCCCATCTTCAAAATTCCCGGCACCGCAGGGCATGATCATGAATTCCTGCAGATCTACAGTGTTGTCCGCATGCTTTCCTCCATTCAGGATATTCATCATCGGAACCGGCATTTTTCTTGTATGGCAGCCGCCAAGATACTGATAAAGCGGAATCCGAAGCGCCATCGCCGCTGCCCGGGCAACCGCCATGGAAACGCCCAGAGTTGCATTTGCCCCGGCACTGCTCTTGTTTTCCGTTCCATCTGCCTTTATCAGAAGCTCGTCGATCCGCACCTGATTCAGCGCATTTTCTCCAAGAATGGCTTCCGCCAGTCTGATATTTACATTTTCGACTGCTTTTCGCACACTTAATCCGACATAATATCCTTTTTCTCCATCCCGGAGTTCCACCGCCTCAAATCTTCCTGTCGATGCTCCGGATGGCACGATCGCCCTCGCTGTATATCCCTCAATTCCAATGATCCCTTCGCCTACGGTAGCTTCCACCTCAACAGTAGGTGTTCCTCTGGAGTCCAGAACCTGTCTTGCGTGGATCCTGCGTACAGGTAGATAACGCAACATGAGATTACCTCCTTCATCAAATGATAAACTTAGTTTTCCCCTGATGCTTCTTTCTATGCAGAGATCGTCGCAATTTCATTTTCTGTATTGTTTTCAGACAATTCTATTTTTATTATATTGTTTGCTGTATACGAAATATTTATTTTGAAATTTTTATTTTTTATTGTTGACAAATGTAATTTTATCTGTTATATTAAGTACATAAAACAAAGGAACGAAAACAAAAAAACAAACAGAAAGGCGTGAGACCACCGAAAGCTTAAGCGAACCCCAATACTTTAAGAAAGGCAGGTACAGACCACCAGAAACGTAAATCTTAACACATCATAATTTCAGGAAGAGAGGTACGGACCACCAGAAACGTAAACTCATAATTATTCCAAATGTTTTATAAACCAAACAGGAGGTACGTTCCATTGGACAATGAACAGTAGAAGAGCCACCAGATTAAATAATTCATCTGATGGCTCTAATTTTTTGTCTTCTTACATATACTGAATCAAACATCTACATGGAGATTCCCATGACATCTTTTTTTATTCTTGTCTTTCACTACATAAAGAAATCCCGCTTTTTATGTTCTCTCCTTCTGCTGGCCGGTGCTTTTACCCTCGGCAGTCTGCTTGGGATCCTCACCGGAACGCTTTCTCCCACAAAAGAAACCTCTGCTTCTGTCCAAAGTGCAAGCTGGGGATTAAGTTTTCAGGAAGAAGGAAAACGTCCTGCCGGAAACGCCACGATCGATGATCTGAAACAGTACAACGCCTATTATGCCAGCGATACTGACGAAAAAATCCTCTATCTGACTTTTGATGCCGGATATGAGAATGGAAACACCCCTGCAATCCTGGAGGCACTTAAAAAGCACCAGGCTCCCGCTGTCTTTTTTGCTGTCGGAAATTTTATCAAAGATAATCCCGATCTTATCAAACGCATGATCACAGAGGGGCATATTGTGGGAAACCATACGATGACCCATCCGGATATGTCTCAGATTTCTTCGATGGAATCCTTTCAGAAGGAACTTGAAGGCGTGGAAGAACTCTATACTTCCGTAACGGGCGAACCCATGACCAAATTTTACCGGCCGCCCCGCGGTGTCTACAGCACAGAAAATCTTTCCATGGCAAAAGAACTTGGCTATTCCACCTTTTTCTGGAGTCTTGCCTATGTGGACTGGATCCAGGAGCAGCAGCCCTCGAAGGAAGAAGCTTTCCAGAAACTGATTCCCCGGATCCACCCTGGTGCGATCGTTCTGCTCCACAACACTTCCTCCACGAACGCCGCGATCCTGGATGAACTTCTCACCAAATGGGAAGAAATGGGCTACCAGTTCCACTCCATAAAAGAACTGACCGAGGCGTAACCCCGGTCAGTCATTATTTCTGCTGTTCTTTTGTGTGAAGATCTTCCTTGATCTGGGAACTGGAGATCTCAGGTGTACGTGGCAGGTAAACCACCTCGCAGCCTTCTTCTTTGAGGAAATCAAACTTACCTTTCCAGTCATCTCCCATCACAAAGGTATCTACATGATATTCTTTTACGTCGGAACGTTTCTGTTCCCAGTTTTCTTCCGGAATTACAAGATCCACATAACGGATTGCCTCCAGAAGCTGTTTTCTTTTTTCGTAGGAGAAATAACATTTCTTCTGCTTTTCATTCCAGTTGAACTCATCTGTGGAAAGACCTACGATCAGATAATCTCCAAGCTGTCTGGCACGACGCAAAAGATTGATATGCCCATAATGAAGCAGGTCGAAAGTTCCGTATGTGATTACTCGTTTCATAATTAATAAAGATTCCTCTCTGATTTCAATAATAGATCAGGCATTCAGCTTCCTGATACAGTAGCCATAAATACGGAGAGTCGTTTCAACCGAATAATGAAGTCCATCATAGATTCCTGCATCATAACGGTTGCTGCTCCATCCATATTTCTGAAGGTTCGTACAGGTATTAATATAAATAAACGCACGATCACTTCCACTGCATAATTTCTGATAAATTGTCTTATTAAAAGCTGCCACCTGTGCTTCTGTTCTCGTTCCGGCACCATAGCTTCGAATCATGGCACTGTTCACCGGATTTACAGAAAGATAATACATATCACAATTATAATTCTGTTTGAGATTTTCGGACACTTTTCTCATGTAAACAACATATGTATTGATGTTACTCATATCATTTACACCGAGATTAATAATAACCGCTTTCTTTGTCTTACGTGACTGCTTCGACAGTTTCCGGAGCAGTTCCCTGTAACCAGTCTGTCGGAACCAGTCAAGTCCCTGATTTCCTTTACATACAAAATCTACATTTGAAGGAGCAGAATTTCCAAGGGCAAGCTGAAGCCCAACCGTTCTGGAATCTCCTACAAAATAAACCATCTGATGTTTCGTAGGTTTTATAATTGATGCCGGTGCACGATCCTGTTTTGAGAAAAATACAACCATATAATAGTTTCCTGTTCTGGTAGGAATTTTATCGCCTGCCTTATATTCAGGATTGGTTGTTTTTCCCTTGGTACGTGACCAGCCCAGACACATATTTGCACTGTTCAGGTTTACTGCCGGAAATGTTGCACTTCCGGAACTGGTATCCACAACTTTCCATACCGTTCCGTCGTATTTACGGAGATTGACTCCTGTAATTTTCTTTCCGACAATATAAAACTTCATATTACCGGTAACACGCAGACTGTCGCCCTCTTTTTTGACTGTTTTACCATTTATAGAAGTACTCCATCCGAGGAACTTATACCCCGTCGCCGTCGGATGCAGAGGAAATGTCAGCACCTGACCCTGATATCCCTGTTCCCGCAGGCTGGTATATTCTTTGCTTCCATTCATGGTATAGTATCTTACCGTATAGAGCTTATAATAACGCAGACAGAATTTCGTGTTTTTTGTAATTCTCACATTCCTTCCTGTAGCATATTTCAGCTCTTTGGTCCCTCTCTTCTCTACCCATACGCATTTATAACCGGAACGGTTTACTGTCGGAAGCTGAATATAACTCCCCTTAGTTACAGTCCTGGCCCACTTACGAAATGTATCATTAGAAACTACGCCATTGGAATTCGCAAAAACAACTTTACACTTCTCTGTAGTGGCTGCCTCAGCCGAAATCGGTCTGCTTAGCGCCAGAAACAGAAATCCAAACAACAACGTCAAAAAAACAATTCCCTTCCACCTGTTCACTGTGGCTTTTTTCATAAAAAAACTCCTTACTTATGTTTCTTTTATCAAAGATCATCGTTTGCTTTTTGTTTACGAGACTTACTATAACAGCTTTTCAGAGTTGTTGCAATACAATTTTCATTGTAACTTCATATTTTTGTCATATTTTAGAGTTCATTTTCGCACATGGAAAGTGCAGACGCGATTACCGCATCCATATCATAATACTTATATTCACCCAGTCGACCACCAAAGATCACGTTCTCTTCCTTCTGCGCAAGAAGTCTGTATTTCTCGTAAAGTGCTCCGTTTTTCTCATCGTTAACCGGATAATATGGTTCATCTCCAGGTTTCCATTCAGAACTGTACTCACGGCTGATCACAGTCTTTGGAATCTCCTGTCCGTCATCATCCTTGCCAAACTCAAACCATTTGTGTTCAATGATTCTGGTCCACGGTGTTTCCACATCTGTATAATTGACAGCCGCATTTCCCTGGAAATTCGGTTTATCAAGCAGTTCTGTCTCAAAACGTACAGAACGATATTCCAGATATCCCATCTGATAACCAAAATATGCATCGATCGGACCTGTATAGATTACCTTGTCTGCAATAGCATCCCATTCCTCTTTTTTGTCAAGATAATCTTCCTCCAGGCGGACTTCTATGCCATCCAGCATGTTTGCAACCATCTTTGTGTATCCGCCCATCGGAATTCCCTGATATAATGCATTAAAATAATTATTATCAAAAGTCAGGCGAACCGGAAGTCTCTTGATAATAAAGGCAGGAAGTTCCTTACAGCTTCTTCCCCACTGTTTCTCTGTATATCCTTTGATCAGTTTTTCAAAAATATCTCTTCCGACCAGGGAAATAGCCTGTTCTTCCAGATTCTTTGGCTCTGTGATACCTGCTTCACGTTTCTGCTCTTCAATCTTGGCTGCTGCTTCTTCCGGTGTTACCACACCCCACATCTTGTTGAATGTGTACATATTAAACGGAAGCGAATAAAGCTCTCCGTGATAATTGGCAACCGGGCTGTTGGTAAAACGGTTAAATTCTGCAAACTGTGTGATATAATCCCAGACCTTTTTGTTGTTTGTATGGAAAATGTGTGCTCCATATTTATGTACATGGATTTTTTCCATGTCTTCTGTATATACATTTCCGGCAATGTTCGGGCGTTTATCAATAACAAGAACAGACTTTCCTGCCTTTTTGGCCTCATGCGCAAAAACAGCTCCGTAAAGACCTGCACCAACTACCAGATAATCGTAATGTTTATTCATAAAACCAGTCCTCTACTTTCCGCTTTCAATAAGCTTTGCATATTGTTCATATTCAGATTTGTTATAAAAATATTCTTTGTTTTTTCCGGAAATTCCCAGATCCGCAAACCACTCTTCCAGTAGTTTGTTTCTAAGTATTGTCTGGGTCGGCTCCGCCAGAGTATTCAGGTTCCAGAGACTGAAATGAAGTGCATAGTTGATAAAGTCTTTCTCAACTTCCTCAAAAATCCCCTCCTGCTTCATTCTTTCCCGAAGTGCCGTTAATGCCTTATAAAAACAATCCCATGATTTTTCTCTTGTCTTGGAAAGAGAATCCTTTGCATCTCTTCTCTGATGTGCCAGAATTTTATCTGTCACTGCAATTTTCTTTGCAAGTGCTACTGCACTGAACACAAATAACAGATCATTGCTGGTGCGTTGCTCCTGGAACGTAAGATTTTTTTCATCTACAAAAGATTTCAAAAACAGCTTATCCCATGCCCATCCTACAAAAACCTTAAAAATATTGTCTGTCATCTGTCTGCGTCCAAACGGTGCATATGGTGGAAGCTCCTGCATACGCAGTGTCCATGGTGTTTCTTTATATTCGTCCTTTTCTGTCAGATACTGGTTAGAACGGAAAACCACCATTTCCGCCTGATACCGTTCCGCCTGTTCATACGCTGTTTCCAGCATATCCGGTTCAAAGAAATCATCACTGTCCAGGAAAGAAAGATATTTCCCGGATGCATGACGAAGGCCAAGATTCCTGGCCGCACCGGCTCCTGCATTTTTCTGAGACAGAACTTTTATCCGATGATCTTTTTGTTCATATTCTTTCAATATCTGAACAGAGTCATCTGTAGAGCCATCGTCCACACACAGAATTTCAATTTCTTTTAATGTCTGACCGACAATCGTGTCAAGACATTGTTTCAGATACTTTTCCACATTGTATACCGGAAGTATAACAGAAACTTTTATATTCTCCATTATTATCACCTGCTTATTTTCTGAGTTTTTTTAACATTCTTTTTATTTTAATCGGAACATACATAACTATTCTTCCAACACGCAGTGTTGTGGAGTTTTCAAGTTCCTTTACTCTTTTTTCTAAAATACGCTCTTTTTTACTCTGCAGATAAAATTTCTCATAAAATCCGTCCGGATCCTTGATCATAAACTGCAGGTTTTCCCATTCTCTTACTCCAAACACACTTTCTTTAAGTTCACCATTGTCTCTGGCTCTGCGAAATTCCCTGCTGATCCGCTGTATATATTCCCTCTTGAACTCATCACCGATTCGTCCCAATGTAAAATTATAGTTATGAAGTTTTTTGAGTGAATACATATATTTAAAGCGATTCCAGATTTCCGGATCCCTCATGAGGATATCCTTGATATAATCATATTCTATATTGGTACAATAAACTTTTTCTTTATTGTTTACAGATGAATTCGGGTTGTCACGACGGTTCATATAATATGGTTTATCCAGAATCATCGCACGCTGGGCATAAATGAATGTCTGAAAATAAAATCCATTATCCTGGAAAGAAGCACCTGGTGTCTCATTATGTCTGATATGATGCTGTTCCAGGAAATCTCTTCGATAAATGCCGCTCCATGTATTCATAATAAAACGAAGTGTTTCCGGTTCCTGGCTTGGATTAAATACTTTATTATACCATTCTGCTGTTTTGTCCAGATGATTATATACCAGATTCATATTTCCATTTTCATCGTTTCTGGTAAATCTGTAAAAATCAGCTTTTACAAAATCAAGTTCGTTCTTTGCCGCCACATTATACAGATCTTCATACATATAAAGCGGAACAAAATCATCTGGCTCAACAATTCCAATATATTCCCCTGTTGCCTTATCCAGTCCAACGTTCATGGCTTTTCCATAACCACCGTTTTCCTTGTCAATCACAACAAACCTTGAATCTCCTGCTGCATATCTCTTTATAATCTCAAGAGAACTGTCTTTTGAGCCATCATTAACACAGATAATTTCAATGTCTTTCAGCGTCTGTCTCTGAAGACTCTCCAGACATTCATCCAGATACATTTCCACATTATAGGTTGGAACAATAATTGATACTTTTGCCATTTCTTTTTCTCCATTCCTTATCTTTATATTATTTTTTTATGATACATCTTATTTTTCTCGGGATTGCAGTGATTCCCCTTCCAAGTTTATATGACCAGCTGGTTAACACACCTGACATTCTGCTTTTCAGAGTTTCATGCTGTTCTTTCAGAGTATTATGTTCAGCTTTCAGTAACTGGTATTTTTTCATTTCTTTCTGGAAATCTTCAATCTCACATTTAAGCTCTTTGATTTCAGCTCTGAGTTCTTTATTTTTATTATCCTGTTTATCTCTCTGATACAGCGCTTTTAATTTTATTACTTTTTCGTTTTCGCTGATTTTCTTTAATTTCCTGTAGTTCTTTTCATTTAACGCCTTTATATTTTTTATACTGTATACATAGAAATAAAAATCTATCCACTCTGCCGTCAGATTTTCTGAAATTTCCTGTTCGATTTCACAAAAGTCCATTTGCCAGATTGCTCTGCATGCATTGTCTCTCATTCTGTCCATCTGTCTCAGCAGAACATCGCAGTACTCCCTGTCAAATTTCTCCTCTTCGATATAATGTCCCAGTGATTTCAAAACCACATAATACGAATATGCCAGACGCAGACCGCTGCTTCCTGTCATAACAGATTTTTCCCTTAAGCGGCGTCTGTAAAAATTCCCATTTACATAGCGTACTTTCTTTGCTTCTGTAAGACATTGAATTGTAAAAATATTATCTTCACATACAATTCCCTCAATAAATCGGATACCCTTTTTTTCCAGAATATCTCTTCTCATCAGGCACAGGTAAACCGCAGGTTTATATTCTCCATAAGATACTGCTTTTGCAAAAAACTCTTTTCCTGTCATGCAGCCACTGTAATCTCCGTAGCGATTATAATAACCGGAAAACTGCTTCTGATCCCGCTGTAACGATTCATTTTCATAAAATTCTTCTGCACTGAAAAGAACCATATCCAATTCTTCCTGTTCAGCCATGGCTACACAGAATTCAAGTGTCTTCTGTTTTAAAATGTCATCGCTGTCCAGAAAATAAATGTATTTTCCGGATGCTTTCTCCAGTGCCCTGTTTCTGGCAGCAGATGCGCCCGGAGCTTCCTCTCTCAATATACAGATACGCGGATCTTTTTGCGCAAATTTCTCTGCGATATCCAGAGATCTGTCTGTGGATGCATTATCCACACACAAGATCTCAAGATTTTGAAATGTCTGTGTTGTAACTGATTCCAGGCATTCTCTCAGATAGTTTTCTACATTGTAAAACGGAATGATTACTGTAACTTTGACATTCTCTACAGCATTTCCTGAGGGACTCCAGTCTTTCAGATCAACTAAAACCTGTTTCTGTTTTTCTGCTTTTTTGAGAGCCCGTCTTTCCCAAAGTTCCTCTGATGGCTTTTCCAGGAGTTCCAGAAGTTTATCAAAATCCTCCGGAGCATAAAAATACTGCCGTGTATGTCCTCCGATACCCAGTTCATATAACTCAGTCTTGCAGCAGCTCCTGACAAAAATTTCTTTATCAGAAATTCTCTCTAACATACTAAAATAGTTTCGAAGTGTTATATTAACAAAATTTCTTTCCAAATCCTGAAATAATTCTCTGCGCTTCAATTCTTCTCTCAGCGCAAACGCATTTTCCATCAGGGAATTTACTGATTCAGCTATCGCAGCATCCTGTTTTTCACTCCTGTCTGCGATCAGTTTACTGTCGAGAAGAACTACTGTTTCAGCAACTGCCAGCGCCAGTCCTGCCATTGCCTGTTCCGATAATCCATGGTGCCACATCATCTTTATGGCTGTATCTTTCCTTAACAGGATATCATACAGAGAAATCCCTGCCAGTTCCAGAATCTGACTCGACTGTTCTGACACAGAAAACTGGACTTCCTGATTTCTGTTGCAGACAATGGCACCCGCTTTTTCATATTTCGCCGCAGCACGCATCATTGTCTCTAAGAACTGCTCTTCATATGAAAGAGATGAGTTCCAGAATATTATAAATTTGCCCTGAATTTCTTCGAAGAAATTATCTGTTTCTTCAATATGCTGTTTCAGTGTGATATCTGAATGCTGCTTTGTTTTATCCAGCGCTCTCTTTGAGTTTCCCAGATTAACAAGAATAACTTCTCTTTCTTTAAAACTCTGTTTATCTATAGATTCCAGAATTGTTTCCATATCAGACATAGAATCATACACAGGAACAATTATCGAAATTTTCGTACACATATCATCTTCCTCCAAGTCTTCAAGTCCTCTACCCTAGCTGTTTTCTGATTTTATGCGCCACCCTGATGGCCAGTTTTTTCAGAGAATACTTTTTATTTTCTTTCTCTGCATTTTTGGCTCTGGTCACCCAATAGGACTTTTCCTGTTTTAATTTCTGTACTTCCAGAAACAGATACTCTCCCGCTGTACACTTCATCATATTCTGATAAATCTGATATTTCTGGGCATTATAGGAATAACACTCTTCTTCCCTGAAATCTGCCAGGTCAAATTCCTCAAAAAATTCTGCCTTCATACGGTCATATACCTGACAGAAAGATTCTCCTGATTTCAACGAACACAGATTATAGATACTTACACCAAACGCAAGGTTTCGGAAACTGGTTTCTACTTCACTGTAAATTCCAAGTTCCAGCAGTTTCTCTCTCAACGTCTTAAGGGAATCGTACCAGTCCCACGGAGTCTTTGTGTTATTCGCCTGAAGACTGGTCGGAATCTGTCTGTAATTTACCAGTACCTCCTGAAGAATGGTAACACGCTTCGCAAGTGCCAGTGTCAGAAATACAAAGTATACATCATTAAATCTCGGCAGAGCCATAAACTCTATATAATTTTCATCGATCAGACTTTTTCTGATCAGCTTTGTCCATGGACATCCCGTTCCTATATTGAAAATATACGGAAAAGATTTCCCCTCAAAAGGTATCTGCTCCGGGATATACTCCGTCTTGAGAATAACATTGCTTTTTTTGTATGTTTTTGTTGCCTCATAGTACATGCGCGCATCAAACATACAGATATCTGCATCATCCTCTCTTGCTTTCCTCAGGCTGTGCTCCAGCATTTCCGGTTCAAAGAAATCATCTCCATCAAGAAACAGGCAGTATTCTCCCTTCGCCTGTCGGATTCCTTCATTTCGCATAACTCCTGCCAGACCGCAATGCGGCATTTCGATCAGACGGATCCTTGAATCTGCTTTCCCATGCTCCCGGATTCTTTCCCTAGTCTGATCATCCGAACCATCATCTACACAGAGTACCTCAAAGTTATCAAATGTCTGCGACTGCAGGCTGTCCAGACACTGGTCTATATATTTTTCGACATTATAAACAGGAATAATAACGGATATCTCCGTTCCCTTATCCCTTCCGCCCACATCTTTCATAGATTGTTTCCTCGCTTTTACTGTACATGATACGCATAGTATAACATAGTCTGTATGCTTTTAGCAAATTCATTTCTCATATTACAATTTATTTATAAATATATCAACAATATTAAATATATTTTATGTTTTTATAATTTCCTGACCAGACTCGACATTTTATGATATGATACACATATTCTTAGGCAAGGAGATCATACCATGAATCACGAACCAGATATATATCCGTTTAAATTTTCTATCATTACTGCTGTATATAATATAGCACCCTATCTCTCTGAGGCCATTGAGAGTATTCTCTGTCAGGATATCGGTTTCAGAGAATCGGTCGAATTGATTCTTGTAGATGATGGCTCTACAGATTCTTCCGGCGAAATCTGTGATCATTACCAGGCTTTATATCCATATAATATTAAAGTGCTGCACAAACCAAACGGAGGTGCTGCTTCTGCCAGGAATGCCGGAATTGCACTTGCATCCGGAAAGTACCTGAATTTCCTGGACGGAGACGACAAACTTTCTCCAAATACGCTTTCTGCTGTATACAACTTTTTTTCCACTGTTGATGATCAGATCAGTCTTGTATCTGTTCCGATACAGTTTTTTGAAAAAAAGGAAAACGCCCATCGGCTCAACTATAAATACCGGGACGGCAAAGATCAGATCATTGATCTGAATGTCCAGTACTCCTATGTACAGATGTCTATTGCTTCTTCCTTTATAAAGCATAATGTACTTAACGATCATTCTTTTGATACTTCTCTGCGCTATGCAGAAGATGCAAAAGTGATCATGCAGCTTCTGCTCGATCACCCATACTATGGAATTGTCCCTTCCGGCTGCTATTATTATCGTTTTCGAAACACACAGAATTCTGCTCTGAATGGCACAAAACTACACAGAGAATGGTATCTTGACTGTCTGAAAAATTATCTTCAGTGGGCACTTCACTCTGCCCGCCAAAAATATGGTAAAATTCCATTTTTTGTCCAGTATAATGTCATGTATGATCTCCAGAGCCGGTTCGGCTTGCCTGAAATACCGGAATCTGTCCTGACTACGGCTGAACATCTGGAATTCCGGACACTCCTTAAGGAACTGCTGCAATCCATCGACGATAAGATCATTCTGGAACAGAAAAATCTTTCCCGCGAACAGAAAGACTATATCATCTCTTTCAAAAAAGGAAATGGCACCCTGACGCATGCACCAGAAGATCTTTTTTTTCAGTATGGGAATTTGAAGCTTTATCCTGCCTCATCCTATCTTCTGAAATTATTTCATGCTGAAATTTCAGGAAAAGATCTGAGGATTACAGGATCTGTAAAATTCAACAGCAGATTTCCATATCCGTCTGCACTTTATGTACAGTTGCAGCGCCACATGCTGAAAGCCCGTATTTTTTACTGTGACTGGTCAGCAAATACATCTTCTGATTTTGTATTTGACGGAACACTTCTGTCACAGTTTTTGGATTTCGAAGTAAAAATTCCTCTGCGCTTTCTTCATGGACAAAGTACTCTGCTGTTCTATATGGTCTGTGACAGTCAGCCTGTCAGATTCAAAAGTCTCCGTGCGGAGTCATCTTTTCCGGCTGTTACTTCTTCATTCGGAACATCCTGCCAGTTGTCCATCGTTTCGCACACATTATCTTTAAAGAAACGCAGGAGCTTCTTCTGATTGCAATATCATAATTATCGCCCGGCACAAAGTGTTATTTAAAATAACATTTTGTGCTATATTTTTTCTTGATTTCCTGTTTTTTCTATGATATTATCATCTTGTCAACATATTATTGTTATTTAAGCGAACATTCTAAGGAGCATTTTCATGAAAAAATTATCAATGACTTTACTTTCAACTCTGGTATCCGATAAACGCCAGCAGAAAAATATGACTCAGCAGGATCTTTCTCTTGCTACCGGTATCAACCGCGCATTAATCTCCCGCCTTGAAAAGAAGGATTTTGTTCCATCTATCAGTCAGCTGGAAAATCTGGCCGAGGTACTTGGATTTGAACCTTCTGATGTATTTACAGAAGCTTCTTCAACCAGACTTGGCTCTCCATCTCCACTCAACATCGCAGTTGCAGGTACCGGATATGTAGGTCTTTCCATTGCCACTCTTCTTGCCCAGCATAACCATGTAACAGCCGTTGACATCATCCCGGAAAAAGTGGATCTGATCAATCAGCGCAAATCTCCTATTCAGGATGAATATATTGAGAAATACCTTGCAGAAAAAGACCTGGATCTTACCGCTACGCTGGATGGAATTTCTGCCTACAAAAATGCGGACTATGTCGTAATTGCCGCACCTACCAACTATGACAGCCAGAAAAACTATTTTGACACTTCTGCCGTAGAAGCCGTGATCGAACTGGTGCTCAAAGTTAATCCTGACGCCATCATGGTTATCAAATCCACCATCCCTGTCGGCTATACGGAATCTGTCCGCAAAAAATATCACACCTCAAAAATCATCTTCAGCCCGGAATTTCTTCGTGAATCCAAGGCTTTATACGACAACCTGTATCCAAGTCGTATCATTGTATCCACCGATCCAGAAGATCCGGCTCTTGTACAGGCTTCTCAGAACTTTGCAGCACTTCTGCAGGAGGGTGCTCTCAAGGAAAATATCGATACCTTATTTATGGGATTTACAGAAGCTGAGGCTGTCAAGCTGTTTGCCAATACTTATCTTGCGCTCCGTGTATCTTATTTCAACGAACTTGACACTTACGCTGAAATGAAGGGACTCAACACACAAGATATCATCCAGGGTGTCTGCCTTGACCCACGTATCGGTACTCACTACAATAACCCTTCCTTTGGTTACGGCGGTTATTGTCTGCCGAAGGATACGAAGCAGCTTCTCGCCAATTACAATAATGTTCCACAGAATATGATGAGCGCTATTGTCGAAAGTAATCGTACCCGTAAAGACTTCATCGCTGACCGTGTCCTCCAGAAAGCCGGTTATTACGCCTATGATGAGGGAAATACTTTCAATTCCTCCATGGAAAAGCCTGTTACCATCGGTGTTTACCGTCTGACTATGAAATCCAATTCTGATAACTTCCGTCAGTCCTCTATCCAGGGTGTCATGAAGAGAATTAAGGCGAAAGGAGCAACCGTGATCATTTATGAACCAACTCTCGAAAATGGTTCTACATTTTTCGGAAGCAAAATCGTAAACGATCTGGATGAATTCAAACAGCAGTGCGACTGTATCATCGCCAACCGTTATAATTCCTGCCTGGACGAAGTAAAGGACAAAGTCTACAGCCGGGATCTTTTCCAGAGAGACTGATAAAAAACAAAACAAATCCTGTCATCTCTAAAGCTTCAAGCTTCTGAGATGACAGGATTTTTATATATAAACCTGTAATCTTTTCTTCAGTACCTTCGTAGCCGGTCGTTCTACCAGATGATAAGTCCCTATACCTGCCATTATTGTCACCAGAATTGAGACTGTAAGCGCCGGCACAGGATAATCATGAAGAAATACCGTATTTTTCCAGAGTGTCCTTTTTAATACTGCGAATACAGCTTCCTGCATAACATAAATGGAATAAGCATATCTTCCAGGAAGACCTATCATTTTGTGATCTGTCAGCTTCGAAAAAACGCCTCTTCTTGTCAGCAGACAGGCGAAAAATACCGGAAACAGAATTATCACAATAAACTGATTATCATATGCTTTTGAACTGCAAAAAAAGTCTATCAGAAGCATCGACAACGTCAGAATCTCCAATACTCTGATCAGCCAGACTTCTATACCGCCTGTCCTTTCCTGTACCTGTTTTTGTTTTTTCCATGTCGCTGTAAAATTTGCCCACTCTATCGCAAACAGATATCCAAGGCCGATCCCGGCGACTGCGCGTGCCATGCCAAGGTTGATGATTCCATGGAACATCTTACGTCCGAAACCGCCGTCCATGGCATTGATGTTGATCTCATAACCAAAATAGATCAGCATGCAGATCAGAAGCTTCATCTTTGCCGAGTTCCGAAAGCATTTATACAGCACAAAATAAAAAATCTCCACCACAAAAAATGCCGACACATACCAGTTCAGTCCCTGCCAGTCCGTCGCCAGCCCGCTGGACTGCAAAAACAACAAATCCACAAAGGACGCATAGATCGATTTTCCAAAAAACACCGCCGAGATCATGATCGAACACGCCAGCACCGGCCACAGACGGATTATCCTTCGCATGATAAATCCCTGCGTGGTCATCTCCGGATGTCTCTGTATCGTATGATAAAGAAAATATCCCGATATGATAAAGAAACACTCCACAATATACTTCGCATACTTCGACTGCTCCGCCAGCCGGATATAAAGATCCGCGTTGCCTGTATAGTCCATCATAAAAGAATGGAGCAGATGGAAATATACGATGCATATGGCAAACGCGAAGCGGAGAAATTCTATGTTGTAATATCTTTTTTCTGTATTCATCCTGTACCTCAAAAAGTCTCCCAGATCAGCTCTCTGAGAGACTTTCATATTTATGCTATTTTCGCTTTGAGTTCTTCAATCTCTTTCTGCATGTTATTGTACATTTTAAGAAGTAATGAAGTGTTGTCGTTCTCAAGTTTTGTGATTCTGTAGTACTGCTGTAACTCTTCCAGATTTCTCTCTACTTTCTGAACATCTGTTTCCAGATGCTCCTGTACTCTGTCCAGTTCATGAAGGATAAGATTTTCAGAATGAGTGAGTTTCTCGTCCATTTTCTGCATCATTCTTTCTTCTGATGCTGTTATCTTTTCATCTATCTGCTGAAGAATATTCTGTTGTCCATCTTCTAGACCTGTTACTTTGTTCTCAAGACCTGTCATCCTGTCCTCAAAGCCTGTCATCCTGTCTTCAAGACCTGTTACTTTATTCTCTAGGCCTGTCACTTTGTCTTCTAGACCTGTTACTTTATCTTCTAGACCTGTTATCTTTTGTAAAATCAGTTCCAACATTTCATGTTCTGTCATTCAATCTCTCCTTATCCTGCCAATCTGCTTGATCCCGTTAAAGTTATTGTATCACGTCCAGAATGTGAAGTCTATTATAAATTGCCAAGGTTCATTGGTTGTTTATGGCTATTATTAAAAGACGTATATAAGCCATTGAAAAAATGACAAAATATAAAAAAGTTAGACACGTCATGGGCATTTTGCTCAAAATGACGTATCTAACTCTATTTGTTAGAAATTCAGTTGTTACATGAAATATTCTTTAGAACTTGCCAGCGTCAGCAGCTTCCTGTACGGCAACTGCTACAGCAACAGTCATACCAACCATCGGGTTGTTACCTGCGCCGATGAGACCCATCATTTCTACGTGAGCCGGTACGGAAGAGGATCCTGCGAACTGAGCGTCAGAATGCATACGTCCAAGTGTATCGGTCATACCGTAGGAAGCAGGACCTGCTGCCATGTTGTCTGGGTGAAGTGTACGTCCTGTACCACCGCCGGATGCAACGGAGAAGTATTTCTTTCCTTTTTCGTTGCATTCTTTCTTGTAAGTACCTGCAACCGGATGCTGGAAACGTGTCGGGTTTGTGGAGTTACCTGTGATAGAAACGTCAACGCCTTCTTTCCACATGATAGCAACACCTTCCGGAACGCTGTTAGCGCCGTAGCAGTTAACTTTTGCACGAAGTCCCTCAGAGTAGGATTTGCGGAATACTTCTTTAACTTCGTTCTTGTATGGATCATACTCAGTCTCTACATATGTAAATCCGTTGATACGGGAGATGATCTGAGCAGCGTCTTTTCCAAGACCGTTCAGGATAACACGAAGAGGTTTCTGACGAACTTTGTTTGCTTTCTCAGCGATACCGATAGCACCCTCAGCTGCTGCGAAGGACTCATGTCCAGCCAGGAAGCAGAAGCAGTCTGTTTCTTCTTCCAGAAGCATTTTACCAAGGTTACCATGTCCAAGACCTACTTTACGTGTGTCAGCAACGGATCCAGGAATACAGAAAGCCTGAAGTCCTTCACCGATAGCTGCTGCAGCGTCTGCTGCTCTTCTGCAGTCTTTTTTGATTGCGATAGCTGCACCTACGATGTATGCCCAGCAAGCGTTCTCGAAGCAGATCGGCTGGATGCCTTTGATCTGGTTGTATACGTCAAGGCCTGCATCTTTGGTGATTTTCTCTGCTTCTTCGATAGAAGCGATTCCATAGCTGTTTAAAACTGAATTGATTTTGTCAATTCGTCTCTCATATGATTCAAATAAAGCCATTTACTTATCCTCCTGAAATTATAATCGGTATAATTATTCTTTACGTGGGTCGATGATCTTAACAGCATCTGCAACACGGCCGTACTGACCTTTTGCTTTTTCCCATGCAGTGTTCGGGTCATCACCTTTTTTGATGAAGTCAGTCATTTTGCCAAGGCTTACAAACTGATAACCGATAATTTCATTATCTTCGTCAAGAGCGATACCTGTAACATAGCCTTCTGCCATTTCCAGGTAACGAGGACCTTTCTTGAGTGTTCCGTACATTGTACCAACCTGAGAACGAAGTCCTTTACCAAGATCCTCAAGTCCTGCACCTACTGCAAGTCCGTCTTCAGAGAAAGCAGACTGAGAACGTCCGTAAACGATCTGAAGGAACAGTTCTCTCATAGCTGTGTTGATAGCATCACATACAAGGTCTGTGTTCAGAGCTTCCATAACAGTAAGTCCTGGAAGGATCTCAGATGCCATAGCTGCGGAATGAGTCATACCTGAACATCCGATTGTCTCAACCAGAGCTTCCTGGATGATACCTTCTTTTACGTTCAGGGACAACTTACAGGCACCCTGCTGCGGAGCACACCAGCCTACACCATGTGTGAAACCGGAAATGTCCTTTACTTCCTTAGCCTGAACCCATTTTGCTTCTTCCGGAATCGGAGCAGCTCCGTGATGCACACCCTGTGCAACTGGGCACATTTCTTCTACTTCGCGTGAATAAATCATGTTAAAACTCCTTTCAAGTATAGATTTACTATAATGTTGTTAAAAGATAAACTAACAACCTGACAGTATTTTCTCATAAAACCCCTTGTTAGTCCAGTCAAACTTGAGTGTTTTTGTCATTAAAACTCATATTTCAGTGCATCTTGAAAAAAATTATCCATTTCACGCTTGCTCTGGAACGTCGCAATGTAGATCTGGTTGCCCATCGCGGCCGCCAGAACATCCGGCAGACGGTCTGCCATACGGATATTTTTGCTGTATTTTGTCATGATGTCTTCATGACCCAGGATAAATTTCTTACCGTCCCTTCGTCCCACAAATGCACAGTACTCTCTGTCTCCCGGCTGCATCTGCGTCCGGTTAAAGGCAATCATGTCTGCCCAGATCTTATAAACATCGGTCTTGCATGCAAAATCCATCATATCCGGAGAAAATCCGCCACATGGGCGCATATTTACCTCAAGACCGACGATATCACCCTTTCTTCCAAGACCCTTCTGGTCTTTCTGCAGGCGGAAAAACTCAAAATGTACGAAGCGGCTCCGTACATTGAAACTTTTGACCGTGGCACGGCCTGCCAGCCTGACATCACTGGAAAGCTGCTTCACGATATAAAAGAGCGCATTGTCCTCGTGGTTCACGATATCCATGATGGAGATCGGTGTCACATTTCCTGTTTCGAAGATCGGATCTCCGTTGGAATCGATGATGGCATCGTAGGAATTTACCTCCGCGACTACGAACTCCTCCATTATATAGGAAACTTCCGGTTCCTTCGTTCGGAAAAATTCTTCGAGCTGCCCCTGATCTTCCAGTTTGTAAGTATGGCTTGCCCCTACTCCATTATCCGGTTTTACGACCACCGGATAGCCGACTTCTTTGATAAATTTCTCACATTCTTCCAGAGTATCTACCAGATGATAGCGTGCTGTCGGGATTCCCGCCTGTGCATAGTATGCTTTCATCTTAGATTTGTATTTGATCCTCGGAATATCGTCCTCCTGAAAACCGCTTGTGATATGGAAGGCGGTACGGAGTCTGGCATCACGCTCCAGCCAGTACTCGTTGTTGGACTCCAGCCAGTCGATGCGTCCGTGCTTGAAGATCAGGAATGCAACCGCACGGTATACTTCTTCCTCATTTTCGAGACTGCTGACCTTATAGTATTCATCCAGGCTGTCTTTCAGTCCCTGGCTCAATTCCTCATAAGGCTGATCTCCGATCCCGAGGAGATTCAGCCCGTTTTTCTTGAGTTCCCGGCAGAACATCCAGTAATTTTCAGGAAAATTTGGAGAAATAAACAGAAAATTTTTCATAATATCACTCTTTCCTTTTAGATTTTATCAATCGTTTTTTAACAGATATGGAACAAAATATTCTACCTGTTTATACCACCAGTACCAGTCGTGAGAACAGTCATAGCCCCAGAAATCCACCCAGGCATGGATATCCTTCTGGGCAAGGATCTGTGCGAGCTGCCTCGTGGAGTCCGGAAGTTCCCATGGTCCCTGACCGACGCAGATGACTGCTTTCTTGAGATTATACAGCGCGATCCTTGGATCATCCTTTGGCATATCACCGAGGAAATCCACCAGCGAATTCCGGCGCACCACCTCGTCCGTGTAGGAACCGAAGCCGTATCCTGCTGAATAAAGACCGCTCAAAGCCAGAAGCCGGTCAAACAGATCCGGTCTTCTGAAATAAAGATTTGCCGCATGCGTCGCACCCAGGCTGCATCCAAACACCATGATCCCCGGATATCCCATCCAGCCATTCCTCTCGTTGACCATCTCCCGCATAAAAGGGACCATCTCATCTGTAATATACTGAAGCCACTGTTCATACCGACGGATGCGCCAGTACGGATCCCCGGCCGTATCTGACCAGGTCTCCTGATCGATCGTATCTATGGAAAACACCATCACTTCACCGGATTCCAGCCACGGGCTCCAGGTATCTGTCATCTGGAAATTTTCGAAATCAAAAAAACGTCCATCCTGACACGGGATAAAGAGCACCGGTCTGCCCTTGTGTCCATAGATTTTGCATTCCATGTCCCGCCCCAGGGCAGGACTGTATTCTTTTCTGTATTGTACTTCCATCTCTTTATTCCTCGTACAAAAGTGTATTCATAAAAAACGGGATCTGTCTCTCCCAGCTTGCCTCGCAGTGTGTGCCACCCGGGATGATCCTTGCCTCCAGAAGGACTTTCTTCTGGAAAAATGCCGCCGCGATCCGCTCAAAATCTCTGCGGATCTTTGGGCGCTGTTCCAGTTCTATAGAACCATAGTCCATATAGATCACTGTATTCTGCCGGATCTTTGTCCTGCGGATGAGCTGTTCCAGTTTGTCGACATTTGTCCATACAGACGAAGACAGTGCCGCTGCTCTGCCAAAAACAGAATTGTACTGTGCCACTGCATACAGGCTCATCAGTCCGCCCATGGAGCTTCCTGCGATAAACGTATGCTCCCGGTCGCTGAGAGTTCTAAGATCCCGGTCGATCTGAGGTTTCAGCGTGTGGACCATCCAGTCCATCGTAATCGCACCCTTTGCTGCGATGCTACCGCATCTTGCGTCATAAAAGCTGAACGGAGCATACTCCTTGAGCCGTCCATTGTCCGGGCTGTGGTTGCATTCGACTGCCACAATGATCACCTGTGTATTGGTATGATCCATGTATTCCTTCATGCCCCAGCATTTCCCATAGGTGGCATCAGAATCAAAAAAGACATTATGTCCGTCAAACATATACAAAACAGGATAATATCGTTCCCGGTCCCAGTCATAGGAATCCGGAAGATAAATATAAAGATTCCTCTCTTCCTCCCCGGTCAGCTCGGGAATCTGGATCTTATGTCTGTTTACCATAATCTTTTCCTCCTAACTGCGCTGTTTTACCGTTTCACTTTATTACTTTAATATAGCACAATCTGCTTTTCCAGACAAGAAACTTGGTAAAGCAGATCGTTTTGTGTTAAAATGATGTTGTTCATTTTGAAAAATTTTATTTTACATAAGGAGATTTTTATGACTACGCAAACACAGCAGACACTGCCTCCCAGTATTTTTCCGGCAAGATTTCAGATCTTAAGCGGCAGTGCCCTGAAACTTCTTGCCTGTATCCTGATGCTGATCGACCACACCGGCGTTCTGATCCTCGCCAACTGGAAACCTGCCCTCCGGGTACTCTTTACCATTGGTTCCACAGAGATCACCTGGTACCGCATCGTCCGTGATATCGGCAGATCTGCCTTCCCGATCTTCTGTTTCCTTCTGATCGAGGGCTTCCTTCACACGAGGAACCGCCGCAAATACGGACAGAACCTGCTTCTCTTCGCGCTGATCTCTGAGATCCCGTGGAATTTCGTATTCAGCAATACCTGGCATCATCCGATGCAGAATGTATTTTTTACTCTGTTCCTCGGATATCTCGGGCTCTGTGCACTGGAAGCTCTGTGGGAAAAACCGGTCCTTCAATTATCCTGTATCGTGGGACTTTTTGGCTTTTCTTATATTTTCCATGCTGATTATGGCTGGCATGGTTTTCTGCTCATCATGATCATGTACCTGTTCCGCACGCGGCGGATCCTGCAGGCACTTGTCAGCACACTCTGGATGAATTACGAATGGAAAATGTGCTTTTCCTTTATCTCCATTAATATGTACAATGGAAAACGCGGCTTTATCCAGGGAAAAGCCGCGAAATATTTCTTTTATCTGTTTTACCCGGTGCATCTCACAATCCTGGTGATCCTCCGGCAGATTCTTTTTCTCAGTTAAATATTAATTCTTTTTGACGATCTCTGCTGCATTTTTGTAGATACTGTCTGCAGGAATGCAGCCTCTTACTGGTGAAAGCGGGTAGATATTGGAATTTCTTCCGATCACAGTTCCCGGATTCAGGACAGAACCACAGCCAACCTCTACATGATCTCCGAGCATTGCTCCGAATTTCTTGACACCTGTCTCGATCTTCTCATCGCCGTCCTTGACTACGACAAGCTTCTTGTCGGATTTTACGTTAGAGCAGATGGAACCGGCTCCCATATGGGATTTGTATCCAAGGACAGAATCCCCTACATAGTTGTAATGCGGAACCTGTACTTTGTTGAATAATACGGCATTCTTAAGCTCTGTGGAGTTTCCTACGACAGCGCCCTCACCTACGATGGCGTTTCCACGGATGAATGCACAGTGACGCACTTCTGCTTCCTTACCGATGATCGCCGGTCCGTTGATGCAGGCAGTCGGTGCCACTTTCGCGCTTTTTGCGATCCAGATGTTGCCGTCCTTACAGTCATATTCCTGCGGATCCAGTGTCTCACCGAGCTTTACGATAAAAGCTCCGATCTCCGGAAGGACTTCCCACGGATAGGTTTTGCCCTCAAATAATTCACCTGCGATCGTCTCGTTTAGATCCAAGAGATTTGCGATTGTAAAATCCTTTAACATTTATACTTTTCCTCCTCGTTTTGACGTTGTCTGTTTTTTCTGATAATTGACCGCCGCCGCATCAAAAAACTGCCGCAGTGCATACTGATAGTTGCTCTGTTCCACCTGATCGGTACGGATCCTGACAAAATGTTCCAGTTTGTCCATATATTCCTGCGGCGTGATACTGCCCTCTGCGACATAATTCAGGCCCTTTTCCCAGCTTGCAGTCAGTTCCGGGTTCAGAAGCTGGCGAATGGAACAGTTGACCACATCAAAGATCATCTCCCCGAGAAGCGTCGGCGTGATCACCTGTGTCTTCTTGTTCAGAGCAAGATATTTGATAGAAAAAAGTTTCTTCAGGATCTCTGCCCTGGTCGCACTCGTTCCGATCCCGCTTCCCTTGATCTGCGCGCGCAGTTCCTCGTCCTCGATGAGCTGTCCTGCATTTTCCATCGCAAGGATCATTGAACCGGAATTGTAGCGTTTCGGCGGTGAAGTTTCGCCTTCCTTGATATCCAGCGAATCTACCGTCAGTATATCACCTTTTTTGAGCTTATGCAATGCAGCAAGAAGCTGTGCATCACAGGAGACATCCTCACTGTCACTTTTTTCCGTGTCCTGCGCTTTTGCGCCTCTGCGGGCGAAAGAATTCGTCGCATATTTAAGGTATCCTTCCTCCTGAAGTACCTTGAAGCTGGAAAAAAACTTCTCCCCCTGCATCATTGTCACCAGGCTGACTTTCTGATAGACTGCCGACGGACAGAAAATGCACAGAAAACGACGCACGATCGTCTCATAGACTCTCTGTGAAGTGACCGGCAGACTGTTCAGTGCATTTAAGTCCTGACCGGTCGGAATGATCGCATAGTGATCTGTGATCTGCTTGTCATTGACGTATCTTGTCTTCGCGATCGTCTTGTAGCTTCCCATCTGAAGGACTTCTTCTGCGGTAGTTCCGATCGCAGGATAATTGCGAAGTCCTGAGATATTCTTGTAAATCTCCTTTGATACTGCGGTAGAAAGCACTCTGGCGTCCGTTCGCGGATAAGTGACAAGTTTCTTCTCATAGAGTTCCTGCGTGATACGGAGAGTCTCATCCGGGCTGATCTTGAACAGCTTGGAGCAGACATTCTGAAGCTCCGCCAGGTTAAAAAGAAGCGGCGGGTTCTTGTTTTCTTTCTTGCGCTCAATCTTGTCAACGCTGCATCTGAGCGGCTGCTCCGTGCTCAGAAAATCGATCAGTTCCTGTGCGTGTTTCTTTTCTTTGAAACCATTTTCCTTGTATAAATAAGGAGACTGGAAATAACGGCTTCCCTCCACGGCTCTCCATTCACCGTCGAATTTCTCCCCTTCCAGTGCGATTCCTGAGATCACCCTGTAGAATGGTGTCTTGACGAAAGAGCGGATCTCTCTTTCCCTGCGCACGACCATGCCAAGGACACAGGTCATAACGCGGCCTACCGCGATCGCCTGATATTTGCTCTTAAGGTAGCTCGAAACGCTGTTTCCGTAGCGCAGTGTGAGCACTCTGGAAAAATTAATCCCCATGAGATAGTCCTCCTTGGCGCGGAGGTAGGCAGAATTCGCCAGATTGTCATAGGATGACAGGTCCTTCGCTTCGCGGATCCCCCTGAGGATCTCCTCCTCCGTCTGGGAATCGATCCAGACTCGTCTCTGTTTCTTGTCCTTCACTCCTGCCATCTGTGCGACCAGACGGTAGATATATTCTCCCTCTCGCCCGGAGTCGGTACACACATAGATGGTCTCTACATCCGGCCGGTTCAGAAGCCCTTTCACAATGTCAAACTGTTTCTGAACCCCCGGAATCACCTCGTATTTAAATTCGCGCGGCAAAAAAGGCAGGGTATCAAAACTCCACCTTTTGTATTTGATGTCATATTTTTCGGGATAGCTCATAGTGACCAGGTGTCCTACACACCAGGTCACTATGGAATCCTGAGATTCTAAGTATCCGTCTTTTCTCTGTCCGTTGATTTTTAATGCTTTTGCAAATTCCTGAGCGACGCTCGGTTTCTCTGCAATATATAAAGCCTTACCCATATTATTGATCTGCACTCATCTTTCTAAGCGGCCATGCAAGAAGTACTGCACCACCGACCATATTTCCCAGTGTGACGATCACCATGCTCTTGATCATCGCGCCAACGGAAAGTCCTGGTACCAGGCAGGCTGCTGTCACAAAAATACCCATGTTTGCAACGCAGTGCTCAAATCCGCTGACAACGAATCCTGAGATACACATAACGATCATCAGGAACTTCGCGGCTTCACTCTTTAATTTGATTCCGCAAAGTACTCCGAGACATACAAAGAAATTACACAGAACTGCACGGAAAAACATCTGACCTGCCGGGATCGCAAGTTTGTTTCCGATAAAACCAGCAAAATAATCCTTGGTTCCTGATGCGCCCGCCCATACAAAGATCAGGGACAGGATCAGGCATCCAACAAAGTTCCCTATGTAGCTGACAAGCCATACCTTACCGGCATCACCCAGAGTCACTCGCTTGTCATAGACCCCAAACGCCATGACCAGGTTATTTCCTGTAAAAAGCTCTCCTCCGACCATGGAGATCAGAAGGACTGCGATCGAGAACACCAGTGCTCCCAGGAACTTGCCCCACGCCGGCTCCTCTGCTCCGGCAAAAACATTACCGACTACATTAGAGAAAATCATCGCAACCACAATGAAGAATCCTGCCATGATCGCCCGCATAAAGTACTTCAGAAAATCGTTCTGAAGAAGGGTGATCTTCGCGTTTGCTGCATTTGATAATTTCTGTACATCCTCGTGATTCATAAAAAATACCTCCCTTTCCCTGAACACATTGTATTTGTACTTCAATGTGTCCTCCGCATATTGTGTTCACTTATTATAGCATTTTGAACAATTTTTCTCAACAAAAATCGGTTAAAGTTCGGTATTTTATCTATAAACTTTTCCATTTACTGATAACTTTCAGCTATCGGATCAGTAATGCGTAATCTTTCCTGTCAATGACCTCACCGATCACTGCACAGAGCAGATTAAGCCCTTTTAATTCGGCAAGAAGCTTCTCGGCTTCCTCTGCCGGGACTGCTGCCAGAAGGCCTCCGGATGTCTGTGGGTCAAACACAAGATCCTCTCTCCAGAGCTCTGCGCTGCTCTCATATCCTGCTTTGCCCGCGAATTCACGGTTGCGATATGCGCCGCCAGGAATGAGCCCCATAGATGCATATTCCTCTACATCCGGAAGGATTGGCAGGGATCTCGTGTCGATCACCAGTGTCTTCTGGCTTCCCTCTGCCATCTCTGTTCCGTGACCGCCAAGGCCGAAGCCTGTAACATCCGTACACGCATGGATCGTATACTTCTTCAGGATCTCTGCTGCATATTTATTCAGCGTCTTCATGGATCTAAGGGCTGCCTCACGTGCCTCCTCCGATACAAGGTCTGCTTTGATCGCGGTATTGACGATACCTGTTCCGAGTGGTTTGGTGAGGATCAGCTTATCGCCGGTCTGTGCACCATAATTTTTCCAGAATTTCGCCGGATGGACGAAGCCTGTCACACTTAAACCATATTTCGGTGTGTCATCCTGGATCGTATGTCCGCCTGCAAGAACTGCGCCTGCCTCCAGTACTTTGTCCGCGCCTCCCTTAAGGATCTCGCCCAGGATCTCAGTATCCATCTCCTTCGGAAAAGCTACGATATTCAGTGCGGTCTTTGGTTCGCCGCCCATCGCGTAGACATCACTCAGGGCATTCGCCGCTGCGATCTGTCCGAAATCATAAGGATCATCTGCCACCGGCGTAAAGAAATCCAGAGTCTGGATCATTGCCAGTTCGTCTGAGATCTTGTAGACAGCCGCATCATCTGAGGTTTCTGTTCCCACAAGAAGATGTTCATCATGAAATTTCGGCAGTTTGCAGAGCACTCCCGCAAGCGTGCCCGGTCCTACCTTGGCAGCACAACCACAGTTTGGTGCAAGTTTTGTCAGATACACCTTTTCCATTTTGTCTGATACTCCCTTCTATATTATATGTTTTTATGAAAAATCATTTTTCAGTCTTAGACTTTATCATAACACAAATTCTCCAGATTCTCCACCGCAAAAAAACCGCCCTGCCAGATTTCTTTCTGACAGAACGGTTCTCCTGTTTTTTATGTTTGGATTTATTTCTTTGTGATATATCCTTTTGCCTTAAGTGTCTCTGCACAAAGTACAGCTCCGCCGGCTGCTCCTCTTACGGTGTTGTGGGAAAGTCCTACGAATTTGTAATCATAAACTTTGTCCTCACGGAGACGTCCGATAGATACGCCCATTCCGTTTTCGTAGTTGACATCCTCGCTTACCTGCGGACGGTTGTCTTCTTCGAGGTACTGGATAAAGTGCTTCGGTGCGCTCGGAAGTTCCAGTTCCTGTGGAAGTCCCTTGAAGTTTCTCAGGGCTTCGATCAGCTGCTCTTTGGTAGGTTTCTTGCGGAATTTAACGAATACTGCTGCTGTATGTCCGTTCAGTACCGGAACACGCAGACACTGGCAGGTGATGACTGGCTCTGTAGCCGGTACGATCACACCGTCCTCGATCTTGCCCCACAGTCTCAGCGGCTCTTTCTCACTCTTCTCTTCTTCTCCACCGATGTATGGAATGATGTTGTGTTCCATTTCAGGCCAGTCTTTGAAGGTTTTTCCTGCTCCGGAGATTGCCTGGTATGTAGTAGCAACTACTTCATATGGCTCGAATTCTTTCCATGCAGTAAGTACCGGTGCGTAGCTCTGGATGGAGCAGTTTGGTTTAACAGCGATGAATCCTCTTGTTGTTCCAAGACGTTTCTGCTGATATTTGATAACATCGAAGTGTTCCGGGTTGATCTCCGGCACTACCATTGGTACATCCGGTGTCCAGCGATGTGCGCTGTTGTTGGATACAACAGGAGTCTCTGTCTTTGCGTATTCTTCTTCGATCGCTTTGATCTCGTCCTTGGACATATCAACTGCTGAAAATACGAAATCTACAGTAGAAGCAACTTTTTCTACTTCGTTTACGTTCATGACAACGATCTTCTTTACTGCTTCTGGCATCGGAGTGTCCATTTTCCATCTTCCGCCTACTGCTTCTTCGTAGGTCTTGCCTGCGCTTCTCGGGCTTGCAGCAAGGGTAACAACCTCAAACCACGGATGATTCTCCAGAAGGGAGATAAATCTCTGTCCTACCATACCAGTAGCACCTAAAATGCCGACTCTCAGTTTTTCGCTCATAATAACATTTTCTCCTCACTCATTTATTCTTATGTGTCTTTGTGTGGCACACATCTGTTTTCTTTGTACATACTATACCACTTTGTATAAAAATGCAAGAGGTTTTTTAATTATTTTTTAAATATTCGCGATTTAATGCGATGATCTGCTCCATGACCTTCGGGCCAGGTGCACCGTAAGTCTCACGTTTTTCTACGCAGGTCTTCATGCTGATTGCTTCATAGATGTCCTGCTCGAAGACCGGAGAGATCTCTTTGTACTCTTCAAGCGGAAGCTCATCCAGAGAGATTCCTTTGTCGATACAGGTCAGGACAAGGCGGCCTACGATACCATGTGCATCACGGAACGGTACCCCGTGGTTTACGAGATAGTCGGCGGCATCTGTCGCATTGGTAAAGCCGTTCTTTGCACTTGCTTCCATAACATCCTTGCGGAATTCCATAGTGGAAACCATGCCTGTGAACAGAGCGATACAGCCTTTTACTGTGTCGATCGCGTCAAAGGTCAGTTCCTTGTCTTCCTGCATGTCTTTGTTGTAGGCGAGCGGAATGCCTTTCATGGTTGTAAGGATGGAAGTCAGCGCACCATAGACACGGCCTGTTTTTCCTCTTACAAGCTCTGCGATATCCGGATTCTTCTTCTGCGGCATGATGCTGCTTCCTGTGCTGTAGGCATCGTCAATCTCAACGAAACGGTACTCGTTGGAGTTCCAGAGGATGATCTCCTCGCAGAAACGGCTCAGATGCATCATGACAGTGGAGATAGCAGAAAGAAGCTCGATCACGTAATCCCTGTCAGATACGGAATCCATGCTGTTTCTTGTCGGCTCATCAAAGCCAAGCAGCTCTGCGGTATAAAATCTGTCCAGCGGGTAGGTGGTTCCTGCAAGTGCGCCTGCACCGAGCGGACAGGTGTTCATACGCTTGCGGATGTCTGCCATACGGCTTCTGTCTCTGCGGAACATCTCGAAATATGCACCTACATGGTGTGCCAGGGTAACAGGCTGTGCTTTCTGAAGATGTGTGAATCCAGGCATGTAGGTGTGCACATTGTTTTCCATAATGGTCTGGAGTGCTTCCAGAAGTTTCTTGAGTTCTGCGTCGATCTCTTCGATCTCGTCGCGGACATAAAGTTTCATGTCAAGGGCAACCTGGTCGTTACGGCTTCTTCCTGTGTGAAGCTTCTTGCCAGGATCTCCGATGCGGTCGATCAGATTTGCCTCAACAAAGCTGTGGATATCCTCATATTCGGATGTGATCTCCAGCTTGCCGGATTCCACGTCTGCAAGGATGCCATCCAGTCCTTCAAGAATCTGATCTCTCTCCTCTTCTGTCAGGATTCCCTGCTTTGCAAGCATTCTGACATGCGCTTTGCTTCCGCGGATGTCCTGTTTATATAATTTCTGGTCAAATGAAATAGATGCATTAAAGTTGTATACCAGTTTGTCCGTCTCCTTTGTGAAACGTCCTCCCCATAACTGTGCCATAATGTCCTCCTTATTGTACGGTGATTTTGCCGCTGCCGGTTCTTTTCAAAGTCCCACCAGCGCATAATATGTTATTAGTTTACCACATTCCAGTGGAAAATCAAAGGGCAGAACCCTCTGAAATTTGTTTTTGCTTCAATTTTTCTTCCTGTTCGCGCTTCGAAAAGACGCAGCCACAGTAATTCTGCCGGTAAAGATCGTATTCGTGGGACAGTTCGATGGAACGTTTATAGCCATTTTTCTTCTTGAAATCGGATGGAAGATGGGGTACTTTGTAGATCTCTGCCAGTTCCTCGCCGATCTCATTGATCTTCTCTGCGTTTTTGAGCGGGCTGATCGAGAGGGTTGTCGTGAAGTAGTCATAACCGCCTTCTTCGGCAAGTTTTGCGGCTTCTTCCATGCGGAGACGGTAGCATTTAAAACAGCGTTCACCGCCCTCCGGAACTTTTTCCATGCCTTTTGCCATTTCATAAAAGACCTGCGGATCGTAAGTTCCTTCTTCTATATGCACCGGATGCGTAAATGGCATCTCGGACACCAGACGGCGGATCTCTGCAACTCGCTTGCGGTATTCCTCCTCTAATGAAATATTTGGATTATAAAAAAATACCGTGATTTCAAAATACTGAGACAGATATTCCAGCACGTAACTGCTGCACGGCGCACAGCAGCTGTGGAGAAAAAGCCTTGGGACTCTGCCTTCTTTTTTTATATTCTCGATAAGTTTATCAAGTTCTTTCTGATAGTTTCGTTTGTTCATGATGGTATTCCTCTTATAAAATTCTATACGGATTCTTCTATATCAGGCTGTTTCTTGAATCCTTTTTCCTATCATAACACAGATGCTCTCTCCCGCATATCTTAAAATATAGATTCTCTTTCGAGGTATTTTGTATGAACCCCCTTCTGGAGATCAGAAATGTTTCTCTTTCTTACCATACCGTATCCGGAGAGACGAAAGCCCTTTCAAATATATCGTTTGACCTGATGCCCGGCGAATTCCTTGCTGTTGTCGGTCCGTCCGGCTGTGGAAAATCCACGCTTCTGAACCTGATCTGCGGCATGCTCCCGGCAGAGGAAGGCACGATCCTTATGAACGGCATCCCTCCGTCCCCTGGCGATCCGCGCATTGGATATATGCTCCAGAAAGATCATCTTCTGGAGTGGAGAAATATCTATCGAAATGTCCTCCTCGGTCTCGAGATTCGCAGAGAAAAAACGCCCGAAAAACTTGCCTATATCGAAGAAATGCTTGATACCTACGGGCTCGACAAATTCCGCACAGCCCGTCCTTCGCAGTTATCCGGCGGCATGCGCCAGCGCGCAGCTCTCATCCGCACACTCGCCCTGAAACCGGAGCTTCTTTTGCTTGACGAACCTTTTTCCGCGCTGGATTATCAGACACGGTTAAATGTCAGTGACGACATTGGACGCATCCTCAAGAAAGAGCAAAAAACCGCAATCCTGGTCACACATGATATTTCTGAGGCGATCAGTATGGCAGACCGCGTGGTCATCCTTTCTGCCCGCCCTGCTCAGGTCGCCCGCATTGTCACAATCCGGCTGTCGCTGGATGAGAGAACCCCTCTTGCCTCGCGCAGTGCACCGGAATTTAAGTCTTATTTCAATCTAATCTGGAAGGAGCTGAACCAATATGCCTGACCTTTCCCCTGCGCAGAAACAGTATCTCTTTCGTGTCCGGCGTGAAAAATATCTGATCCATGTGTCCAGGATCTTTTTGTTCCTGGGCTTTCTGCTTTTGTGGGAAGTGTCTGCCAGACGGGGCTGGATCGACTCTTTTATCTTCAGCAGCCCTTCTGAGATCTGGCAGACGTTTCTTCGGATGGTGCAGGATCAGTCTCTTTTTACACACATTGGCATCACGCTGATGGAGACTCTGGTCAGCTTTGCTTTTACTGTTTTTCTTGGAATCGGCACGGCGGTTCTTCTGTGGTGCTGTCCGAAGCTTTCGCGGATCCTGGAGCCTTACCTCGTCGTCCTGAACAGCCTGCCAAAATCTGCCCTCGCCCCGCTTCTGATCGTCTGGCTCGGTGCCAATGTCCGGACGATCATCGTTGCCGGAATGTCTGTGGCGATCTTTGGCTCAGTCATCAATCTCTACACTGGCTTCCGCGAAGCTGACCCGGAAAAACTCAAGCTCATCCGCACCCTCGGAGGCACAAAAAAAGACGAACTGACAAAGATCGTCCTTCCGTCTTCTGTGCCCCTCATCTTAAGTGTGATGAAAGTCAATATTGGATTGTGCCTTGTCGGCGTGATCATCGGAGAATTCATCGGCGCCCGCCAGGGACTTGGCTACCTGATCATCTACGGCTCCCAGACTTTCAAACTGACATGGGTGCTGATGTCCATCGTGATCCTGTGTATCATTGCGATAGGGCTGTATGCCATTCTGGATTTTATTGAGAAGCATGCCCAGAAATGGTAAACATGCCATCCTCTGCCGACCCATTTCTCATTTAATAGAATTCAGGTCATCTGTTCTATGGACGACAATGGGAGCTTTCACAACTTTCGAAAATTCAAGTCATCCATTTCAAACTTCTTAAGTGACTTGTTTTCTGTTTTCCATAAAATAAACCATCCATTTGCAGTGCTCCTGGATGGTTTATTTTTGTCTTTGTAGAATTTTGGTCATCTGTTTTCTCTTTTTTGGTTGGCTCTATACTTTATTTCTTGTAATCAAGTCAATGTTTGCCTGTAATTTGGATGGTTTAAATTCTGCCATATGCATATCAGGGTAATTTTCAATCCCTTTTGGATGACTTTCATACAGCTATATACATATCAGATCAATTTCCAGATTCTCTCCAGATGCATCTGACATAACTTTCTGTATCACAATTCATCATTTCTTCCCAGGATACACTCCAACAAAGGAAATCTGTGGCAGAACTCTGTAATCGTTCAGTACGATCCTGATCTCTCTCACGTTTTCTTTAAAAAGCGGGATGATTTTTTTGTAGCCGATCACGGTTCCGGTATAGACTTTCTCCCACTCTCCCTGATCCCTTACAAATACTTCAAAAGCCTCTACTCTCTGACTGTGCCGGATCTCTTCTTTTAAGACCAGATACCCGGCATCTTCTGCTTCATCCAGTGCGAAGACAAGTTCCACCGGCCTGTGGGATTCTTCCAGCAGATTACGGGAAAAGCTTCTCTGCTGCCATTCTCCCAGTTCCCTCAGGCGCTCCACATCATTCTCATGCAGAAGCCCGTTCGGCATCGGCGGGATATTCAGAAGAAACGTTGCATTTCCACCAACAGACCCCAGATAGATATGGACCAGTTCTTCCAGGCTTTTTACCTGGTCATCCTCTTCCGGATGATAAAACCATCCCGGCCGGATCGAGGTATTTACTTCTGCCGGATACCAGATCAGGTCACGTTCGCCCTCAAGAGCGGCACGGCTTCCAAGGTCTTCCATATCACTGGTGATCTTCCTCTGGCGGAATTCTTCATCGTCCGACTGCTGGCTTCTTTCCTGCACACTTTCTGTCAGGGCCGTCCGTGCAGGAACTACACTCCACTCTGAGTTTCTTACATCGCCGGCTTCATTTCCGCACCATCGGATATCCGGTCCGCAGACGCAGATGCAGGCATCTGGCTGATAGTTCCGTACACATGCATAATATCTCTCCCAGTCATAAACCTGCTTCTTTCCATTCGGACCTTCCCCACAGGCCCCGTCCAGCCAGACACTGAAGATCTCCCCATACCCGGTCAGCAGTTCTGTCAACTGTGCAATATAATAATCGTCATATTCCTTCCCACTTCCATAACATGGCTGATTCCGATCCCACGGAGAAAGATAGATCCCAAACTTCAATCCATAACGGCGGCAGGTATCCGAAACTTCCCGCACTACATCCCCTACCCCATCCCTCCATGGACTGGAAGCGACACTGTGCTGCGTATATTTCGTCGACCACAGACAAAATCCGTCATGATGCTTGCAGGTAAGGATCACGCCTTTCATTCCTGCCGCTTTCACTGCCGATACCCATTGACCGGCATCAAATTCCTGCGGATCAAAAATCCCGGGATCTTCCGTACCGTCTCCCCATTCCCGGTTCGTGTACGTATTCATCCCAAAGTGAAAAAATGCATAAAATTCCGTTTCCTGATACTTAAGCTGACGCTTCGACGGAACAATCTTAATCAATTCCTGATCTGTCGGCATATCTCTTCTCCTTCTTCAAAAAAAATCCAATTCACCCTTTCAGACCGCCTGCACCGATTCCCTGCAGCAGATATCTCTGTCCGATCAGATAAATGATCATGGTCGGGATCATAATGATCACAAGTCCCGCAAACAGTGCACCCCAGTCTGTCGCATACTTCTGTACTTCAAACAGATTTGCCATTCCGATCGGAAGGGTCTTTTTGGCATCATCGGTCAGAAGAACCAGTGCCAGCGGATATTCATTCCAGAAGCCCATCGCGCTCAACATTGTGATCGTTGCAATTCCCGGTTTTGCAAGCGGGACCATAACTTTCAGAAGAAGCTGAAGGTTTGTGGCACCATCGATCCGGGCAGATTCTTCATAGTCTTTTGGCACAGCAGACATAAAGCCCTGCAGAGTAAAGATGCAGAACGGAAACTGCATGACCGCATAGACCAGGCAGAGTACCGGCAGATTATTCAGTCCGTTGATCGCCTGTAATTCCAGGAACAGCGGGATCATGATATACGTTGCCTGGAGGAAAATACATGCCATATAGATCGTTGAGATCAGTTTGCTCCCGGCAAAGCGGTATCTTGCCAGTACATAAGAAATCGGTATGACAAACAGCAGAAGCAATGCCGTAGACAGCACCGTTACAAACACAGAATTTCCAAAATATGCCGCAATATTTGCCTTCTGCCATGCAGCTACAAAATTATCCAGGTTCAATGATACCGGCAGCGCATAAGGATCTGTCAGATATTCCGCATTCGTCTTGAACGCAGACATCAGGTTCCAGAAAAGCGGATAAAGAAAAATAATCGTAAACAGAATCATCAGGATCCTGATACACCAGGTTCTTACAGTTTTCATCAGTCTCCCTCCTATTCTTTCTCGGCTGACAGTTTTCGTGAAATCATCGCAAGCACGATCGCAAGCAGAAGCGTAAACATGGCGATCGCCATCGCATAGCCAAAGTTTGCATTCCGCATACCCTGCGTGTACATATACTGCAGAAGGACACTGGAAGCACCGTTCGGTCCTCCTCCTGTCATAACATTGGACAGGGTAAAACTCAGATTGATCGTTCCTGATAGGGCAAGGATATAAGTTGTTCCGATGGACCTGCGGAGAAGCGGGATCGTGATCCTGAAAAACTTCTGGACTCCGGTCGCTCCGTCGATCGAGGCAGCTTCATAGATTTCCTGAGAGATCCCGTCGATCGAAGCCACATGCATTACCATATAATAACCGATCGCCTGCCATACCAGTGCGGCACCGATACACCAGAGCGCTGTTTTTCCCTCTCCCAGCCAGGCATGCTTCCAGGAAGAAAGGTTAAACAGATCCAGCATATGATTGAGGATCCCTCTTGTCGGATTAAATACAAAAGACCATACGATCCCGACAACCGTCATAGAGACAACACTCGGGAAAAAGAATACCGTACGATAAAAAGATTTCTCCCGGAGTTCTCCCTGTGTAAGGATAAAAGCAAATACCAGGCTCAGAAAGATCGTCAGAGCCGGGATCACAAGCATCAGTTTAAATGTATTAAAAAGTGCCTGCACAAAGTCCTTGTCTTTGAACATATAAATATAATTATCCAGAAATACAAATTTACTGTTGAATCCAACACTGAGCGCAGTGGAACTGGTAAACGACAGGTAGATGGCATTCAGCATCGGTACGATCATAAAAACGACCGTAAGAATCAGCGCGGGAAGCGTACACAAAGCTATGAATAATTTGGGCTTTTTTACCACGTCTGGTCACTCCTTTTTTCAGATTTCAAATCATTTTGGGGTAAAAAAAGGCTGCCGCATACATTGTGCAGCAGCCTTTTCGCTTAATCGGACAACGTCCGTCCTGTAGATGACAAAGATATTTATTTGGCAGCTTCCTGATCTGCACGAATCTGTGCAAAAGCGTCTTCTACGTTCTGTGCCCACTCTTCTACTGTCATTTCGTCGTTCATAACAGAAGTGATCGGGTTGAAGATCTCATCTTTTGGATTGATCTTACAGTCAGCCGGAACTGCTGAGAAGCTCATGATCAGAGAAGATGCATTTGCTTCATCATAGATTCCATACATATTGTAGATTGCTGTAGAAAGTTTGTCTTTTGCTACTTCACGGGCACTCTTTGTTGCATAAAGGGCACCGGAAGCTTCTGCAAATGCAGATACAGATTCATCGCTGTACAGGAAACGAAGGAATTCTTTTGCGAGTTCCTGATTCTTTGCAGCTGCCGGAATGGAAAACTGCTCACAGCTGTCGAATACATAGTGGACATCGTCTGCATTCTCTGTCGGGATCGGAGCCATGGCAAACTCAAATCTGTCTTCTCTCGGAGCATCCTGCATCTCATTTTCCATCCAGGTTCCGTTTGTGATGAAAGCAGCTTTTCCAAGCATCATCTCTGTCTGGGATTCTGTATGGTTCATACCTACCGTACCTTCCAGAAGATATCCCTTATCTGCGATCTCTTTGATATGGGTGAGGGCTTTCAGCACGCCTTCGTTATTGAAAGAACCTTCTTCATAATTTGCGATCTTTGTGAGGGCTTCTTCGCCGCACTCATTTGCGATTGCCGGCCAGAGCATTTCTTCCATGTATCCCGGATAGATTCCCTGATAAGTGAAGAGAGAACGTCCGTCGATGTCTTTGACTGTATCGCCAAGGGCAAAGAACTCATCCCAGGTCTTCGGAACTTCCAGATTGTTTTCATCGAAGAATGTCTTGTTGTAGATCAGGCCCTGCGGACCGCTGTTGAACGGTGCGAGATAGATATCACCATCTCCATATGGGGCACATTTGCTGCTTGCAAGGATTCCATCTGTGATATCATCACGGAGTGTACCGGTTCCTGCATAGTTTTCGCCATCAAAAACATCGTTCAGGTTCAGAAGTGCATGTTCTTTGATCAGAGAAAGGATCACGCCGTCCTCACCGCCATCATTCAGACAGATAAAATCCGGTACATTTCCGGCAACGATCTGCGGACGGATGATATCACCGATGGTAGGGCTGATGGTCATGTTTACTTTTACGCCCTCATGGCTTTCCTCAAAAAGTTCTACCATCTGATTCCAGTAAGCATCTCCATATCCACCCTGGAAGATCGCGATGTTCAGTTCCTGTTCTTCTGCGTCTGCAAATGCAGTGAGCGGTGAGAGTACGGTAGCCGCGCTCATCGCAAGGATCATAGCAGAAGCTGCAAATCTTTTCTTCATATGTTTGTTTCCTCCTTCATGCTGGCTTTTTTTACGTTCGCCTTATGATGACAGTATACGGCAAAATATTTTTGTAGTAAATTAACAAAACATCCCTGCTTATGGAACTTTCTCTTATAAAAATTATACGATATGGATTTTCTTGTGATAAATATGTACAATCTTTTTCTATTTGTGTTTTGGATGGATTATCCTGACTTTTTTTAGTATAATGGATAAAAAGGTGGGGGAAAAATGAATAAAAAACAACGTTATCAGGGATTTCGTAAATTCAGTATCAAAACAAGACTTGTCATTGCCCTTTTGCTGATATCCATTATACCATTGGCAGGGATCAGCGGCTATTCCTTTCATATCTTTTCCGTAGCACTTCGGGAAAAACTTTCTGCTTCCATTTCCCAGACTTTATCGATGATCAATCTGAATATGGTAAGTGAGATCGAAAAATATCAGTATCTGTGCGGCTCTATCTGCATCAGCGAAGAGATCAAGGACGGGCTTCTGAACAAAGATATGTCAGATATAGAGAAAAATCAGGCGATCAATGAGATCCAGAGCATGATCCGTACCAAGATCATCTATCCGGCACAGGCCAAAAATATCACGGTATATGATACCGACGGAAATATTTTTTATGACCTTGGCTATGACGGTTTCTATCAGGATGATGTGGATATGCTCCTCGATCGGCTGCGCCAGGAAAATCAGGATGTATGGGCATATGTGCACACCTACCGCGACAGAGATATCCTGGTCCTTGGAAGAAGGATCTATGAGCAGTACAGCGAAAGCCGTGTGATCGGTTACACCCTGATCTCCATCGATGAGAAGATTTTTTCCAAGACCGTGCTCGAACCGGTAGGGCTGGCAGATTCTTCTAATATTATGTATATGAACATGGACGGTTCGGTTCTTTCGTCCTGGGACAGAAATATCGCACTCGGCAAAAAGGTTGACAGCGAATTCCTCAAAAATATCCAGCAGAAGCTTCCTTCCAGGACCGATTCCTTCAGCATCCACAAAGATGGCGAAGAACAGCTGGTCACTTACATTTTCAACAAAAATCTCAACCAGCTTTTTGTGTACACCATGCCTTATCATTATATCAATTCCGAAGTTTATACCATGCTTCGCCGGATCCTGATCGTGGCGGTGATCCTGGTCCTCATGTGCATTGGGATCGTCGCAATGGTATATCCGGGAATCACATCCCCGATCAGAAGCATGCTGGATTTCTGTAAAGAATTATCCCACGGAAACCTGAACGTCCGTATTCAGGATAACCACAAAGATGAACTTTCGGACCTGTCCGGCAGCATGAACCACATGGCAGATACCATCCAGAATCTGCTCGAACAGCAAAAAGAACAGGAAAAGAAAAAGAGAGAACTGGAGCTTCAGATGCTCCAGTATCAGCTCAATCCTCATTTTCTTTTTAACACCTTAAACAGTCTGCGCTTTGTGGCAGCCATGCACAATGATCAGATCGTCAGCGACGGAATCCAGGCACTCAGCAGCCTTCTTCAGAACACGCTCACAAATAAGAATGAATATATCACCGTGAAGGAAGAGCTGGAAAATCTGGAAAATTATTTTGCCATTCTCCGCATCCGGTATGCAGGAAGTTTCGAATATTCTTTCCATATGGAGGATGAAGAGCTGCTCTCCTGCCTCGTTCCCAAGCTGATCCTGCAGCCGCTCGCCGAAAATTCCGTGATGCATGGTTCTTCCGATGATGGTTCTGTCATGAAGATCCATATTACCTGCTGGGAGGAAGACGGACATATGATCCTGGAACTTCAGGATAACGGAAAAGGATTCGAGATGACCCGGACTGATCTGAACCCGCACAAAGACCGCAAAAAAATCGGCGTAGCAAATGTAAATGACCGGATCCAGCTTAACTTCGGACGGGAATACGGATTAAAGATCGACAGTCACCCGGGCAAAGGCACCACCTGTACCCTGACACTGCCAAAGCTTTATGCTGATACCCTGTCACAGCAGCCAGAAGAATAGACAACCCGCTCAGAAAGGACTCAAATGTGCAGTATACTTATTATAGATGATGAACCCATTGTAAAAATCGCCCTCCGCTCGATCCTCCCCTGGGAAGAACACGGTTTCTCCATCTGCGGGACCGCCTCAAACGGTCTGGAAGCCATGTCTCTCATCGAAAAACATCAACCGGATGTGATCATCACCGACCTCAAAATGCCGGAAATGGACGGACTGGAACTGATCCGTACCCTGAAAGAAAAAAATTATCCCGGAGAGATCCTCGTCCTCAGCAATTATGAGGATTTTGATTCTGTGCGGAGCGCGCTCCTTCTGGGTGCGGCAGACTATCTGTTAAAGATCAAGATCAGTCCGGACACTCTTCTTGCCTGCCTGAACAAAACGACCGAAAAGCTGCAGGAAAAAGCCGACAGGAAAGTTCCTGTTCCAACAGAAACCGTATCCGAGAACAGAACCCGCCTGCTCCTCTCCTTTTTTGAGGGAGAGACTTCCCTTTCCTCCTTTACAGCCCAAAACGCCGACGCAGACCTGCACTTTATGCAGGAACCATGCGCCGTCTGCTACGTAACCTTTGAAAAATTTCTGTCCAATGAAGCCTTTTCTATCTCGGGGAAACTTCTGTGTGATATGATCCTGGACGCAGTACAGGGCGTACTGCAGCCATATATTCTTGTACTGAACGACTACAGTGCACTGGTAGTCTTTTCCCAGAAAGAACTGGATGCAGGCCAGATGAAAGTCGCTCAGCTCGTAAAAAAACTATACAACCGATTCACCATGTACCAGTCCTTCGCCCCGGATATGCCATATCAGGAAAATCTTCCGGACTATGAAGAAGCCAGAAATACTTATCAGACCTTTACCATAAATGAAGGGCATTATACAGACGATATTGCCAAAACCCTCACATATATCGAAGAAAATTATATGCACCGGCTCACACTGTCCTCCATTTCCGCAAATGTCAGCTTAAGTTCCAGCTATCTGTGCCGCGTTTTTAAATCAGAGGTAGGAACAAGCATCACCAGTTATCTGAACAATCTCCGGATACGTAAAGCCGCTACCATGATCAAAGACAACCGGCTTTCGCTCAAAGAGATCTCCACGATGGTAGGGATCGATGACCAGCTCTATTTCAGCAGGCTGTTCAAGAAATGTATGGGAATTTCCCCTTCAGAATACGGGAAACGATTTCATCAGTAAATCTCAAAAAGGTATGAAACCACAGATTTAACTTCTATGGTCTCATACCTTTTTTCTTATCACATCATTCTTCTATTTCTTAGATATTTTCGCTTCTCAGATCTGGTACCACTTGATCTCATTTGCTTCCATGTGAAGTTCGAAGCTGCTTCCGTCGCCTTTGTATACAACGGTGTCCTGCGGCTCGTAGGTGTTGTTTACGACACAGTATTTGCCGTTCTTTACATAGGCATGGACTTCTACATTGTAGTTTGTGGAATACCAGCAGTTCAGCTCTTCCTCTGCGGATGCGGACCAGAGGACTGCACGGTAGAGGACACGGCTGTTCTTGAAGCTGTACGGAAGTCCGCTGATATAGACACCGCGGCCTTTTCCGAAGGTCCTGACTGCCATCTGCACTTCCTGGTCTTTCTGGATCAGGATCTCAGTTCCGTCAAGTGCATAGATATTTTTCTTTCCTTCACCGAAATCAACATCTCCGTCACTGTCTGCCAGGATAAAGTGATCTCTGTGTTCTTCCCAGTTGTATTTGTCTTTGTTCAGGTTAAAGCCGTTTTCTTCTTCTACTCCAAGCACATCGTCAAGCTGGAAATAATGTCCCTGCCACTGATGGGCTGCCGGTTCGCCGACTCCGATGAAGCCGCCGCCGTTGTAGACAAATTCTTTTACGGCAGTGATGATCGTTTCGTTTACCCAGTACTCGCCGCCGCTCTGTGCGGTATCTGCATCGCCTACGTTGATCACAACATCAAAGTTTTTCAGCAGATCCTTATTTTCCAGGATATCATCAAAACTGATGAAAGAAACATTAAACGGTGCACCGCTCAAAGCCTCGATGATCCCAAAGTAAGAATAATTCTGTTTGTAATAAATTGCGTGATGTACCATGTGGTTGCCCCAGGAACGCATTTTTCCCCAGCAGTTCAGGACAGCTACACGCTTCACACAGTATGGGGTCACGCCCTGGATATTGTCATAGAGTGTACGGAATTCCTGACATACCTCTTTGATATACTGTACAAAATCCGGGAATTCCAGAGCAAGTTTCAGGTATCCGCCGTAACCGATCCTCTGGATCGGGCTTCGAAGGATCGCACGTCTTGCTGTTACCCAGTTTACTTTGGCTTCCTTGACCGGATCGCCGCCCTCATGGAAGGTATCCGGGAAAAAGTACGGAAGGAAACGTCCTTCTGTATATTTTACGTTCTTGATATCGCTGAACAGACGTAAGGTCGCACCGTTTCCGACACTTCCAACGACAGCATCCAGTCCGATGGAGGCAAACTCGTCCATAAACGGCTCCATGCCGATCCAGTGATCGCCCATGAACATCATGGCTTCCTTGCCATATTCATGGACAATGTCTACCATCTCTTTGGCAAGCTTCGCAACTTCTCTTCTCTGGAAAGCCTGGAAGTCCTTAAATTCTTTGGACGGAATACGGTATGTATTATTCATGTAGCCCTGGTCGATAATGTATTCCGGACGGAATGCATATCCTACTTCTTTTTCAAACTGCTCAAGGATATACGGGCTGACAGATGCGGAGTAGCCGAACCAGTCTACATATTTTTCTCTCGCAAGCTCATCAAAGATCAGGGTAAACTGATGGAAAAATGTCGTAAAACGTACTACATCCACATATTGATGCGTATCAAGGAAACGACGGAGACGCTCCAGAGAATGTGCCCTTGTCTTCGGCTGGCGCACATCAAAAGTGATCTGCGGCTCTACGTCCTTCCAGTCGTTTACAACAGCATTGTACATATGAACCGGGTCCCACATGATATATGCCAGAAAGCTGACCGTATATTCATGAAAAAGCTTCGCCGGTGTGATCACGACATTTCCTCTCTCTTCGTCATAAGACCACTGATCTGTCGGAACGACTTCGCCTGTGGTACGGTCAATGACTTCCCACCATCTGGTGATGTCGTCACGGGTATTTACTTTCAGCATGTCCGGGTAAAGGTGATCCATAAGGTGGATCTCAAGCTTCTCCTCCGTTGCTGTATGGAAAGAACTCATGATGTACATCTGCTGGATCTCATCCGGGTTTGCCTTTGCCCATGCATTGTCTTTTCTTGTTGTATAATAAGTAGCGTAGATCTTTGCGCCTGTGTCTTTGAGTTCTGCCGGGAACTCTGTTCCATCGCAGTCACGGATCGCATCTGCGCCCCATTCCTCTACGATATCCAGTGTTTCCTTTACCACATCCAGGTTTGTCGGGATCGTAACTCTGCCTTTGTTCTGGCTCATAGGTGTACCTCCGTTTTATATTTATGTATTTGGTTTATCATCTGTTTCTGTTCTCTTTCAGATACTATCAGAATACGTCCTTTTTCTCTGTTTTTCAACGTTGTTCTTGCTATGCTTTTTAGAAATCTTGCGGTATTTTATCTTTTGTGCTATTCTGACAGTTGAAAAATATTTCGGACCCGGGAGGTACACATGAGCACACGGTTTTTTTCTTTTTCGGACGATACTCCTTTTTCAACGGAAGCTGCCCTGGTGAACGCCTCTTCTTCCCACTATGAGGAAGACTGGTCCAGTATCCCACATACCCATGCATTCACGGAACTCTTTTACGTCAGTGAGGGAAGCGGGGAATTCCTGATCGAAAACCAGCGTTTTTCTATTAAAAAAGATGACCTGATCATCGTCAACCCTCATATCCAGCATACGGAAACTTCCCTAAGTGCCTCGCCGCTTTCTTATTATACGGTCGGTGTGGACGGGATCAGTTTTTCCTTCCAGGATCAGAAAGAATTCCAGATCTTTCACTGCCGCCAGAAACATGCCGACCTTTTGTTTTATTTTCATTCCCTTTTTCAGGAACTGGATGAAAAAAACGATGGTTATGAAGAGATCTGCAAACATACGCTTGCCATTCTGATCGCCCAGCTCCGCCGCTTTGCCGTCTCTGATTTCCAGTTGTTTCCATCCTTTCATCCAAGCAAAGAATGTGCCCTCGTCAAGCGTTATCTGGATTCCCACTACAGTGATGACATCAATCTGGAACAGCTTGCCAGCTTAAGCCATCTGAATAAATATTATCTGAGCCACGAATTTACTCGCTACTACGGGATCTCCCCGATCAGCTATCTGACTCGCCGCCGGATTGAAGTATGCAAAAATCTCCTGGAGAATACAGACCATGAAATTTCTGATATTGCTCATCTTGCCGGATTTTCCTCGCAGAGTTATCTGGCACAGAGTTTCCGGAAATACTGCGGCATGACTGCCGGGGAGTACCGCCGCAGCAAAAAGAATCAGACGATATAACAGATGACATCTGCTTTCAGCATTACTTTCTTCTCGGTTCCATTGTACAAAAGTGTGCGTACCGTATCTGTCTGTGATCGCAGACTGCATTCGATAATGCATCTGTCTTTCCAGACAAAGTCAATGGTAATGCCGCCCGGTGCCCTAAGGCCGCTTATCTTTCCATCCTTCCACTCCGTCGGAAGTGCCGGAAGAAAGAAGATCCTGTCATCCTGATACTGTACCAGCATTTCCAGGACAGCAGCCGCAAACCCGAAATTCCCGTCGATCTGAAATGGCGGATGTGCACAGAGCATATTCGGGTAGATCCCGCCGCCGACCAGACTGCAAGTTTCTTCTTTTGTAACGCGAAGCTGATTTTTCAAAAGCTTCAACGCACTCTCTCCATCTCCGAGCCGCGCCCAGAGACATGCCTTCCATGCCATGCACCAGCCGGTTCCCTCGTCTCCTCTTCTGTCCAGTGCCACGCGGCAGGCAACCAGAAGTTCTTCGTCCTCTCTGTGGATCAAATTTCCCGGATAAAGCCCGTATAGCTGCGAAACATGTCTGTGGTGCACATCCACTTCCGGATAATCCAGATACCACTCCTGAAGCTGTCCTTCTTTCCCGATCTTAAATGGCGGCAGTTTTTTGAGTGCAGTTTTTACTTCATCCGTAAGGTCTGTGATATCAAGGATAGCGCAGGCTTTCAGATAATTTCCAAACAATTCCTTCAGGATACTGCAATCCATTGTCGAACCAGAGGTCACACTATGGACACTGTGATCCGAGGTTGTAAATGTATTTTCCGGCGACGTAGATGGTGCTGTGACGAGGTATCCGTCATAAGGCACCAGATATCCCAGATAAAATTCCACTGCTCCCCGGATAAGCGGAAAGGCTTTTTCTCTCAGAAACTCTCTGTCCAGTGTGTAGCGGTAATGCTCCCACAGATGACTGCAGAGCCACCCGGAACTCATCGGCCACATAGAGTAGGTACAGGGATTTTCATCCTGCCCGAAATATCCGACCGGGCTGGAATGTCCCCAGATATCCACATTATGATGGCTCACCCATCCATCCAGATGATAGACTTCTTTTGCCGTCTTTTTTCCACGCGAGGCAGTCCGTTCGATCAGATCAAACAGCGGCTCATGGCAGTCGCTTAAGTTCGCCTTCTCTGCCATCCAGTAATTCATTTCTGTATTGATGTTTACCGTATAGTTGCTGCTCCACGGAGCTCTTAAGTCATGGTTCCAGATTCCCTGAAGGTTTGCACACTGTGTGCCAGGCTTAGAGGAAGAGATCATAAGATAACGGGCATAGTGAAACATTTTTGTTATAAGATCATTCTGCACACCGGGAGTCAGTGTAAAATCCATCCGGTCAAAATAGGCTGCATATGCCTTCTTGTGAACTTCCTTTAATTGTGGATATGAAAGGTCACAGATCTGTTCCAGCATCTGTTTCTTTCTGGATAAATAAGAATCCTGTGCCTGAAAGTCCGTTATCCCGGACAGATAAATATACACATCATTATCTGCAGTCACGAGAAGCGTGTTGTCTTTTTGACGGATGCAGCCGTTCGGTGCCTGCACGGAAATAGCGATCGCAAACCGTGTTCCTTTTCCCTCTTCATAGACGATCGGATGCTCACAGGAATAATACGACGGTGCCGCATAGACCGGAGCCTGTCCCTCCAGCACAAGTCCACTTGTCCCAAAAGCAGAACATGCATGCCTTATCTGACTGTCCAGAGAAATACGCAGTTCCAGACTGCTGCCTGCGTCGGCCTTATAATGAAGCGCCATGACCGGTTCTGACATACTTACAAAAAATTCTCTTTGATATCCCTGTCCGTCCTGACAATATACAACCTGTTCCAGCGCATCCTTAAGTGAAAGCTGTCTCTGGTATGCCCCATGCTCTTTTAACTCAGGTATGTTTGCATCAATATGCAGATTTCCTGCCGGAAGATAGCTCTCTGTCCAGTCGCCAAGGATGTTCTCTTTGCAATAGGATTCCGCCTCTTCATACTCTCCGGCAAAGATCTTCTGGCGCAAAAGATCCCAGTCCACATCTGTATTTTTGTTTTCTTTGCTTCTTCCGGTCCCGGACCAGAGTGTATCCAGATTCAGCTCGATCTTTTCCTCCCGAAGCCATCCATATGACATCGCTCCCATAGAACCGTTCCCCAGAGGAAGTGCCTCATTCCATGCTCCTGCCGGTCCGTCAAAAACCAATGATAACTCATTCATTTTATTATTCTCCCAGATATCTTCTATGCCTGAAAATTTTCTTTAGATACTTCTTCATATACCTTTGGATCGTTAATGTTCGTAAAATACCTGTCATCTTCCTGCGTGTCATAGCAGGAATAACCGATCTCATTGAGGAAACGGAAAACCGAAGATTGCTCGCGTTCCAGAAAGGCGCGGATGTCACTTGATAAACTGATCTCGTAGACTGCCATCAGGGATTCTTCTTTGCCATTGTGACGGAGAAGAGTGACTCGGTTCTGATCATCTGCACTGGCGCTCTGAATGAGGTTCTGGAGTTCGGATACCGGCACCAGCGGGGTGTCTACGCCAAGAACGAGGCAGTGCTCTGCTCCATCCTGGGCTGCTTTATTAAGACAGGCTTCGAGACCGCCGAGAGGTCCTCTTTCTTTGATCCTGTCCATAACGATCTCTTCTGTGCAGTGTGCGCCGCGATAGCCTGAGACGTAGATCCTGCCAACACCCAGGTCTCTTCCCTTCTGGATCTGGATCTCCAGAAAAGATTTCCCGTCAAGCTTAAGATCACTCTTTTCTTTTCCCATGCGGCTGCTGGCTCCTCCTGCCAGAACGATCATTGCAAGTTTGTTTTCTTCCATATACATCCCCCTGTTTCCTTTTCAACCGCCGATCTGTGACATCAGCTTAAGTTCATCCTCGTCGATCGCCTGTGAAGTAAAATGATGCTCACCCGGTTTTTCCCAGATCACTCTGCGGATCGCTTCAGTCAGCTCCTCGTCGGTGCATCCGTTTCTCATCAGTGTCTTGAGGCTTATTCCGGTCTGATACTGCAGACAGGCTTTGAGATAGCCCTCTGAGGTCATTCTGACACGGTTGCACTGCGAACAGAATTTGTGTGTCATCGCACTGATAAAACCGATCTTTCCCTGAAAGCCTTCGATTTCGTAATAATGGCACGGACCATTTCCGTAGTGCTCTATAACCGGTGTCATCTTGCCATAAGCACTCTCAAGGATCGAACAGATCTCATCTTCTCCCCGGAAACGGAACTCTTTGCCGTATCCGATCGGCATCATCTCGATAAAGCGCACATGGATCGGATGGTCTCTCGCAATCCTGGCGACTTCCACCAGATTCTGCGGATCATCGATCACCGGTACACAGTTGATCTTGAGACCGATCTGTGGATATTTCAGAGCCTCCTTCATGCTCTCCAGAACTTTAGGAAGGCCCTCTCTTCGCGTGATCTTTCCGAATGCCTCTTCATTCAGCGTATCCAGGCTGATATTGATATTGTCGATCCCTGCCTCTGCCAGTTCACTGATCTGCTCCCCCAGAAGGACACCATTTGTCGTCAGCGTTACTTTCTCTATTCCCGGAAGTTCTTTGAGCATCCGTACCAGTGCGGCACTGTTCTTTCTTGTCAGAGGCTCGCCGCCGGTCAGTTTTATTTTTTTGATCCCCAGAGTTGTCATACAGCGGCAGACTCTCTGGATCTCATCGTAGGTCAGGATCTCTCCATGTGAGATCTGGCAGATTCCCTCTTCCGGCATACAGTAAATGCATCTGAGATTGCACCTGTCGGTGATCGAAATCCGAAGATAATCGATCTCACGTCCATATCTGTCTTTCATAGTTAAATTTTCTCCGTTCCTTTTTTATTTTGTCTACCCCACTTTAAAAAGGCTTTTATTGTTTTATATCTTAATTTGTTCTTTTGAAATCCTCTGACTTCTGCTATACTTATCTATAAATATATACAATAAAAACTTTTTAGCATTGGAGAAATTATGCATATTAACGAACAATACCACGATCTTCCATTACTGGAAACACAAACCTATCAGTTCATCGGCAGGGAAGGTGAGATCCTTACCAAAGAAGAACAGGTCCTCAATGAGCATCTGATCGATGTCTATCTCAATGACCAGCTTACCATGAAACTGATCTGTCTCCCGCAGCATCTCACAGAACTCGTCCTAGGACGGCTCCTGACGGAACATATCATCCAGTCCATCGACGATGTCGAGCAGATCTACATCTGCGAGTACGGCAAGCGCGCCAAGGTTTATCTCAAACAGTCTCAAACAACCGATGCAAAGAAAAACACTTCCTTCGTAGAGACCACCCCTACCTGCTGCACCGGCAACCACATCCTGAATGATTATTTCTCATCTGACTATCCGCCGGTTCCTGTCACCCCGATCGAATGGAAACCGGAATGGATCTTCCACATGGCAGACACCTTTGCCGATGGGATGCCGCTTCACGGTGTCACCTTCGCCACCCACAGCTGTCTCCTTGCCCGCAGAGACGAGATTCTTTTTTCCTGTGAGGACATCGGACGGCATAACGCACTTGACAAAGTGATCGGCTATGCTCTCCGTCATCAGATCGACCTTACGGAATGCATGGTCTATTCCAGCGGAAGGATCCCGACCGATATGGCAATGAAAGCGATCTATGCCGGAATTCCGGTGCTTTCCAGCAAGGCATCTCCTACCACAGAGGCGATCGAACTTGCCAAAGCCTATCGCCTGACCCTCGTCTGTGCCGCCAGAAGAGACCGGATGAAAGTCTTCAGTCAGGTCTGATCTTTCTTATCTGTGCAGAAACTGCGACAGGATGCTTCTGTTCGAAACGAAACATCCTGCCGCATCCTCATAGCTACAAATATTCCTTAAAATATTCCTTAAAATATTTCTCAAAAGCCTTCTGGCTTATTTCTTTCATTTCTTCCAGTAATGCTTCATAGCGTCTCATAAACTCACGGCCTTCTTCCGTGATCCTTGAATTTCCTCCGTGCGGTCCGCCGTTATAGCGGTCAAGAAAAGTAAATTCCATCTGTTCCTCCGCCCGGTTCAGAAGCTTCCAGCATTTGGAATAGGACATTCCCATCTTCTTGGATGCCGCATGGATCGTCCCTTCTTCATCAATATACTGAAGAAGATGAAAAAGCCCCGGTCCAAAAAAATCGATATTCTTCGACAGAACGATCTTGGTCTTTATGCCAAGCACTGCGTCCTCGTTCTGCTGCTCCGTTGTAATATTCTCTGTTTTTTCACTCATTCCGCGTTTTGTTACTCCTCATTTTTGCTGTGCTGGTCATTGCCGTCCGGTCTGTCTCTGTCTCCATAAGCAATAAATCCAATCCGACAGAACTTCTGTTTCATTCAGGTCAAAAAATGGCAATTCTTCCAGCAAAGCGCTTCCCGCCGCATCCAGTTCTTCCCTTCGAAGATCCGTCACGATTCCCAGAAGGAATCTCGGATCACAGACAGATCTCGAAGAATTTCCCCGTCGTATGACCTCGATCTTGGGGTATTCCGAATATTTAAAACCCTCCAGCAAGACCACATCTGCCTCAGGAAAGCAGGCGATCAGTTCGTCCGTCTCTGGTGACGGCTGATATTTGACCATCATATATTTTGTCCCGGAAAAAACAAGCGTCCCGCAGGCTCCGGCTTCCCCGAATCTCCAGGTGTCTGTCCCCGGTATATCCGCTTCAAACTCATGCCCGTCATGCTTGATCACAGCAGCTTTAAGACCTTTTTGTTTCAGCTTCGACAAAAGTGATGCGATCAATGTTGTTTTTCCCGAATTTTTGACTCCGCTTACCGCCAGTATCAGCTGACCCTTCTGTTCTTTCATTTCGCTCATCCTGTCACAGAAGAAGAACTTCCGCTTCTTCTCCTGCATGACTTCCGGTCTTTCCCTTCTGCATCTCGATCAGACAGTTACATCCTGCCATGGTCGAAAGGATTCCATTCGAATGGATCTTGGTAGGGATCGTCACGGTTTCTCCGTCTGTGACCGCACGTACATAACGGCGTCCTCCGACACTCTTACCAAAATCATTCGTCAGAGTACATTTCTTCCTTACCGGACGAAGTGTGTCGTCCTGTGTCAGCTTCTGGATCATCGGACGGATCAGAAGATCCACAGATACCGCCGCCCCAAAAGGATTTCCAGAAAGACTGAGCATCGGTGTGCCTTCATAGACAGAAAAAAGCGTCGGCATTCCCGGCTTCATCTCAAGCCGCCAAAAAATCCTCTGTGCTCCCAGGATCCGGACTACCTCGTGCATGATATCCTTCTTGCCTACGGATACCGCGCCCGTTGTAATGATCAGATCTGAAACCTCCGCCGCTTCTCTGACTGCCTCTGCCATATCCTGCGGGTTGTCCGGGATCTTATCGATCCGTGTCAGTTCTGCGCCAAAATCCATCAGTCTCGCTGCAAGGAGACTCTGGTTGCAGTCATAGATCTTGCCCAGTTTCAGTTCTTCTCCCGGCTTCATCACTTCATCACCGGTTGTCAGGACCGCAACTCTCGCCCGTCTTATAACAGGAACTTCTGCCACACCCATGCTGGCAAGGATTCCTATCTCTATAAAACTGAGTTTTGTACCCTTTTTCAGTAAAACTGTACCTTTCTTAAAGTCTTCACCCTGAAAACAGTAGTCCTCCCACTGTTCCATGCTCTTGTAGATCTGTACGGTATCCTCTCCATAATCCGTATTTTCCTGTCTGACGCAGCAGTTACATCCTGCCGGAATCGCCGCACCTGTCATAATACGTACCGCTTCCCCGTGCTGCACGGTTCCGTCAAAATATTCTCCGGCATCAACTTCCCGGATCACTTTGAGTGTGACCTGCTTTTCCGGCAGTGCTCCCGCCAGATCCTCAGCCTTACAGGCATAGCCATCTACCGGTGCACGGTCAAATGGAGGATTGTCTCTCTCTGCTTTCATGTCCTCTGCCAGTATCCTGCCGTTTGCTGAAAGTAAAGACACAGTTTCCGCTTCCTGTACCGCTTTCGTATACATCAGCAATTGCTCAATTGCTTCTTCTACCCTGAGATTTTCCAAAACATTTCTCCCCTGTCCTTCAAACATCGTTTTCCAAACTGGTGTCTGATTAATGATATTTTTTCTCAACAAAATGTCACAATCCTGTTTTCGATTTATTGTAACATATAGACAAAAAAAGCTCAACCTTTTCGCTTCTTTTGAACAAAAAAGCAGAGGATATTTTCGACACCTCTCCGGTCTCTGAAAATATCCTCTGTTCTGAATCATTTATAACATCTGATCTTATGCTTTTTCAATTCGGATCGCACATACTTTGTATTCCGGGATTCTTGCATATTTATCAAGTGCTGCATTTGTCAGCCAGTTTGCATTTCCATCCGGGAAGTGGAATGGCATCCAGGATTCTCCCTTGGATACTTTGGTTCCCACACGGGCGGTGGATTCGATCTGTCCTCGTCTGGAGGTCACACGTACTCTGTCGCCGTTCTTGATTCCCAGTTTCTCAGCATCCTGCTCATTCATTTCGATGAAGGATCTGCCCTCGATTTCCATCAGTTCCGGTGTCTTTCCTGTCATTGCTCTTGTTGTGTAATGATACAGGATTCGTCCGGTCATAAGGATGATCGGATATTCTTCATCCGGAAGCTCTGCTGACGGAATGTACTCTGCCGGATAGAACCATCCAAGTCCTCTCGCAAATTTGCCGACGTGCATGATCGGTGTTCCAGGATGATCCTTGGTCGGGCATGGCCACTGGAGGCCCTTGCCGCCTACTTCTTCGCTGTCCAGACGTGCATGGCTGATTCCGCCGAAGGATGGTGTTACAGATGCGATTTCATCCATGATCTGGGCGGAAGTCAGGTGCGGCTGCGGATATCCCATACGGTTCATCAGATCAATAAGGATATCGGTATCCAATCTTGCATTTCCTGGAATTGTCACTGCTTTACGCACACGCTGTACACGACGCTCTGTATTTGTAAAGGTTCCCTCTTTTTCTGCATAGCTGACACCTGGAAGGATGACATCTGCATATTCTGCGGTCTCTGTCATGAAGAGTTCCTGGATCACAAAGAATTCCAGGCTTTCCAGTGCCTTGATGATATGATGTGTATCCGGGTCGGTAACAACCGGGTCCTCTCCATAGATATAAAGGCCTTTGATGTCGCCCTTGATCGCTGCCGGGAATACCTCTGTTGCATGAAGTCCCGGATTCGTGTTCAGCTTGGTGTTCCATGCTTTTTCAAATTTGGCAATTACTTCCGGGTTGGCTACTTTCTGATATCCCGGGAAGTCTCCAGGAGATGCACCCATATCGCAGGCTCCCTGTACGTTGTTCTGACCACGGAGCGGGTTGACACCACAGCCCTCACGGCCAAGTTTACCAACCAGAAGTGCCATATTGGACATGGACATAACGCCCTCTGTACCAGTGGAATGCTCGGTTACACCAAGACAGTAGATGATCGGAGCCTTGTCGGCTTTTGCGTACATGATCGCAGCTTTTCTTAAGTCGTCTGCATCGATGTGGCAGATCTGGGCTACACGCTCCGGTGTGTAATCCTTAACGATCTCTTTGATCTTCTCATAACCTTCGGTTCTCTCTGCGATGAATTTGTCATCCTGGAGTCCTTCGGAAATGATAACGTTCATGATACCATTTGCAAATGCAACGTTGGTACCTGGTTTCAGTTTCAGATGGATGTCTGCATGTTTTGCAAGATCGATGTCACGCGGGTCAACAACGATCAGCTTGCAGCCACGCTGTACTGCCTGACGGATCTGCATACCTACAACCGGATGTGCTTCTTCCGGGTTGGAACCTACGAGCATGATCACATCTGGTTTCTTGGTAATATCCTCGATTGGGTTGGTCATTGCACCGGAACCAAGTGTCATCGCCAGACCTGCTACAGATGCGGAGTGGCATACACGTGCACAGTTATCGGTATTGTTGGTTCCGAAGCAGGTACGGACCATCTTCTGGACCATGTAGATATCCTCGTTCGGTGAACGGGAGCATGCAAAACCAGCCAGAGATTCGGAACCATATTTCTTCTTGATCTCCATAAATTTGGATGCAACCAGATCAAGAGCCTCGTCCCAGGTTGCTTTCTCAAATTTACCGGTTTCTTTGTTCTTGATCAGCGGATCTGTGATCCTGGACGGATGATGTACGAAGTCAAAGCTTCCGCTTCGTCCCTTAACACAGAGAAGTCCTTTGTTTGACGGTCCGTCATAAGCTTCTGTATCTACGATCTTACCGTCCTTGACAAGCAGGTAATACTGACATCCTGTCGCACAGTGCGGGCAGGTAGTAAGGACTTTCTTGTCGATTTGGTATGCACGGTATTTCTTTCTTCGTTTCATGGTGAGCGCACCGGTCGGACATGCCTGTACACAGTTTCCGCAGGACTCGCAGGTGCCGTCTGCCCAGAGACCTTCACCGTTTCCGATCACGGACTGGAAACCACGTTCCAGAGTTGCGATCGCGCCTCTTCCTACGATCTGGTTACAGGTGTTGACACATCTGTGGCACAGGATACAGAGGCTTGGATCATAGGTAAAAAATTTGTTGGAATCATCAATCTCTCCACCGCTCTTCGCTCCTGTATAACTTGATGTTTCTACACCATACTCATAAGCATAGTCCTGGAGTTTACAGTCACCGTTGCCCGGACAGGAGAAACAGTGAGTGTTGTGGTCGGACAGAAGCAGATCCAGTGTCTGTTTTCTTGACTCGACTACTTTTTCTGACATGGTGAAAACTTCGTCACCCTCAGAAACCTGCATCGTACAGGCGGTATCTATTTTTGTTCTTCCATTATTCTTTACTTCAACTACACATAAACGGCAGGAACCGTCCGGCAGTAGATCTTCTATATAGCACAGAGTAGGAATCGTAATCCCTACCTTCTTGGCTGCGTGAAGGATGGTCGTACCCTTCTCGACTTCAACAGGCTTGCCATCAATCGTCAAATGAATCATGTCGTTCCCTCCTTTTCTGCATCTGTTTATTTCACGCCGATCGCACCAAACGGGCAGTTGTCCATACAACTTCCGCATTTGATACATTTGGACGGATCAATCTTGTGCGGCTGTTTCTTCTCGCCTGCGATCGCACCAACCGGACAGTTACGTGCACATTTCGTACATCCTTTACATTTCTCAGGATCGATCTCGTAAACTTTCATTGCCTCGCAGACATGGGCACGGCATTTACCCTCTACGATATGTTCGATATATTCGTCACGGAAGTTCTTGAGCGTACTGAGGACCGGAAGAGGTGCACTCTTGCCAAGTCCGCAGAGAGAACGCGCCTGGATGAATTTCGCTGTTTCTTCCAGTTTGTCAAGGTCTTCCATCTCGCCCTTGCCGTCTGTGATCTTCTCAAGGAGTTCGAGCATACGCTTCGTTCCGATTCGGCACGGACCGCATTTCCCGCAGGATTCTCTCTGAGTGAATCCCATGAAGAATTTCGCAACATCGACCATACAGGTGCTCTCGTCCATAACAACCAGACCGCCGGAACCGATGATCGCATTGTATTTCTTAACCTGGTCAAAATCAAGCGGAACGTCCAGATTCTCTTCTACGAGACATCCGCCGGAAGGTCCACCGATCTGAACACCTTTGAATTTACCGCCGCCCTTGAGACCGCCTCCGATATCATAAATGATGGTACGGAGTGTGGTTCCCATCGGAACTTCGATAAGACCGGTATTGTTTACGTTACCGGTAAGTGCGAATGCCTTGGTTCCCGGGCTTCCTTCTGTACCAATGCTTCTGTACCACTCAACACCATTGGTGATGATCATCGGTACGTTGGCATAAGTCTCAACGTTGTTTAATACGGTTGGTTTTGCAAAAAGTCCCTGCTCTACTGTACGCGGCGGCTTCACACGCGGCATACCTCTCTTACCTTCGATAGAAGCTGTCAGGGCACTACCCTCACCACAGACGAAAGCTCCTGCTCCACGGTTGATGTGGAAGTGGATACAGAAATCTGTTCCGAGGACATTGTCACCGATCAGACCATGCTCCTCTGCCTGTGTGATTGCCTTCTGCAAACGCTCTACTGCCAGAGGATACTCGGCACGTACATAGATGTATGCATTCTGTGCACCGGTCAGATAAGAACCGATCAGCATACCCTCGAGCATCTTGTGCGGGTCACCTTCCATGATGCTTCGATCCATGAATGCACCCGGGTCACCCTCGTCACCATTACATACAACGTAACGCTGGGTTTCCTTCTGGCGGGCAACCTGTTTCCATTTCCTGCCGGCCGGGAATCCACCGCCGCCTCGTCCACGGAGACCGGATTCTTCCATCATATCCAGTGCTGTATCCTTGTCTATGTCAAAAAGTACCTTCTCCAGTGCAGAATAGCCGCCTACAGCGATATACTCCTCGATATTCTCTGCGTCGATATGTCCGCAGTTCTTAAGTACCAAACGCATCTGTCCAGCATAGAACGGAATGGATTCCTCACTCTGGTAAACCTGTCCGTCCTTATGATACAGCAGTCTCTCGATCGGCTGTCCCTGGCAGATCGTCTTCTCATAAATTTCTTCGCAGTCCTCAACTTTGACTTTGATATAGAGGATTCCGAGAGGCTCGATCCTCATCAGAGGTCCCATCTCACAGAATCCGTGGCATCCGCTCTTTCTGATCTCAGGATGCGGAACTTCTCCTTCAAATTCTACAGAAACCTGTCCGTTTCCCTCGGACAGTTCTACCATCTTGTCATAAATTTCCTTGGAGCCGCTGGCAATACATCCGGTTCCTGCACAGACCAGGACGCGGAGCTTCGCTGCATGCAGACGTTCCTCTGCTTCTTTGCGCAGATTCTGAAGTTCTTCTCTGTTATGTAAAAACATTACTCGGCACCTCCCTCTCGCAGTTTGTGGATCAGCTCTACTGCCAGATCCGGGGTCATCTTCGGATGAACGTCATCATTAACCATCATGACTGGTGCAAGTCCACACGCACCCAGACAGGATACAATCTCTACTGTAAAAAGCATATCGTCTGTGGTGTGCTTCTTGTCATTCAGTCCAAGCTCCTTCATCAGGGCTTCTCTGACCGGTACGGATTTCCTTACATGACAGGCAGTTCCGTCACATACCTTGATCACATATTTACCTTTTGCTTCGAATGAAAAATTCTCATAGAATGTTGCCACACTATATGCTCTTGAACGGGTTACCCCGATCTCATCTGCTACATAGTTCAGAAGTTCTTTCGGCAGATAACGATACGCAGCCTGAATATCCTGCATGATCGGGATCAGAGAATCCGGCTTGCGTCCATAAACAGCAATGACCTCATCTGCCTTATCATAGTATGATTTGTCTAACATTCAGTTCCCTCCTTTTCACGTTCACTGTGTTTTTGCATTGCTCCCACATATATTTTTATTATAGAAGATGTTTTTTCATATTTCAAGTATTTTTTGTGTATTTTGCTTATTTTAGTCCTGATTTTGCAGTTGCTTTTTGTATAATTTTACAAAACAACTCGGTAAGTTATAGTTAACTCGACATTTTTTCAAAATAATGCACAAAAAGACACTGAAATGTCTTTTTTCATTCCAGTGTCTTTGTCTGTTGATATTTCTTGATTTTATGGCAGCTTACTGCATACCGAAGGATTTCCCACGAAGCGGAAGTCCCGCCAGCTCTGCCAGTCTCTTTACGCCCATCTCTGCCGTGGAGACAGCGCTCTCCACATGGTTAAAATCTGTCGCGCTGTAATCAAACAGGATATTTCCCTGTGCCTCAAATTCATCGTCACAGTCCCAGAAATAGAACCGCATTGGTTCGCATTCAAAAGCATTGATCTGGTAGCCGACATCTCCTTGCGGAAGTTCTGTACCGTTCAGCTTAAGAAAAGCCTCCTTAAGTTTCTTCGCATGGCCGGAAAAAGTCGCCGCGAACACATCCGTCACACCGATCTTGTATGCGGGTCCAAAAGGTCTCGCATCACGGAGATCCGCAAACGGCACCCACTTGTCCATGAAGAAAGCATTTTCCCTGACATAGCCGAGAAGCGTATAGATGTTCAGCATCTCCGTCGCATTTGCTTCGCCTTTTCCATCCAAGCGGTCGATCCTGCCATCATCCAGGCGGATCCCAAACGGGACTCCGAAGTGTGTGATCTTGAGATAACCGTCCTCTTCTTTCAGTTCAGGAAGTCTTTTCTTTAATTCTTCTTTGTCCATCTGAAGGAATTTCTCTGCCCATTCGCTGCAGAGTTTTATATAATTGGATACTTTTTCGTTTGTTTTCATGATGATTTTACCTTGTTCCACAGATCTCCGTATACCTGATCCGCCTCTGTTCCAAGATACTGGAAAGTTTCCAGATTGTCATACTTGGAAAGATCCGGGAAAGCGATCTCACTGTTTCGGATGGATTCATCCTCGATCAGCTCTCTTGCGGCCTCATTCGGTGTGGAGTAAGTGATATATTCAAAGTTCATCAGCGCAATGTCCGGTCTGCAGAGGAAGTTGATGAATTTTTCTGCATTTTCCTTGTGCTCTGCATTCTTCGGAATTACCCAGGAATCGATCCAGATATTGGAGCCTTCCTTCGGGATCACGTATTCCAGGTTCGGATTTTCTTTCTGTGTGTAGATTGCCTCACCGGAATAGATCACGCCAAGAGCTGCCTCGTTTCCGATCATCTTGTCACGCACCTGGTCGATGACATAAGCCTGCACCAGAGGTTTCTGCTCGATCAGAAGGTTCTTAGCTTCCGTCAGCTCATCAAGGTCGGTGGAGTTCAGAGAATATCCGAGATATTTCAGTGTCGCACCAAACGCATCGCGGACAGAATCCTGCATCAGAATGTTGTCCTTGTATTTTGGATTCCAGAGGATCGACCAGCTGTCGACCGGCTCATCCACCATAGTCTTGTTGTAAAGGATACCGACAGTTCCCCAGCAGTATGGTACGGAATATTTATTCTCCGGGTCAAACTGTCTGGACTGTTCCATATACTGCTTGCCGATATTCTTGATATTCGGAATGTTGTCAAAGTTGATCTCTGTAAGCAGGTCATTCTCGATCATTCGCTGGATCATATAATCACTCGGGCAGACCACGTCGTATGCGATTGCACCGGAACTTACCTTCGGATAAAGGATCTCGTTTGTCTCAAATTCTTCGTAAACAACATTGATCCCTGTCTCTTCCTCAAATATGGTCAGGACTTCCGGATCGATGTATTCACCCCAGTTGTAAACAACCAGTTTATCATCATTCACGACACCACTTTCTTCCGCATAGTAGAATCCGCCTCCGATAAAGAGGATGCAGATCGTCACCGGGATTACACGGCGGATGATGATCTTCTTGACTTTGGATGGTCTGCGGACTTTCTTTCTGGCTGTGGTCTCCTCTTCTTCCTTCGGAGAATAGTTGACCAGGATCAGAAGGACAAGCACCGTCACGAACATGATCGTGGAAAGTGCATAGATCTCCGGTTTGATTCCCTTTCGTACCTCTGTATAGATCTTGGTGGAAAGTGTGTCGATCCCAGGTCCCTTGGTAAAGTGGGTGATAACGAAATCATCCAGGGACATGGTAAACGCCAGCATAAATCCGGAGAGGACTCCCGGCACGATATCCGGGAAAACCACCTTGAAGAAAGCCTTGACCGGGGATGCCCCGAGGTCCATTGCCGCTTCATATGTATAACGGTTTGTCTGTTTCAGCTTCGGTGACACACTCAGGATCACATACGGAATATTGAACGTAATATGCGCGATCAGGATGGTGCCGAAACCAAGTGTCATGTGAAAAGCAATAAAGAGAAGCATCAATGACACACCCATAACGATCTCTGCATTCATCATCGGGATGTTGGTAAGACCCATGTACATGGTCTTCCATTTCTGCTTCATTCCCTGAATGGCGATTGCTGCTGCCGTTCCGATGATCGTTGCGATCGCCGCTGAGACAAAGGCAATGATCAGTGTCGTATAAAAGGCACTCATGATCTGTTCGTTCTGGAACAGTTCTTTGTACCATTTCAGGGTAAATCCGCCCCACTTCGCTCTCGTCTTGGACTGGTTAAAGGACAGCACGACCAGCGTCACGATCGGTGCATACAGCAAAATAAAAATAAGAGCCAGGTATATTTTCTGTAAGTATTTTCTGATCAAAATGTCGCACCCCCGTCTTCGTTGTCGTATTTTGCCACAAGTGCCATACTTGCAATGATGAATACCATCAGCACAAGAGAAAGTCCACTTCCGACATGCCAGTTGCTGTTCTGTTTAAAGGACTGCTCGATCACGTTTCCGATCAGGAGAATCTTACCGCCTCCCAGAAGGTCGGAGATAACGAATGTTGTCAGTGCCGGTACAAATACCATAGTGATACCGCTGATCACGCCCGGGATACTCAGCGGAAAAATAACCTTGCAGAAAGTCTGTACCGGATTTGCTCCCAGGTCACGTGCCGCGTTGATAACATTGCTGTCGATCTTGATCAGTACGTTATAGATCGGAAGCACCATGAACGGCAGGAAGTTGTACACCATACCAAGGATGATCGCATACGGTGTATTGATGATCTCCAGTGCCGACAGATGCAGGAAACTCAACACGCTGTTGATGACACCGTTTTTTTCAAGCAGTGTCTGCCATGCCAGGGTGCGGAGAAGAAAGTTCATCCACATCGGCAGGATAAAGATCAGCACGATAAAACTTGTCTGACTGACTTTATTCTGGCTCAGGATCATTGCCAGCGGATAGGCAAGGATCAGACAGATCGCGGTACTTAAGAAAGACAGAAGGATGGACATTCCCAGAGCCTTCAGATTCTCCGGTGTCGTGATCTGTGCCAGGTTTGAAAATGTAAAAGTTCCCTCATCGCTGGTAAATGCATAATAAACGATCACCAGAAGCGGGATCACGACAAAAGATGCGGACCAGAAAAGATAAGGTCCGGCAAGCAGACGCTTATTCTTCAATGTTTACCGCCTCCTCATCTTCTGATTCCGGTTTTTTCATGATCTGGATGTCAAACGGATCTACATGGATGCTGACTTCCGTTCCAACCGGGAACATATCTGTGCTGTGTACCAGCCATTCATAGTTATTTGCCATGACTTCCATCTCATAATGAACACCTTTAAAGATCAGGTGTGTGACAACACCGTCGATGCTTCCTTCACCCGGTTTGAGAAGGTCGATATCCTCCGGACGGATAACAACGTCAACCGGTTTGTTCTGTCCGAATCCTTCGTCCACGCACGGGAAATTCACTCCGAGGATCTTGACAAGACGATCCTGCACCATCGTTGCAGAAATGATATTACTCTCACCGATAAAATCTGCCACGAAAGCATTCTCCGGCTCGTTGTAGATTTTCTCCGGAGTTCCGATCTGCTGGATGTAACCCTGGTTCATAACTACGATAGTGTCAGACATGGTAAGGGCTTCTTCCTGATCATGTGTTACATACAGGAAAGTGATCCCCAGCTCATTCTTGAGACGGATCAGCTCGTACTGCATATCCTGGCGCATCTTGAGGTCCAGAGCGCCCAGAGGCTCATCCAGAAGAAGGACCTTCGGCTCATTTACGATTGCTCTTGCGATAGCGATACGCTGCTGCTGGCCGCCACTTAAGGAGTCCGGCATACGGTTCTCGAAGCCGTCCAGGTTGACGAGTTTCAGTGCGTATTTGATCTTGTCATGGATATATTGTTTACTTTTATTTTTTATCTTTAATCCAAAGGCAATATTCTCCGCAATATTCATATGTGTAAATAACGCATACTTCTGAAATACGGTATTCAGCTGTCGCTTATTAGGCGGAAGATCAGTGATATCCTGCCCGTCAAAGATCACACGACCCTTATCCGGCATCTCAAAGCCTCCCAAAATACGAAGTGTGGTAGTTTTTCCACATCCACTCGGTCCAAGAAGTGTCAGGAATTCATTCTCCCTGATATAAAGATTCAGTTCATCCAGAACTGTCTGCATCCCGTAGGATTTGGAAATGTCGATCAAGTCGATCAGCTTATTGCTCATTGGCTGTTCCTCCCTAAAAATATCCCCTCTTTTGAAATGAAAAATATATGAATGGTAACTTTACTTTTGTATCACAAAAACATTTCGATTTCAATAGATTTTACGATATTTTTACAACCTTTATTTATATGGAGTTCACACGTGCTTTCTCTTGTTTGCCAGCACACTGTAAAAGCCACCACGTTCGTTATGAACGAGTGGTTTTTACAGTGTTGCTTTAGTTACGGACATAGCCAGCTGCTGTGGATCTTTGCCAGAAGTCTTGCGTTGTGATAGGCCATTTTGAGGGTGAGGCACGTCCTGCCGAGGTATTTATTGCCGTCTTCTGTCTTGACGCAGGCGAGGGCGAGGTCTGCTTTTGCAGGGTCCTGCAGACATACAGGGATGAGAAACTGAATGCCGTGATTATAATACTGAGGGATCGCAGTGCGGTAATCTGCTTCCAGCATCCGCTTCGTCTGCCGCAGTGCCCCGTCAAAAAGCTGGACTTTCATGACGCTGTTGCGGATCGTTTCCGGAAGACGCTGGCTATTCTCTGCTTCCTCAAAAATGTGCTCATACTGTGGAACAATATCCAGTCCGATATCAAAGACAAGCTCTGCTGGGTTCTGCACATATTCTGCACGTTCCGGAAGGTCTACAATTCCAGCTTTGAGAAGATTGTATTCCGTATAAAATCCCTCCAGGAACCATCTCTGCCTGTCCGGGACAAGATTTGGGATAAAATAAACATAGACCGGCTGATAATAGCGATTAAATAATCCTGTATTAAAAATTGCATAGTTATCTGTTTCCAGTATTTTGCCTTCCTCATATACCCTCTGAAAAGTGTGCTCCAGATAACCTTTGAGGATTCCATTGTCTTCTGTGCTGCCAAAACTCCATTTCTCCGGAACGATCCTGGAGAGATTCTGTATCTGCCGGTTATAATTCCCGCAGTACGTATAGTCGAATAAATTCATGATGCCTCCTTATAAACTTTTTATTTTTTCTGCAAAACCAGTTTCCATTTCCCGCAGGCAGGAATGGACTCTGAAATTTTGTACCCTGATATAATATTATTTTGGGAAATTCACCGACAGAACTGCCGGGTAAAGATTATATTTTTAAGCTACCATATTTTGATAAAAACAGCAACTTTTTTCCATCGACAAATGTCGACAGATATCGCATCTCGTTATCGGGATTTTGTCATATTCATGGCAAAACACCTCGCGGGATATTACCTGTAAATAGGAACCACATCTCGACATTCAAAACATCCCATGCTATAATAGGAAACTGAAATAAGCACCTTCCGACGGAAATGCGGAGCTTGCCAGGTAAGTTGCTTATACATTTTATTTTTCATCAAGGAGGCAACAAACTCATGACAAAAGAAGAATTCCGTAAACTGACCGAAAATATCCTGATTCTGGATGGAGCTACCGGTTCCAATCTGATGGCGAGCGGCATGCCGCGCGGCATCTGTACCGAGACCTGGGTTATTGACCATAAGGATGTCATCCAGGATCTCCAGCGCGCCTATATCCAGGCTGGAAGCCAAGTCATCTATGCTCCGACTTTTGGCGGAAACCGTATGAATCTTGCCAAACATGGACTGACAGACCGTATCGAGGAGATCAACCGTACTCTCGTCGGATATTCCAGAGAACTCGCCGGAAATGGTGTCTACGTAGCCGGTGATATCACGACTTCCGGTTCTTTTATCACTGCAGATGGTAATTATACCTACACAGAAGCTTTTGATATGTACCAGGAACAGGTTCGTATCCTTGCCGATGCAGGCATTGACCTGATCGCAGCAGAGACCATGATCAACATCGAAGAAACTCTCGCCGCAGTCGACGCTGCAAGTTCTGTATGTGATCTTCCGATCATGTGCACCATGACTGTAGAGGCGGATGGAAGTATCTTCAGCGGCGGCAATGCTATCGAAGCTTCTGTTTCTCTTGAAGCAGCCGGTGCAGACGCAGTCGGTATCAACTGTTCCGTCGGACCGGACCAGCTTGTATCCGTCGTACGAAGCATCAAAGAAAATGTATCCATCCCAGTCATCGCCAAACCAAACGCCGGCATGCCGACCATCGATGACAAAGGACAGGCCGTATACAGCATGAATGCAGAAGATTTTGCATCTTATATGAAAGTTCTGATTGAAAGCGGCGCATCCGTCGTCGGTGGATGCTGCGGAACAACTCCGGCATTTATCAAGGCACTGCACGATAGCATCCGATAACTCGCACCTGTTCACAGGACATCATCCTATCTGGGGACGCGCCACTAGCACCTCCTCAATATTCAATACAATCAACAGGGAACGTGGTTTGCAGCTCCAAAAGCCCCCGTTCCCTGTTTCTAATTTCCCACAATCCGATGTCTAGTGCCATCCATTTCCCCACACTCAGCATCGAGTTCAGGAGGCATTAGGAATTCCGATGCCACACACCCCAGTCTCCAACAATAATCGGCATCAAACACAAGTATCTCGCGCATCCCGATGCCTCATGCCAGCCACGCCTCTCATTTCACATGAATCGCTTTCTCCGGGCACATTTCCTGGCAGCAGAAGCAGCGGATGCATTTCCTGTAATCATAGACCGGCGGGTTTTCTCTGCCGTTTCGGAAATTCACAGCTTTCTCCGGGACCGGGCAGCTCTTGACGCAGATCCCGCAGCGGATACACTTGTCTGACTGGATATATGGCTTCTTCTGAAAAATATTCAGAGCCTTCGCCAGACGCTCCCACATACCGGAACGCGCCACTCTCCTGTCTACATCAAAGTATGGGTTCCCGTACTGTGCCACCGCATCCTCCATACGGATCGGACCGCCGGGTGTCAGAAGCTCGATCTCTTCTTCCTTCCAGGTTCCAAGTCCCATCTTCTCACCGTGATAATTTGTCGGGACCATCTCCGGTTTCAGATGGATCAGATGACAAAACACACTGTCCAGTGCGACCGGGTCTTGCGACATCAATATCACATTCATCGGAGCCGGATCGCCGGAGCCAGGTCCGTTCCCCTCCATCGCAACAATTCCATCCATGATATACAGCCGTGGTTTCACATACTGGTTCAGATCCACCAGCATTCTGGCGAAACTGTCCGCGCTCGGATACAGAGTATGCCCCTTCGCCTTGTGAAATCCATAGATGAATCCATAACTGTTCTTGACCGCCCCTGTGATACGTTCCAGTGCATGCGTCTTCATCTTGCACAGAGAGATCACGCAGTCCCTCTCCAGAAGTTCCGCAGGAAGGACAAACTCTTTCGCCTGGATCCCATCCGGATTCTCCACATGGACCCCCTTGGTATAGTCGATCGCCGGAATATCAAATTTATCAAGATAGGTATCCATACCTGTTCCGTGAATGACTTTCGTTGTTGTTCCATTGCCGCACGAATCTGCCAGAATAATATCCTGATACCCCTTCTCCCGCATCAGCCTCGCAAACATGCCAACTATCACAGGATGTGTGATAACAGCTTTATCAACTTCTGCTTTCTTGAGAAGGTTAGGTTTCAGAAGAACCGATTCTTCTTTGCCGACAATAGATTCGAGACTGCCCAGAAGTTCAAGGCCGGTCTCCAGATTCTCATAAACAAGTTCTTCCCTGTAAGAATTACAGGGAAGAAGGATCACTTTGCTTTTTTTATTCATAATCACCCTCGCTGAGAACTCAGATCTGTCTCGCGGATCGCCTTTCTGACCGGAAGGATGCACGCCGGCACTACAGACAAGAAATCAACCCCCATCTGAAGGAAGGTTTCTGTCAGTTCCGTATCTGCTGCGATCTCACCACAGATCCCTGCCTGACGGTTCTCCTGATGTGCAGCTTCCACTACCATCTTGATCATACGGAGCACCGCCGGGTGATGATCGTTGTATTTGTCCTTGAGCAGAGGATTCTGCCTATCCATAGCAAGTGTATACTGTGTCAGGTCATTTGTTCCGATGCTCAGGAAGTTGACTCTCCTTGCCAGTTCCTGGCTGATCATAACCGCTGCCGGTGTCTCGATCATGATACCTGTCCTGATATTACGGTAAGGAATTTCTTTTTCATCGAGTCCTGCCTTGACCTCCTGAATGATCTCCTCGATCTGATCCATCTCTTCTTCGGAATCGATCATCGGATACATCATCGCAAGATTACCATAGGCACTGGCACGGTAGATCGCACGAAGCTGTGCCTTGAACATCTTCTTACGGTCAAGACAAAGACGGATGCCACGGTTTCCCATGATCGGGTTGGTCTCCGCCGGAATATCCAGATAAGAAGCCTGCTTGTCAGCTCCGAGATCGGCGGTACGGATCACTGCTGTACGCTCTCCCATCGTCTCTGCCAGCTTCTTATACGCATGAAACAGCTCATTCTCCCTCGGATAGTTTTCCCTTCCAAGATACTGGAATTCACTTCGAAGGAGCCCAATGCCGGAAGCCCCGTAAAAAAGGACACTGCTCAGATCGCTCATGTTGCCGATATTTGCGTACAGACCGATCTTTGTTCCATCCTTCGTCTCATCCTTCTGTGTCTTGAGTTTGAGAAGTTCTTCTCGTTCTCTTCGATCCGCCTCAAGACGGATCTCGTATTCTTTCTTGATCTCTGCATCCGGATTCAGATACATGGTTCCTGTATAACCATCCACGATCGCGGTCATACCATCCCACTCGTCATCCGGTGCAATGTCTACCAGAGTTGGGATCTCCATTGTCTTTGTCATAATGGAGGCATGAGAAACGGCTGATCCATGATGCATGACAACGGCAAGAAGTTTCTCCTTGTCCATCTCCATGATCTCAGTCGGTGACAGAGCCTCTGCCACCAGGATCACCGGTTCCTCTCCCAGATTGATCCGGATCGCCGCTCCGCCGAGAATCTGGATCAGACGGTTGGATATTTCCTGAATGTCTGAAATCCTCTTACGGATCACCGGTTCTTCCAGGTTGCGGAAGGTCTCTACCAGCTCATCACGGTTTGTCATAACTGCATAAGCAGCATTGACCTTTTCGTTGGCAATGCTGCTCTCGATCGCATTCTGGAAGCTTCCGGATTCCAGGAGCTTTGCCTGATTAAGGAAAGTCCTGGCCTCCTGCTCATTCAGAGATTTATTGGCTTCGTAAAGTTCTTTGAGCTTCGCTACCGCCTGCTCCTTCGCTTTACGAAAATCCTCGATCTCTTTTTTGATGTTGCTTACCAGACACTGACGTATCTGATATTCCCCTCTGCTGTAATATAAGATTTTTCCGATGGCAATTCCCGAAAAGGTAGCAATACCTTTGTAGATTTCCATCCTGCTTCCCCCTTGTTTCTATCAGTTGCAGGCAGCCTTGAACTCCGTCCAGTTCTTATTGTAGGCCTCATCTGCCTCCGCGCTGATGTTTTCTACTGCTGATCCTTCTGTTACAGAATCCGGAACAACAAGGTCCTGATTCTCAAGCAGGGAATCTGCTGCTTTGTTTGTGCAGTAATATCCGATATAATCGAAACATTTTGCTGCGTTTTCCGGCTGAAGGATGTAGTCCATGAACTGATAAGCCTCATCCTTGTCCGGTGCCTGGCTCGGGATGAACATTCCCATAACGCCAAAGCCAAGTCCCTCTTCCGGATATACCACTTTGAGATCCGGATTTTCCTGAAGGGCTGCTGTTACCTGAGAAGTATAAAGAAATGCAACGCCTGCCTCTCCGTTGAGAAGAGAATCCTGTGTATTGTCATCCTGGATCAGACGCACGTTCGGCGCAAGTTCCAGAAGTTTTTCTCCTGTTTTTGCGATATCATCTGTGTTCTGGTCATTGAAATCCTGACCAAGAGCAAGGTTTGTGATACCGTTGATCACACGGTAGTTTGCAGTCAGCGCAATGCTGTCCTCTAAGGATGCATCCCAGAGGTCATTGTATCCTTTGATGTCAATGTCAACCAGATCCGGATCATAAACGATCAGCGGAATACCTGCGCCGTACGGTGCTGTATATTCATCGTTCGGATCATAGAACTGTCCCTGATAAAGCGGGTTGATGTTTCCCCATCCTGACAGCTTGGATGTGTCAAGTTTCTCCACCAGGCCTTCCTCGATGGCAGTCTGGATGATATAGTCATCTGCTACGACAACATCATAATCTCCGCCTTTTGCCATGGAAAGTTTCTCCAGCATGTTTTCATCTGTATCAAAATTAGAATAAACGACCTTGATTCCTGTTTCTTCTTCGAATCCGTCAAGAACTTCCTGCGGGAACATGTTCTCCCATGTGTAGAGCACCAGTTCTTTGGAGTCATCTGCCTGAACAGAAATTGCGAGTGTTGGAACTACGAGTGCCGCACATAATGCACATACCACTAATTTTTTCATAACTTTTTCTCCTCTTCTTGTCTTGTTTCGATTTTAACAAACTCCAGACATGTTTAGTATATCTTACTTTTGTTTCATTGAAAAGACTTTCTTAATTCTTTTTCTGATTTCTGCCTGTAAACTTTCCTATTGCGGTATAAACGAGCAGGATCAGAAGGGTCACCGCCAGCATGATCGTACAGAGTGCATTGACCTCCGGGGTCACGCCTGTCTTGATCTGTGTGTAGACCTTGATCGGCAGAGTAGAAAGACGCGGTCCGTTAATAAAAATACTGATGACCACATCATCCATGGACATTGCAAATGCCAGAAGGGAACCTGACATTACCGCCGGCATGATGAGCGGAAGGATAATATCCCAAAATGCCCGAAACGGTCCTGCACCAAGGTCCCTCGCCGCTTCCTCAAGCGACGGGTCCATTCCCGCAAGGCGTGCTTTTACTTCCATAAGAATATACGGCACGCAGAAAACGGTGTGTCCGATCAGGAGCGTCAGCATACCAAACGGCAGATTCATCATATAGAAAAAAGCCATCAGGACCATACCAAGGATGATTTCCGGGATCATCAGCGGCAGGATGGAAATATATTCCAAGATTCCCTTTGTCTTCCAGTGGATCCTGGAAAGCCCGACTGCCCCAAGAGTTCCGATCACCGCCGATACAAAGCAGCTTACCACTCCAAGGAACAAACTATTTCCAAGTGCCTCGATCATTGCGCTGTCAGAAAAAAGCTCCTGATACCATTTCAGGGAAAATCCGGTAAAACGCACCGGAAGTTTTGATTCATTAAAAGAAAATACGATGACGACTGCGATCGGCAGATACATCAGTACAAAAATCAATCCAAGGTAAAACCTGGAGAGTTTTGAATTCTTTTTCATCCCACACCCTCCAATTCTTTTGCATTTGTGACTTTGCGGTACAGCATGATCATCAGTGTCGTAAGGATCATCAATACCACAGCCAGTGCCGCCGCGAACGGCCAGTTATTTCCTCTTGTCATCTGTTCCTGGATCAGACTTCCAACAAGCACGATCTTGTTTCCACCCAGGATATCTGCGATGAAAAACAGTCCCATGGACGGGATAAATGTCAGGATCACACCGGAAAGAAGACCTGGCAGAGTCAGTTTGAAAGATACTGTCCAAAAAGCCTTAAACGGGCTCGCTCCGAGATCTCTTGCCGCCTCGACGAGCGACCAGTCCAGTTTCTCCGCGCTGGAATAGACAGAAAGGATCATAAACGGAAGCAGCACATAGGTCATACCGATCACGATCGCCGGATAGCTGTAAAGGATACGAAGCGGCTTCTCGATCAGCCCAAGGCTTTTGAGCACATGGTTCAGAAGCCCTTTGGTCTGAAGGATGATCATCCATCCGTAAAGTCGGATCAGGGAGTTTACCCAAAACGGCAGCATCAGAAAGATCATCGCGCGTTTTTTCCATTTGTCGGAAAGTTTTGCCATAAAATATCCAAACGGATATCCGACCAGGCAGATAATCAGGGTACTGGTCAGGGCAAGCTGGAAAGATCCTGTAAAGGTCTGCATGTAGACAGGGTCAAGGATCTTTTTATAATTTGCAAGTGTAAATGTCCACTCCACGCCGTGTCCTGCTTTTGGCTGTGCAAAGCTCAGTGCCAGCATATAAAGCAGCGGTCCTGCCACAAAAATGATCGTAAAGATGTATAACGGCAGGATCATCCAGACAGAGCCGGATTTCTTTTTTTTCATGATTCTGCCCCGCTTTCTGTGTCAAGATCTACCAGAACGGCATTCTCCGGTTCAAAGAAACAGGTTACTTTCTGTCCTGGCTGCACGCTCGCATCGATGCCGTATCTGCTTGCGATCACTTCTGTTCCGTCGGTAAGTTTCAGTACAACGCGGAGAAGACCTCCGGCAAAACTCTTCTCGACTACTTCTGCGTCAAGACCTTTCTGACAGGTTTCGTCAAGAACGATATTTTCGCTCCGGACTGCCAGTGTCACCGGTGTTCCTGCCTGTAAAACATTGCCGTCTGCCGCTGCCAGAACAGTTCCTCCTGCAAGGCTTACGCGCACCTGATCGCTTTCCATTGCTTCTACAGTTCCCTTAAGGATGTTTGCATTTCCGACAAAAGTTGCCACATAGCTGGTCTTTGGATGATTGTAGATCTCATCCGGGGAACCGATCTGCTCAAATCTTCCCTGGTTCATGACTGCGATACGGTCTGACATATTGATCGCTTCTTCCTGGTCATGTGTGATGTAGACAAACGTGATGCCAAGTTTTTTCTGTAATTTCTTAAGTTCCAGCTGCATCGCGCGGCGGAGCTGGAGATCCAATGCTCCCAGAGGCTCATCGAGAAGAAGGACCTTCGGATTATTTACCAGAGAACGTGCGATCGCAACTCGCTGTCTCTGTCCACCGGAGAGCTCTGACGGTTTACGCTTCTCATATCCCGGAAGCTGTACCAGTTCCAGCATTTCGGCGACACGTTTTCTGATCTCGGCTTTCGGAACTTTCTTAAGTTTCAGTCCGTAGCCGATATTGTCTGCAACGGTCATATGCGGAAACAGGGCGTAATTCTGAAATACTGTGTTTACGTCTCTCGCTTCCGGTGCGAGATCTGTCACATCTTTGCCGTCCAGAAATACCTGACCGGAATCCGGTGTCTCAAGGCCCGCGATAATACGTAAGGTTGTCGTCTTGCCACATCCGGAAGATCCCAGAAGTGTGATAAATTCACCCTTTCCGATGGAAAGACTGATCTCTTTGAGAACGGTTTCATCCTTTGAAAAGGATTTCTTGATCTTTTTTAATTCCAAACATGTTTCTGCCATTTTTCTGCCTGTCCTCCTGCTGTTTTATTTTTGGTCTGTCTGCTTTCTGATATAAGCCGTGTAACTTTCTCTGTCAAAAACCGGGGTAAACTCTGTGCAGATCTTTCTGGCCTGCTCTCCATCGTTTCTTAAGAGTTTGTACATGGTCAGGGCAAGCAGTTTTGCCGGAAGGATGTATGCCTTTTCCGGATCTGTGATACGGAAGTCTGCCCCATGGAGTTTGCCTTCAAAGCCCTTGAATGTAAAATTCACGACCGGCATCAGATGGCTCAGATCGCCTACATCCGTGCAGGCATTGTTGAAGTCGCCCTTCTGCACGGTGCGATAATCAAGGTCCAGATCCTCCGCCGCCTCCAGAAGTGCCGTGTCTGCCTCTCTCGGAAGGATCGGCATGTAGCCCTGGAGTATTTCCCGCTCGATCCTGCCGCCGAATGCATAAGCAGCCCCGTCGTAGGCACGGTTGACCATGTCGGTGATCTCCTCGATCTTCTCAAGGGAAGCCGCCCGCACCTTCGTCTCTATGACTGCTTCATCCGGCACGCTGTTGATGACATCGCCTGCCTTGCGGATCACATTGTGGAGACGTACATGGTCTTCTTCCCGAAAAGTCTCACGCATCAGTCCCATCATCTGGATCGCGCTGGTCGTGATGCTGAGGGCGTTGACACCGTTCCACGGATCGATCGCCCCGTGTGCGGCCTTGCCTCTGACAGTGACTCGTTCTGCACTGTAACCGTTGCACGCCGGATTTCCCAGGTAAAAATCCTCCTCGACCGGAACCATATGCACATGGGTCGTCAGCGCAATATCCGTATCATCAAAAACTCCTGTGCGGATCATCTCGCTCTTGCCGCAGCAGAATTCTGTTCCTTCTTTCTGAAGACGGACACGTTTATCTGCATCAATATATTCCTCAGCAGGAACTGCAAGAAAAGAAAGGCTTCCGCCAAGCTCTTTCTGAATTTCTGTATCTGCCAGTGCCGCTGCACAGCCTATCATTGCTGCCATCTGTGCGTGATGCCCGCAGGCATGTGCCACACCGGTGACAGGATCCGACACAGGATGTGCCTTACAGCCGATTGCATCCATCTCTCCGATGATCGTCAGATGCGGGCCTTCTGCAGGATGACTGTCACCACGTACACCAGTCCGTGCAAGATGCTCCGTCACCTCATATCCCAGCTGTCTGAGACACTCTGCTGTTTTTTGTGCTGTCCGTATCTCTTCAAATCCCGGTTCCGGATGTGAAGCGATATCTTCTGCAAAATTTATGATCTGCTCTCTGTATGCATCAATTCTCTGAAGAATCTTTTCTTCTGTTTTATCTAACATTTGTTTAACATCCTCTCTTGATATCCTCTATATCCATCAAAATCTGTACAGCTTTCTCAGGTATAGAGCATGGATCAAAAGCCTTCACTTTCATAAGTTAATACGTTATAAAAGCAATAAACCTTTATCCCCTTATGATAACATAAATTTTCAGCAATGCAAGCACTGAAAAATCACAAAAAAAACGCCGGATAACGCAAAAATCCGGATACTCTGTTCAAAGTATCCGGATTCAATAATGGCAAGCTGGAAATGAGACTCGAACTCACGACCCCTTCATTACGAGTGAAGTGCTCTACCGACTGAGCTATTCCAGCCTGTGTCTGAAACACAACCATTATTATACCTGATTTCTCAGAAAAATCAAGAACAAATTTTAATTTTTATGCTGTAACTTCATTTACAGCGAATTATTTTTTATGCTGTTTCTTTCGCTACAGTTTTTCTGGTTTTCTTTGGTGCAGTAACTGCTTCTTTTACAAGAACTTTCTTCTCCTCTTTCACTGTAGCCGCCGGTTCCTTGACAGCGGCCCTGGAAGATTTTCTGGAAACGCGAGGTTTCTTTGCCACAGGTTTTTTCTCAGTTTTCTTCACCGGGGCAGAGACTGCTTCTCTTTTCTTGGTCGGTGTGCAGGAAAATACTGTCACGCCAAGTGCAGGAACTTTGAGTTTGATGGAATACTCTCTCTCATCGCACTCATCCTGCTTGCAAGTCTTTCCTCTCGGATTTACCGTTCCCTGTCCGCCATATTCTTTGGCGTCGGTGTTGAAGATTTCTTTGTATTTGCCGAAGAACGGAACGCCTACTTTATAGTCTGTATATGGAACAGCCGCGAAGTTGCATACAACGAGAAGCGTTTCTTCCGGCTTGTCTGTCTTTCTCATGAAAGTCAGGACGTTTTCCTCATATTTCATAAGCTGGATCCATTCAAATCCATCGTACTCATCATCCTTCTGGATCAGTGCCGGATGGGTGCGGTACAGCTCATTGAGGTCATGGATAAATTTCTCCATCTCCTCTGGAAGTTCTTTGCCCGGAGCCATCATGGTACAGCCCGGATGCATCATCATATAAGCATATGCCGCACGGACCTGACTTAATTTCTGTGCCTCATCTCCCGGAAGTTTCTCCATAAATTCAGCGAGATTTCCTGCCTCACGGCTTCCAAGCGGCAGTACGTAATGCTCACAGTAAGCATAGATCATGGACAGAGTGAGCTGATCGTGGACATATTTTCTCTCGATCGGATCTTTGGAAAGGTAAGCAAGAAAATCTCCTGCCCAGTTGTTGTTCCATTTGTAATCAAAGCCGATGTTATCATCCTCCACGCTTCCGGTGAGTTCGGACCAGAGGCCGTCCTCCTGTGCGATCGTGAGGGTTCCCGGAAGTTTCTTATCAAGGATGGAATTCAGATGTTTCAGGAATTCTACTGCTTCCAGGTTTTCATTTGTTCCGTAGATGTTCGGCTTCCATTGTCCGTATTCCCTGCCGAAATCAAGATACAGCATGGAATCTACATCGTCCAGGCGGAGTCCGTCTACATGATAAACTTCCAGCCAGTAAAAAGCGTTTGCCAGAAGGAAATCCTTAACCATCGGGCTGTCGAAATTGTAAAGAAGGGTTCCCCAGATCGGATGGATCGCCATGGACGGATCTGGATTCTCATACAACGGTGTTCCGTCAAAAAGCTCAAGACCTCCCTCCACTCTCGGGAAATGAGACGGTGTCCAGTCAAGGATCAGACCGATCCCTGCCTTGTGAAGTTCATTGACAACCTTCTGAAAATCCTCTGGCGTGCCAAATCTTCTGGTCGGTGCATAATAAGCAAATGTGCTGTATTCTCCTGCTTCGTCATCAAGGTATTCCATGACCGGATGCAGTTCTACATGGGTATAGTTCAGTTTCTTTACAAAATCTGCGAGCTCTGTGGCATCTTTCCATTCTGTAAGAGAAGTTTCATAAATGGAGATTGGCTGTTTGCGGTCGCTGAATTTCTTACGCTCTTTCATCCAGATCTCATCTTCCCACTGGAAAGTGCTGGTATCTGTCACAACAGATGCATTTGCCGGTGGAACCTCGGTGCATGCTGCGTATGGATCAGATTTCAGCTCGATCCTGTTTCCCTTGAGTTTCAGTTCATATTTGTAGATATCCCCTGCTTTCACACCCGGGATAAAAAGTTCAAAGATACCGGACATCGGCATTCTGTGCATCGCATGGCATCTTCCGTCCCACGCATTGAAATCACCTACAACACTGACACGCATCGCGTTCGGTGCCCATACTGCAAAGCTGGTTCCTTTAACACCATTAATCTCCATGGGATGTGCGCCCAGTTTCTCATACGCGTGATAATAAACACCAGCGCAGAAAGCTTTTTCCTCTGCTTCTGTGATCTGGCCGGAGAATGCATAAGGATCTGCAAATTCCTTTGTTTCTTCTCCTTTGGTGACGCGATATTTATAATCCGGGATCTTTCTTCCCGGGATCATTGCTGCAAAATAGCCTGCTTCGTCTTCCTGTTCCATTTCATATTTGCGGGAGCCGACCAGAACTTCTGTTTTATCTGCCTCCGGGAAAAATCCCTGGATCAGAACGCCGTCTGTCGTAAGACGCGGAGCCATGACATCCTTCGGGGATGCTTCCTCTCCGTAAACCACTGCTTCAATTCTCGGCCAGTCCATATATTCGTATGCTTTGCTTTCCATAACTACTGCCTCCATTCTGAGATGCTGCTGTCAAACGTTTCTGCAAATGTCATCTCTTTGATAATAGTTTATCATTTTTTCCAATAAAAATAAAGAATAGAACGAAATTTGTTTGACAAAACTGCTCTGGTACGATAAATTGAAACTAGAGTTTTTCTGATATCCAGGAAACAAATTTCAGAAATCCAAGGAGGTTTTTCGTTATGGAAAACAAAACATTTGACGTAACCGCTCTCGGTGAATTACTGATCGACTTTACAGAAAACGGAAACAGTTCTCAGGGCAATCCCCTGATGGAAGCAAACCCTGGCGGTGCTCCATGTAACGTGCTCGCCATGCTGGAACGTCTTGGCAAAAAGACTGCTTTCATCGGCAAAGTCGGCAAAGACATGTTTGGTACACAGTTAAAGACTGCTGTTGAGGAAGTCGGCATTGACACCCGTAACCTTATCATGGATGAAAACTGCCACACCACGCTCGCTTTCGTACATACTTATCCGGATGGTGACCGTGACTTTTCTTTCTATCGTGATCCGGGCGCAGATATGATGCTCACCAAAGAAGAAGTTCAGAAGGATCTGATCGAAGCTTCCCGTATCTTCCACTTTGGAACACTTTCTTCTACTCATGAGGGTGTACGTGAAGCTACACGCCACGCGATCGATCTTGCGAAAGAAGCCGGATGCATCATCACCTTTGACCCGAACCTGCGTCCGCCTCTCTGGAAATCTCTCGAGGATGCCCGTGCGGAGATCGAATATGGCATGTCCAAATGTGATGTATTAAAGATTTCTGACAATGAGGTAGAGTTCATGTGCGGAACCACAGATTATGACAAGGGTGCTGCCATGATCCAGGAAAAATACAACATCCCGCTCATCCTCATCACCATGGGCAAGGACGGAAGCCGCGCATACTACAAGGACATGATCGTAGAGGCAGCTCCTTTCCTCCAGGAAAACACCATCGAGACCACCGGTGCCGGAGATACTTTCTGCGCAAGCACCCTGAACTACGTTCTCGACCACGGCCTTGAGAACCTCACAGAAGAAAACCTCAAAGAACTTCTCACCTTCGCAAACGCAGCCGCATCCCTCATCACCACACGCAAAGGTGCCCTGAGAGTTATGCCGACACGTGAGGAAGTGGAAAGCTTTATCGCAAGCCGTAAATAATTTTTAACGCCATTTATATACAAAAGAATCCCGGACGGTCCATTTCGGATCATCCGGGATTCTTTTGTCTGTATATTCTTATTTGATCACACGTACTTTGGACACGCCTTCGATTGCTCTGAGTTCATCCAGAGCTTCTTTGGATGCTGCGCTTTCCAGGTCGATGATGGTGTATGCATATCCACCACGGCTCTTGTTGGTCATATCCGCGATGTTCAGTCCCTCGCTTCCGAGGATCTTGGTGAACTGGCTGATCATATTCGGGATGTTTTTGTGAGCGATGGTGATACGTCCGACTGCCACGCAGGTTCCCATGTCGCAGTTCGGGAAGTTTACGGAGTTTTTGATATTTCCGTTTTCGAGGAAATCTCTGACTTCTTTGACTGCCATAACTGCACAGTTTTCTTCAGATTCCTCTGTGGATGCACCAAGATGTGGTGTTACGAGGATTCCCGGTCTGCCTGCTACGGTTGCATTTGCAAAGTCTGTTACGTATTTCTTAACCTTGCCGCTGTCAAGAGCTTCTACAAGGGCATCCTCGTCAACGAGAAGGTCTCTTGCGAAGTTCAGAAGAACGACACCGTCTTTCATCTTTGTGAAAGCTTCTTTGTCGATCATCTTGCGTGTGTTGTCTGTAAGCGGTACATGGATGGTGATGTAGTCGCACTGGCTGTAGATCTCATCCAGGGATTTGCTGTGTTTGATGGTTCTGGAAAGGTTCCATGCTGCATCGATGGAGATGAATGGGTCATATCCGTAAACTTCCATTCCCAGATGTGTTGCAGAGTTTGCAACCATGGCTCCGATCGCACCAAGTCCGATGATACCAAGCTTCTTACCGCTGATCTCACATCCTGCAAACTGTTTTTTCTGTTTCTCAGCCAGTTTGTCGATGTGTTCTTTGTCTTCTTCGTGTGCTACCCACTCGATACCACCAACGATATCACGGGAAGCAAGGAGCATTCCTGCAAGAACAAGCTCCTTAACACCGTTTGCGTTTGCACCTGGTGTGTTGAATACTACGATACCTTTTTCTGCGCATACATCAACCGGGATGTTGTTGACACCTGCACCTGCACGGGCGATGACTTTGACATTTTCCGGAAGTTCCATGTCATGCATCTTAGCACTTCTTACCAGGACTGCATCGGCATCGTTCATTTCTTCTGTCTGTTTGTAATCATCTCCAAACAGGCCGAGACCTGTCTGGGAGATTGGATTGAGGCATTTATACTGGAACATTATGCATTTTCCTCCTCGAATTTTTTCATGAATGCAACAAGGGCTTCTACGCCTTCTTTTGGCATTGCATTGTAGATACTTGCACGCATACCGCCTACAGTTCTGTGTCCTTTGAGGTTTACAAGACCTGCTGCCTTTGCTTCTTTGACGAATTTGGCATCCATGTCTTTGTCACCTGTAACGAAAGGAACATTCATCAGAGAACGGGAAGCCGGCTCTACTGTGCCTTTGAAGAGTTTGCTCTGATCCAGGAAATCATAGAGGATCTTGGCTTTCTCGATGTTTCTTCTCTGCATTTCCTCCAGTCCGCCCATAGCTTTGAGCCATTTGAAGACTTTGCCGCATACATAGATGCAGTAAGCGTTCGGTGTGTTGTACAGGGAACCTGCATCTGCATGTGTCTTATATGTAAGCATGGTTGGTGTTCCCGGAAGGACATCCTCTGTGATGAGGTCTTCGCGGATGATGACGATTACCATACCTGCAGGTCCGATATTTTTCTGGACACCACCGTAGATGATGCCGTATTTGGTTACATCTACAGGCTCAGATAAGAAGCAGGAAGAAACGTCTGCTACCAGAGTTTTTCCCTTTGTATTCGGAAGAGTTTTGAATTTTGTTCCGTAAATTGTATTATTTTCACAAATGTATACATAATCTGCATCCGGGCTAATCGGAAGATCGCTGCAGTCCGGGATATAAGAGAAGGTTTTGTCTTCGGAAGAGGCGATCTTGTTTACCTTTCCGTATTTCTGTGCTTCCTGATATGCTTTTTTTGCCCACTGACCGGTAACGATATAGTCAGCTACTCCGTTTTTCATAAGGTTCATCGGAATCATGGCAAACTGCTGAGAAGCACCACCCTGAAGGAATAATACCTTGTAGTTATCCGGGATGTTCATCAGGTCTCTGAGATCCTGCTCTGCATCATCGATGATCTTCTGGAATTCAGGACTTCTGTGGCTCATCTCCATTACGGACATGCCTGTTCCCTGATAATCCATCATCTCATCTGCTACTTCTTTCAGCACAGGTTCCGGCAGTACGGCCGGTCCTGCAGAAAAATTATACACTCTGCTCATTGTTCTTCATATCCTCCTCGTCAAAAACTTCATTCAGACTTGCGCCTGCCGGTACCATCGGGAACACGCTGAGATCCTGATCGATCCAGCAGTCCAGTACTACAGGTCCGTCTGTTGCGAGAGCCTCGCGGATCGCCGGCTCTACTTCTTCCATCTTCGTAACACGGATCGCTTTCGCTCCCATGCCCTCAGATATTTTCACAAAATCCACGGCATCGTCAAGAACGGTGTGTGAATATCTGTGTTCATAGAATAAGGTCTGCCACTGACGTACCATACCCAGTACATGATTGTTCATGACAATCTGTAAAAGCTGTTTATGGCAGCGTACTGCTGTCGCGATCTCATTCATGTTCATTCGGAAACAGCCGTCTCCAGCGATGTTGACAACTGTTTTGTCCGGTCTTCCCATCTTGGCACCGATTGCAGCTCCAAGTCCGTATCCCATCGTTCCGAGGCCACCGGAAGTCAGGAAGGTACGAGGTTCTTTGTACTTGAAGTACTGTGCGGCCCACATCTGGTGCTGACCGACATCTGTTGAGATAATTGCATCTCCACCTGTGATTTCGTAGAGTTTCTCTATAATGTATGGTCCTGTGAGCTGGGAATGATCATAACTCAGAGGATATTTGGCTTTCATCTCCTGAATATGCTCGATCCACTCCGGATGCTGTTTTTCCGGAATCATTTCCAGAAGTCTGCGGAGAACTTCTCTTACATCTCCGATTACAGACGCATCTACCACAACATTCTTGTTAATTTCTGCCGCATCGACATCGATCTGCAGGATCTTTGCCTGTTTTGCAAAGGTCTTGGCATTTCCTGTGACACGGTCACTGAAACGTGCACCCAGAACGATCAGAAGGTCGCACTGTGTCACGCCAAGGTCGGAAGTCTTGGTTCCATGCATGCCAAGCATTCCTGTATACAGAGGATCTTCTCCGGAAAAAGCGCCCTTGCCCATAAGGCTATCGCAGACCGGAGCCTGGATCTTATGTGCCAGTTCGCTGATCTCCTTGGAAGCTCCGGAGATCACACATCCGCCGCCGACAAAAATATACGGCTTCTTTGCTTCCTCGATCATCTGTGCAGCAGTTTCCAGATCTTCTCTGCGGATCGTCTCAGTCTCACGGTTGATCGTAGCCGGACGGCGCAGGGAATATTCATAAGTTGCTGCTGTTACATCTTTGGTCACATCCACCAGTACTGGTCCCGGACGTCCGCTCTTGGCAATATAAAATGCCTTGCGGAGTGTGTCTGCCAGCATGGAGATGTCTTTTACGATAAAACTGTGTTTTGTGACCGGCATTACAATACCGGCAATATCAACTTCCTGGAAAGAATCTCTTCCGAGAAGTGGTTTGCCTACGTTAGCGGTGATCGCTACGACTGGAACAGAATCCATGTATGCGGTCGCGATACCGGTAACCAGGTTTGTAGCTCCAGGTCCGGAGGTTGCCAGGCACACTCCGACTTTGCCTGTAGCACGGGCATAACCGTCTGCCGCATGAGATGCACCCTGTTCATGAGAAGTCAGAACGTGGTGGATCTCATCACTGTGTTTATAGAGAGCATCATAGACATTGAGGATCGCGCCTCCCGGATAACCGAAAACAGTATCTACTTTCTGTTCCTTAAGGCACTCAATGATGATCTCTGCACCTGTAAGCTGCATTGTGTTTCCTCCTGTGTATATAAAATGAATGATTTCAGTTATTTTGCTTTCGGCACTTCAAGGATCGCTCCTCTGTTGCCTGAGGTAACCATTGCAGCATATCTTGCAAGATATCCGGTTGTGACTCTTGGTTCACGTGGCTGCCATTTTGCTTTTCTTGCTGCCATCTCTTCATCAGATACTTTGACTTCCAGTTTGAGTTCCGGAATGTTGATGCTGATGATGTCGCCTTCTTCGATCAGGGCGATTGGTCCACCTACGGCTGCCTCCGGTGAAACATGTCCGATGGAAGCTCCACGGGATGCACCACTGAAACGTCCGTCTGTGATAAGAGCTACAGAAGATCCAAGTCCCATACCTGCGATCGCAGATGTCGGATTCAGCATCTCTCTCATTCCAGGACCGCCTTTTGGTCCTTCATAACGGATGACTACAACGTCTCCGGCTACGATCTTGCCGCCTTTGATCGCTGCGATCGCATCTTCTTCGCAGTCAAAGACTCTTGCCGGTCCTTCGTGTACCATCATTTCTTCTACGACTGCGGAACGTTTTACGACACCGCCGTCAGGAGCGATATTTCCTTTGAGGACTGCAAGTCCACCGGTCTGGCTGTATGGATTGTCGATCGGGCGGATAACTTCAGGATTGAGGTTTACACAGTCTTTGATATTTTCGCCTACTGTTTTGCCTGTTACTGTCATGCATTCTGTATGGAGAAGTCCTTTTTTGTTCAGCTCGTTCATGACTGCGTAAACACCGCCGGCTTCATTGAGATCTTCCATGTAAGTCGGGCCTGCCGGTGCAAGGTGGCAGAGGTTCGGTGTCTTTGCACTGATCTCGTTTGCGAAACTGATATCAAAGTCCATTCCGACTTCATGAGCGATCGCCGGAAGATGAAGCATACTGTTGGTAGAACATCCAAGTGCCATATCTACCGTCAGGGCATTCAGGATTGCTTCCTTTGTCATGATGTCTCTCGGACGGATGTTTCTGCGGTACATTTCCATAACCTGCATACCTGCATGTTTTGCAAGACGGATACGTTCGGAATATACTGCCGGAATGGTTCCGTTTCCACGAAGTCCCATACCAAGAACCTCAGTCAGACAGTTCATGGAGTTTGCAGTGTACATACCGGAACAGGATCCACATGTAGGACATGTTTTGTTCTCGAATTCTGTCAGTTCGTCTTCTGTGATCTTGCCTGCTGCATAAGATCCAACAGCTTCGAACATACTGGAAAGGCTTGTCTTGTGTCCGTGGATATGACCTGCCATCATCGGACCGCCGCTTACGAATACAGTCGGAACGTTGATCCTGGCTGCTGCCATCAGAAGTCCAGGTACGTTTTTGTCACAGTTCGGAACCATAACAAGGGCATCAAACTGATGAGCCATTGCCATTGCCTCTGTAGAGTCTGCAATCAGATCTCTTGTTACCAGAGAGTATTTCATTCCGATGTGTCCCATTGCGATACCGTCACAGACAGCGATCGCCGGGAATACGATCGGTGTACCGCCAGCCATTGCAACCCCCTGTTTTACGGCTGCTACGATCTTGTCAAGGTTCATATGGCCAGGTACGATCTCATTGTAGGAACTTACGATTCCGACTAACGGACGTTCCATCTCTTCTTTTGTTAATCCAAGGGCATTAAACAGGGAACGGTGAGGTGCCTGCTGTGAGCCTGTTTTTACTGAATCACTTCTCATTTTATTATCTCCTCTTTATTCAATCTATACGATACCTACGGATTGTTCCGTGCATAGCACTCCTGGTATCTTACACCGCTGCTGCGATCAGATCTCCCATTTCTTTTGTTCCGACAGCTTTGCATCCTTCGGACATGATGTCACCTGTACGGTATCCGTCTGTCAGGACTTTCTGTACAGCTGCCTCTACTGCGTCTGCCTCTTCGTCAAGGTTGAGTGAGTAACGGAGCAGCATTGCTGCGGAAAGGATCGTTGCGATCGGGTTTGCTTTATTCTGTCCTGCGATATCCGGTGCGGATCCGTGGCTTGGCTCATACAGACCAAATTTGGTCTCATTGAGGCTTGCAGAAGAAAGCATTCCGATGGAACCTGTCACCATACTTGCCTCATCAGATAAAATATCGCCAAACATGTTCTCTGTCAGGATAACGTCGAACTGTGCCGGATCATGTACAAGCTGCATTGCACAGTTGTCAACCAGCATATGCTCCAGAGTTACTTCCGGGTAATCCTTTGCAACTTCTTCTACGACTTTTCTCCAGAGTCTGGAAGAATCCAGAACGTTTGCCTTGTCTACGCTTGTGACTTTCTTTCTTCTCTTCATTGCGATGTCAAAGGCTTTGATCGCGATACGGCGGATCTCATTTTCATTGTAGGAAAGTGTATCGATTGCTTTCTTTACACCGTCTTCTTCAATGGTCTTTCTTTCGCCGAAGTAAAGACCGCCGGTCAGCTCACGGACGATGATCATGTCAAATCCGTTGTCTCCGATCACTTCTTTTTTGATCGGGCAGGCTTCTTCGAGTTCTTTGTAAAGGTATGCCGGACGAAGGTTTGCAAAAAGGTTCAGCGCTTTACGGATAGCAAGGAGTCCTGCTTCCGGACGTTTGGACGGCTCCAGTTTGTACCATGGGGATGTCTTTGCATCACCGCCGATAGAGCCCATCAGAACTGCGTCAGAGGCTTTGGCTGTAGCAATTGCCTCATCTGTAAGCGGTACGCCGTGGACATCAATAGATGCGCCTCCAAGCAGTACCTCTGAATAAGTAAAGGTGTGGTTGTATTTCTCACATACTTTATCGAGAACTTTTTTGGCTTCACTGACAATTTCCGGTCCGATTCCATCTCCTGGAATCAATGCAATCTTGTATTCCATCTTTTCATTTCCTCTCTCTGCATCACACGAATCTTGCGCAGAGTCCTTTCCTCATGGATATTGTTATTATAATAACGCACTTTCTGGCACTTTTCAACCCTTTACTACGTAAAAGTTAGAACGTGTTATAAAAGTAAACGATTTTTATAAAAAAAGAAGTGCCGCATCTGACGCAGCACTTACTTTCTTATTTGCAGTTATGCGGATGCCTGTTCTGCCTTCTCCACCTCTGCAATAGCCTGTTTTCTCATTGGGATACGGCAGTTCTTGTTATTGCCGAATTCTACAATCACATCTTCTTCTGTCATGTCGATGATCACTCCATAGAAGCCGCTTGTGGTAACGATACTGTCACCGACTTCCATGCTGTTGAGCATTGCCTGAAGTCTCTTCTGCTCTTTCTTCTGAGGACGGATCATCAGGAAATACATTACTCCAAAGATAACAACCATCCATAAAATCATCATACCCATGCTTGCGGTACTGCTTGCTGTGCTGCTCATTTATGATTCCTCCTGTTCTAACTTACATTCCTGCTATTCAGGAACACTATACACTATCATACACAAAAAAGCCTTTTACTTCAAGTATTTTTCTGCATTTTGTGTGTTATTTCTGTTCTCCTGCTGCAAATCCTTCCAGACGCATTTTTTTGTAATCAGCAAATCTGCCTTCATCCAGTGCATCGCGGATCTCTTCCATCATATGATTGTAGAAATACAGGTTATGCAGAACACAGAGACGCATTCCGAGCATTTCTTTTGCTTTGAGAAGGTGGCGGATATAGGCTCTGCTGTAATGGCGGCATGCCGGGCAACCGCATCCCTCCTCGATCGGGCGGGTATCCAGCTCGTATTTGGCATTGAACATGTTCATCTTGCCGTGGTTGGTATATACGTGACCATGGCGACCGTTACGGCTCGGATATACGCAGTCAAAGAAATCGATTCCTCGCTCTACGCTCTCCAGGATATTCGCCGGTGTTCCGACACCCATGAGGTAGGTTGGTTTGTCCTGCGGAAGATACGGTACGACTTCATCAAGGATACGGTACATTTCTTCATGTGTCTCACCAACTGCCAGTCCGCCGACCGCATAGCCGTCAAGATCCATCTTGGCGATTTCTTTTGCATGTTCGATACGGATATCTTCGTAAACAGCTCCCTGGTTGATGCCAAACAGAAGCTGTTCTTTATTGATGGTATCCGGCAGGCTGTTCAGACGTGCCATCTCTGCCTTACATCTTGCCAGCCAGCGTGTGGTACGCTCTACAGATTTCTGTACATAGTCTCTGTCTGCCACGCTGCTCGGACATTCGTCGAATGCCATGGCGATCGTAGATCCCAGATTGGACTGGATCTGCATGCTCTCCTCCGGTCCCATAAAGATCTTGTGTCCGTCAATATGTGACTGGAAATGTACGCCTTCTTCTTTGATCTTGCGGAGTTTTGCAAGGGAAAACACCTGGAATCCGCCGGAGTCCGTCAGAATCGGACGCTCCCAGTTCATAAACTTATGAAGTCCTCCAAGCTGCTTCACGATCTTGTCACCAGGACGTACATGGAGATGATAAGTATTGGAAAGCTCCACCTGTGTTCCGATCTCATAAAGATCCTGCGTAGAAACAGCTCCCTTGATCGCCCCGATCGTACCCACATTCATAAACACCGGTGTCTGGATCGTACCATGCACAGTCTCAAACTGAGCCCTCTTCGCACGCCCCTCCGTTTTCATTAATGTATATTTTGCCATTTTTGTTCCTCTTTCTGTATGATTTGCATTTGATTTTAAGTATACCAGACAGAAGGAAAATGGTAAAGGGGAATGTTTGGATGGGTGGATGGTATGTATGTTACGGAGATGAGGTGTGCGGGGTGGGGCGAGGTTCGAGACATAACTCTTTTCCAACCAAAAATGAGAGACCATCGCAGCCATAGGCTGCGTGCTCTCCCATTTTTTATTAACTTTATTCAAACCAACACCCAAGGCGACGCGCGCGACACGCGCACGCCCGTCCCCACGCCAAAACCGCGTGGCCAAGGAGGGGGTTCTTAGGGGGAGCTTCGGCCTTCGCAGACTCTGAGATGCTCCCCCTAAGGGTTTTCATATTTCCCAAATATCAAAAAACCAAAAATTTAACACCAAAAAGTTTTATACTTTTCCAAAAGTATGGGCATCAGGGCTTCTCCCTGAGATTCTTCTGCGCCGTAGAAAGCATCAATTTAATACGATTCAGCTGGTTAACTTCACTCGCACCCGGATCATAATCAATTGCCACAATATTAGCCTCCGGATGCTCCCTCCGGATCTCCTTGATAACACCTTTACCCACAATATGGTTCGGCAGACAAGCAAACGGCTGGATACAAACAATATTCGGCACACCGCCATGGATCAGCTCCATCATCTCGCCAGTCAAAAACCATCCCTCACCAGTCTGGTTTCCAGGAGATACGATCGGCTCTGCCATCTTCGCCAGATCCGCGATATTCGCAGACGGAGTAAAGTGACGGCTCTGCGCCAGTGCCTCATTCATCGGCTTACGGAGCCATTCGATTGCTTTGATGCCCCAGTTCGCGATCGTAGCCGTATTCTTCTTAAATCCAAGGAACTCACACTTAAAGTTCTGGTTATAGAAACAGTAATTGATAAAGTCGATCAGATCCGGGCAGACTGCCTCGGCACCTTCTGCTTCCAGAAGTTCTGCCAGATGATTGTTCGCAGCCGGAAGGAACTTGACAAGGATCTCACCAACAATACCAACTCTCGGCTTCTTCTCACCGGTGATCGGGATCATATCAAACTCATGTACCATCTCATGGCACATCTTCTTGAACTGGCTGTGGCTGACACTGCTTCCCGTCAGGAAGGAGATCACCCTCTGCTCCCAGATCTTATGCTTACGGTTGACGATTCCCTCTTCCACCTCATACGGACGCATGCGGTAAACACATTTCATCAGGATATCTCCAAACACTGCACCATAGCATACTCGCTTGATCAGTGGAAGCGTCAGCTTGAATCCCGGATTGCTTTCCAGACCACTTAAGTTGATGGAAATAACCGGAACCTGCTCCATGCCGGTCTTCTTGAGTGCACGGCGGATAAATGCGATATAGTTGGACGCACGGCATCCACCACCTGTCTGAGACATGATGACAGCCGTTTTGTTCAGGTCATACTTGCCGGAAAGAAGCGCATCCATAACCTGTCCGACTACCATCAGAGACGGATAGCAGGCATCATTATTTACATATTTCAGTCCCACATCGACCGCATGCTTATTATCATTCGGAAGGACTTCCAGATGATATCCACAGGTATTAAATGCAGCCTGCAGGATTCCGAAATGGAACGGTGACATCTGCGGGCAGAGGATCGTATAATCCTTACGCATCTGCTTGGTAAATACAACCTTCTCGATAGAAGACGGTTTGATCTCACGCTCTTTATGCTGTGCATCTTTTGCACGGAGTGCTGCCAGCAGGGAACGTACACGGATCCTTGCCGCTCCAAGGTTATTCACCTCATCGATCTTCAGGCAGGTATAGATCTTGCCGCTGCCATCGAGGATCTCATAAACCTCATCTGTTGTAACCGCATCCAGACCACATCCAAAGGAATTGAGCTGGATCAGATCCAGATTATCCTGTTTTTTGACAAAGTTTGCTGCCGCATACAGACGGGAATGATACATCCACTGGTCATTGACACGGATTGGACGCTCTACTTCTGCAAGATGAGAAATAGAATCCTCTGTAAATACCGCAATACCATAACTGTTGATCAGATCCGGGATACCATGATGGATTTCAGGGTCGATGTGATACGGACGGCCTGCAAGGACGATTCCTCTTCGTCCGGTATCCTTAAGGTACTGAAGAGTCTCCTCGCCCTTTTTCTGCACATCTTTACGTGCCTGGGCAAGTTCTTCCCATGCCGCATGAGCTGCTGCCTTTACTTCCTCTGCCGGAATATCCTTAAATACCTGTACCAGACGGTCTGTCAGGATCGCTTCGGTCGTAAATGCCATAAACGGATTCATAAACTTGATGCTCGGATCTTTGAGCTCATCCACATTGTTCTTGATGTTTTCTGCATAAGAAGTAACGATCGGGCAGTTATAATGGTTGACTGCATCCGGGAACTCATTTCGTTCATACGGAACACAAGGATAGAAAATAAATTTCACACCTTTTTTGATCAGCCAGCTCACATGACCATGTGCCAGCTTCGCCGGATAACACTCTGATTCACTCGGGATAGACTCAATGCCAAGCTCGTAGATCTTTCTGGTAGAAGTCGGCGAAAGCACCACTTCATATTTCAGTTTGGTAAAGAATGTATACCAGAACGGATAATTCTCAAACATGTTCAGGACACGCGGGATACCCACCTGTCCCCTGGTTGCCTGATCCGGGCTTAACGGCTCATAGGAAAACAGTCTCTTGTATTTATATTCATAAAGGTTCGGCACATGATCCTTGTTTTTCTCTTTGCCGATACCTCTCTCACAGCGGTTTCCACTGATGAACTGACGGCCGCCGGTAAATTTATTGATGGTCAGACGGCAGTTATTGGTACATCCGCGGCAGTTTGCCATAGATGTTGTATATTTCAGCTCATTGATCTTGTCAATGGAAAGCATTGTTGTCTTTTTGCCCGTCTCATAACGCTCTCTCGCAATCAGAGCCGCACCAAACGCACCCATGATACCTGCGATATCCGGACGGATCGCTTCACAGCTTGCGATCTTCTCAAAGCTTCGGAGTACCGCATCATTATAAAAAGTACCACCCTGTACAACGATATGCCTGCCAAGTTCTGTCGCATCAGAAACCTTGATAACCTTGTAAAGCGCGTTCTTGATAACAGAGTACGCAAGACCTGCGGAAATATCAGATACCTCCGCGCCCTCTTTCTGCGCCTGTTTTACCTTGGAGTTCATAAATACGGTACAGCGTGTTCCAAGGTCGATTGGATGCTGTGCAAAAAGCGCTGCCTTCGCAAAATCCTGCACACTGTAGTTCAGAGATTTCGCAAAAGTCTCGATAAAGGAACCACAGCCGGAAGAACATGCCTCATTTAACTGTACGCTGTCTACGGTCTGGTTCTTGATCTTGATACACTTCATATCCTGACCACCGATGTCCAGGATGCAGTCTACTTCCGGATCAAAAAATGCTGCTGCATAGTAATGAGATACAGTCTCAACCTCTCCCTCATCCAGAAGAAGCGCTGCCTTTATAAGAGCCTCACCATAACCGGTAGAGCATGCATAGGCGATATTTGCGCCTTCCGGAAGTTTGGAATAGATTTCCTGGATAGAACGGATTGCTGTCTTGAGCGGGCTTCCGTTGTTATTACTGTAGAAGGAATAAAGAAGGCTTCCATCCTCTCCTACCAGTGCAGTCTTTGTCGTGGTAGATCCGGCATCGATACCAAGATAGCAGTTACCCTTATAGCTTGCCAGATCGCCTGTTGCAACTTTGTAAGAAGACTGGCGTTTGTTAAATGCTTCGTAATCTTCCTCTGTCGCAAACAACGGCTCCATACGCTCTACTTCGAAGTCAAGCTTGATTGAATGACGCAGTCTGTCTTTAAGATCTGTCAGGGAAACCGTCACATCTTTCTTCGCATTCAGTGCAGAACCAATCGCAGCAAAAAGATGAGAATTCTCCGGAACGATCGTATGCTCATCATCCAGTTTCAGAGTCCTGATAAACGCCGTCTTGAGCTCGGAAAGGAAATGCAAAGGACCGCCAAGGAATGCTACATGACCACGGATCGGTTTACCGCAGGCAAGACCGGAAATCGTCTGGTTTACAACTGCCTGGAAAATAGATGCAGACAGGTCTTCCTTCGTTGCGCCCTCGTTGATCAGCGGCTGGATATCCGTCTTTGCAAATACACCGCAGCGGGCAGCGATCGGATAAAGTGCTTTGTAATTTTTTGCATATTCATTCAGACCGGTAGCATCTGTCTGAAGCAGGGATGCCATCTGGTCGATAAAGGAACCTGTACCTCCGGCACAGATACCGTTCATTCGCTGTTCAATGTTTCCACCCTCAAAATAGATGATCTTGGCATCCTCACCGCCAAGCTCAATCGCAACATCTGTCTGCGGTGCGATCTTCTGCAAAGAAGTAGAAACCGCGATAACCTCCTGCACGAACGGGATTTCCAGATGGTTCGCAAGTGTCAGACCACCAGAACCTGTGATCACCGGGCAGAGTGTCATCTCTCCAAGTTTTGCATGGGCTTTCTCCAACAGATCAGCCAGTGTTTCCTGGATGTTTGCAAAATGACGTTCGTAATCTGCAAACAGAAGCTGATCGTTTTCATCAAGAATCGCAATCTTTACTGTAGTAGATCCGATATCAATTCCCAATGTGTATGTATTCAATAAATCGACCTCCTCGTCATAAAACTGTATATATACAGATATGAATGTGTAACGTGTTCTTTCTTATTAAAAAGTGTTTTTTCAAATCGAATTCCGTAACATTATACGACAAAGTTTTACAAATGACAATGACCAACTTCAAGAATTTGTTGCTCTCCTGCCCGAGTAGCAGAAAAAAAGCACCTCCGAAACCATGTCCGAAAATGCTTTTGATCCTGAATATTATATTTTATGTCATATCCTTTTATCTGTGGAATCTGTTTGCGATCCTTACCAGATAAGCGCCGCCCGGCATTCTGGAAAGGCGCTCGGAAGCAGTCTTGTCAACCAGAATATAAGCTAGGAAATACGCTGCCGCTGCCAGAACGATGGATACGCCAAGGCAGATAAAGTTTGACGGCAGGATCACATGCAGTCCGTAGTATACAGCACCTGCCACAACACCCATGACAACCGATGCAAGGATCGGGCTTACATAGGCTGCCTTCCACGGATTCTTATAATCCAGATATTTTTTCATAAAGAAATCATTCATCACGCAGACAACGACCGCATAGACGATCATCGCCACCAGAAGCGCATAAATGCCAAGATCTGTAAACATCAAAAGTAATACAACCACGATCACATCGACCAAAAGCGCCACTGCTGCAGTCATCATCGGGATCTTCGGCTTGCCGATACCCTGAAGGACACCATTGGAAATGTTTGACATTCCATTCAGAAGAATCGTAAAGGATCCAAGCATCAGGAGTTTTCCTGCCACACCGTTTGTTCCGCCAAAAAGCAGAGACACGATCGGCTGTGCAAGCACGGCAAGTCCGACTGCACACGGAATGGAAATAAACATAGAAAGCTGGACTGTCTGGTCAACTCTCCTTCTGGTCTCGTCAATGTCACCCGTCGCATACAGGGCAGAAACCTCCGGTATCATGGATGTCGGAGCTGCACTGGAAAGTGTCAGCGGGATGTTGATGATACTCATAAAATAAGTCGCATATTCTGCATAAAGCATACTGATCGTATCGGAATCCACGCCATGTTTTCCCATGATCTCGGAATACAGGACACCATTGAGATAACCATTGATATTGTAAATAAAAGAACTCAGGATAATCGGAGAAACGATCAGGATGATCAGTTTCAGAATCTCACCATAAGTTTCCTCTTCATGGTAATGATCTCCTGCCACTCTTCTCTTGATAGCTCTGCGGTTGACTCCGTATACAAGGAGCATAAAGATCAGCGCAGTTACAACACCTGCAGTCGTTCCCACAGTAGAACCGGCTGCTCCCCATTTTGCGACACTTCCATCACTGCCGTCTGCAAAATATTTGATAAACATCCATGCAGCGATCAGGCTGACTGCCGCATTAAAGATCTGTTCCAGGATCTGTGAGATGGAAGTCGGCATCATATTTCGGTATGCCTGGAAATATCCTCTGTACACACCAAGGATTCCGGAAAGGAAGATCGTTGGAGACAGGATCTGGAGTGCCAGCACGGCATTCGGCTGGTTGCTCGGGATGATGAATCTCGCCCCAAACAAGCATACCAGTGCCACGATCCCGCCTACGATCGCAGCGTAGATCAGGGATCCGCGAAAGATCTTCTGTGCATTTTTGTAATCTTTTAAAGCAATCCTCTCGGAGATCAGTTTGGAAACTGCCTGCGGGATACTGAAAGAAGCGATCATCAGAAGGATCATGTAGGCATTCTGTGCAAGGCTGATATAGCCCATGCCCATATTTCCTACAATAGAAGAAAGCGGGCTCTTATATAATAATCCGATGACCTTGGAAATCATTGCCGCGATCATCAGAAAGGACGCGTTTTTGACTAAATTGTTCTTCTGACTCATTTTTACTCCTTATTTTCCTGTTCTGCTTTATTTTCGATCTGCCAGTCGATCGGGTCCAGTCCGTTCTGAACCAGAAATTCATTTGTCTTACTGAAATGATGGCATCCGAAAAATCCCCTGTACGCGGACAGCGGGCTTGGGTGCGGTGCCTCCAGGATCAGATGCTTCGGATTGTTGAGCATGGATTTCTTCATCTGTGCCGGACGTCCCCAGAGAAGGAAAACGATCGGACGGTCCTGCTCATTCAAGATCCGAATCGCAGCATCGGTAAACTGCTCCCATCCGATCCCACGGTGGGAATTTGCCTGATGTGCGCGGACAGTCAAAACGGTGTTCAGCATAAGCACGCCCTGCTTTGCCCATTTTTCCAGATATCCATTGTCCGGGATATAGCATCCCAGATCATCGTGTAATTCCTGATAAATATTCACCAGTGACGGCGGAACCTCGACATCCCTTTTGACAGAAAAGCACAGTCCGTGCGCCTGTCCGTCATTGTGGTACGGGTCTTGTCCAAGAATCACGACCTTCACCTGGCTCAGCGGTGTAAAATGAAATGCATTGAACATATCATCTGCCGGAGGAAAGATCTTCCGTGTCTGATACTCCTGCATAACTGTCTTATATAATTTTGCATAATATGGCTGATGGAATTCATCCTTTAATGCTTCCAGCCATTCTCCCGATAAAGGAGCCATGTATTATCACCTCTTATCTTCGAACGGAAATCCCTCTCTCTGCCAGATAATCCTTCACCTGACGGATCTCCAGTTCTTTGTAATGGAATAAAGATGCTGCCAGCGCGGCATCTGCACCGCCCTCTGTCAGTGCATCATAAAAATGTTCCAGAGTTCCTGCACCGCCAGATGCAATGACCGGAATAGAAACTGCGTCTGCGATCGCTCTGGTCAGTTCAATATCGTATCCTGCTTTGGTCCCGTCACAGTCCATGCTGGTAAGAAGGATCTCACCTGCACCGAGACGCTCGACCTTTTTGGCCCATTCAATGGCATCAATGCCGGTATCCAGACGTCCACCGTGTTTGTAGATGTTCCAGCCGCCGTCTTCTCTTCGTTTGGCATCAATCGCCACGACAACACACTGGCTTCCGAACTTCTCTGCTGCCTCTGTGATAAGCTCCGGACGGTCGATCGCTGCGGAATTGACAGAGATCTTGTCTGCACCCTCACGGAGAAGTTTCTTGAAATCGTCTACCGTACGGATACCGCCGCCGACGGTAAACGGAATAAATACATTTGCCGCAACCTGACGCACCATATCCACAACCGTGTCACGTTCTTCACAGGATGCTGTGATATCCAGAAAAACAAGCTCATCTGCACCGGCTGCATCGTAAGCTTTGGCGATCTCCACAGGATCTCCCGCATCTTTGAGATCTACAAAATTAACGCCCTTTACCACACGTCCGTTGTTTACATCCAGACAGGGAATGATTCTCTTTGTAAACATATCAGTTCCCCTCCTTCTCAAGTTTCGCAAAGTTTTCGAGGATCTTAAGTCCGTACTTGCTGCTCTTTTCCGGATGGAACTGGCAGGCAAATACATTGTCCTTCTCGACAGAAGCATGGATCGTTGTGCTGTACTCAGTCACTGCCTTCACGATCTGCGGATCTTCTGCCTGGAGATAATAGGAATGTACAAAATATACATGGGTATCTTCCGGGATATCCTTAAACAGTCTTCCGTTATTCTGAAGGTGCAGGGAATTCCATCCCATGTGCGGGATCTTGAGTCCCGGAGATGGCGGAATACGCAAGATCTTGCCTTTAAGGATCCCAAGTCCTTCTACACCCGGTGTCTCTTCGCTGCTTTCAAATAAAAGCTGTAATCCAAGACAAATCCCAAGAAACGGGGTTCCTTTCTTTATCATGTCCTGGATCACCGGAACCAAACCATATTTATGTAAGTTTTCCATTGCTTCGCCGAAGCTTCCAACTCCCGGAAGGATCACTTTGTCTGCCCGAAGGAGCACCTGCGGGTCACGGGATACAACGGTTTCTTCGCCAAGGTAGGCAAGTGCTTTCTCCACACTTTTGATGTTTCCTGCATCGTAGTCGATAATACCTATCATTCGTATCTCACATCCTGTCTTTATTCATGTTGATCATCATGTCCAAGTATACCGCAAAAAGAAGCAGATGCAAAGTGGTTTCTTTACATCTGCTTCTTTTTTAATCATTTTTGCGGTCGAGCGTAAACCAGAACTCTACGCCATTGTCATAATTCTGTACACCATACTGCTGGTGCAGGCCTTCCATGATGGCTTTTACGATAGAAAGCCCGATACCACTTCCACCGTATTCTCTGGTCCTTGCCTTGTCCACTTTGTAAAATTTATTCCACAGTTTCGGAACATCCTCCTCCGGGATCGGTGTTCCTGTGTTAAATACAGTCACTCTGACACGGTCATCCTCCGGGATCACACGGATCTCGATCTCCTTCTCACCGTTCAGATGATTCAGTGCGTTGCTGGTATAGTTCGTCACAACTTCCTCGATCTTGAACTCATCTGCCCAGACATAGACCGGCTCTGATGCCTCGAAACTTACCTTCGCTTCTTTCTGCTGGATCATGATATCCATGGACTGCAGTACTCCGCGGATCAGACTTACGATATCAAATCTCTCCATGGAAACTTCATCCCTGCCGGATTCCAGCTGGTTCAGAGTCAGAAGGTTCTTAACCAGCTTATTCATCTTGGCCGCTTCATCCATGATGACATCGCAGTAAAATTCCCTGCTCTCCGGGTCATCGGAAATATTTTCCTTCAGTCCCTCGGCATATCCCTGTACCAGTGCGATTGGGGTCTTGAGTTCATGAGAGACGTTGTTCAGGAACTCCTGACGCATCTGGTCGATCTTTTCTTTATTCTCAATATCCTTGAGCAGCTGATTGTTCGCCGATTTCAGTTCGGAGATCGTCTTCTCAAGCTGTTCAGACATGCGGTTGAAGTTCTCGCCAAGCTCATCGATCTCATTGCCCGCCTGGCTGTGATATTTCGCATCAAAATCCAGTTCACTCATCTTGGTAGAAAGCTGTGTCAGTTCACTGATCGGCTTTGTGATACGCTTCGTGATCACCCAAACCACCAGTCCGCTGAGAGCAATAATCCCAAGTCCCACATAGAAATAAAAACTGTTGGAGATCGCGACACTCTCCCGGATACTCTCAAGCGGAGTACGGATCAGGAAATAGCATCCATTCCCCAGTTCTCCCCAGCTCTCCACATATTCCATTCTGGCAAAGCGGTCACTGACCTGCTGGATCACATAATTGTCATTTTTCTGGAGAACTTTCTCCTTGTTCTTCTTCTGATCAAGATCGTATACATATCCGACCAGTCTGGCCTGCAGAAGATCCTCATTGCTTCCAACAGAACAGATCGTCTGTCCGTCTGCTGTGACCATGACCCAGGTAAGGTTGTTCTCAGAACAGTCCTTGAACATCTCATCCGAGACTTCCGCACTGCTGTTTCCATCGGAATCTGTCTCAACCTCAAGGTTCTCCAGCTTCTCTACCGCTTCCTTCAGCACTTCTGTCTTGCGGCTGATATAATAATGTTCCAGGAATAACCCATTGATCAGGGTGATCACGACCATAGAAAGAAGAAGCAGTCCAATAAACAGGACTGCTATCTGTCGGCGCAGCGGATGGAACTTCCTGTTCTTCCGCTTCTTATCTGAATCTTTGTGGAAAAATCTCATTGTTCATCCACCTCAAATTTGTAACCCATTCCCCAGACAGTCTTGATATATTCTCCCTTCGCACCCATCTTGCTTCTCAGCTTCTTGACGTGCGTATCAATCGTTCTGGCATCGCCGAAATAATCATAATTCCATACAGAATTCAAGATCTTCTCTCTGGAAAGAGCGATCCCCTGGTTCTCAAGGAAATAAGTCAGAAGTTCAAACTCCTTAAAGCTCAGTTCCATCGGCTCACCATCAACAGATGCCTGATGTGCCGCCTTGTCGATCACGATCCCTCCTGCCGACAGGACATCGCCTCCTGCGTCCTGTCCGGTCCTTCGAAGGATCGCCTCCACTCTGGCGACCAGGATCTTCGGACTGAATGGTTTTGAAATGTATTCATCTACTCCGAGGTCAAATCCAAGGAGCTCGTCCCTCTCATCACCTCTCGCTGTCAGCATGATGATCGGCACCTTGGAATTCTTACGGATCTCCCTGCACACTTCCCATCCATCCATCTTTGGCATCATGACATCCAGAAGGATGAGGGCGATATCCTTTTCCTCGTAGAAAATATCCATTGCTTCTTCGCCGTCGCCTGCCTCAAGTACCTGGAAATTCTTCTTCTCCAGGAAATCTCTCACCAGCTTCCTCATACGGCTTTCATCATCTACTACAAGAATTTTCGGGGCTTCCATCTCTGATTCCTCCAATCAAAAAATTTCTTTTGTTGTATTTCAATGCTATCATCTTATCAGAGATTTATGTTTGTTTTGTGAACGATTTCAGGAATTCTGGTCCAGTTTCTCAGAAAATTCGTCTTTTTTCATTGGACGGTAGAAATAATATCCCTGAATATAATCACATCCATGTTCCTTAAGGAACTCTACCTGCTCTTTGGTCTCCGCACCCTCAGCCACTGTTCTGGCATCCAGTGCATGAGCTGCTTCTATGATCAGCGGGATCAGTTTCCTTGCTCTTGAGTTCGCTTCGATCTCTCTTGTAAAGGACATGTCGATCTTGAGAATATCGAAGGAAAATTTCTGCAACATATTAAAGGAAGAATAACCGCTTCCAAAATCATCCAGAAGGATCCAGGCTCCCTTTTCCTTGATCTTGTTGAGGACATTGCCGACATTCTCCTCGAGTGCCGCATAAGAAGTCTCGGTGATCTCAAAACGGATCAGTCTGGACGGGAATTCCGCATGCTCCAGGAAATCAATGATCTCCTCGATCAGTGTCTCATCATAAAAATCCATCCAGGAAAGGTTCATGGAAACAGGAACGACTTCCAGTCCCTTCTCATATCTGCCGCGGATATAGGCACGTACCTTCTGGAATACATAACGGTCAAGTTTGGAAATGGAACCATCCTCCTCCAGCTTCGGCACAAAGATCCCCGGGGAGATAAATCCCTTCTTCGGATGGATCCAGCGGATCAGAGCCTCCGCAGACATGATCTTGCCTGTCACAGAATCTACGATCGGCTGATAGTAGACTTCCAGTTCTTCGTTTGCGATCGCTTCCTCAAATTCTGTTGTGATCTCTGCATTGTCAATATATGCCATATCCATATTATGGTCAAAAACCGCATATGGCTTGAGATATTCATCCACAATGTACTGCTTCGCAAGTTTGGCACGGTCGATCATTCCGGAAACCGGCATCGGCTCGTCCTTAAGATAAAAGATACCGCATCTGCAGTGCACACGGATCTTCTTATTGCTGACATCAAAAACCTGATCACAGAAATCTGCCAGCTTCTCTCCGGAAATCCGGTCACGCTCTACAAAGCTCACAAAGTGGTCTGCTTCGATCCTGCCCACATAGATCGGTTTCAGGAAAGACTGCTCTATCTCATCATAGAGGCTGTCCAGGATATGGTCGCCTTCCTTGATTCCAAGTAGTTCATTGGTCGCCTTGAAACTCTTGATATTAAAAAATACGATCGCGTATTTGGATCTGTCCTCACAGTGATTCAGGAATTTCTCTACCATATAAATAAAGCCGCGGCGGTTATAGGCTCCCGTCAGATAGTCTCTGTACTCCTTCTCATGTGTGACGATCGCATTCTCGATACGATGACTTAAGATGCTTGTCACATAAGGAAGTCTGAAACAGTCGCAGACCCCAAGTCTGTATGCTCTCTTGACATCGGCAGTCAGGCTCGCGATCACGGCGATCACGGCAAATTCCTCCAGCCACATCTTCTCTCTCATGATCTCCAGAAGCTCATAGCCGTCAATATCCGGCATTTCCAGCTTCAGCAGCACCAGTTCCAGATTCCAGTGTTCCTTCTCAAGAATCTCGAGAGCTTCGCGACCGCTTCCAGCCAGCCTTATCTCATAAGTCTCTCCCAGAATATCGTTCAGCATTTCTCTGTTGATCTCTGAATTATCTACTACCAGAATCCTGGCACGCTGATGATATGTTCTACTCATTCTATAAATTCCTTCCCATTGGTAACTGATAGAATCACCTCATATACATTATTATCCAGTCTTATACGCACAGTATAATATAATGATGGTTTGATTGCAATATCTGAAAATTCCTAAATCAATAAATTTTTCCATTTTTGTTGCTTTCCCCACTGATTATCCAACAAATAGTAACTATTATCACAAAAAAATACTGCCGCAGAGAAAAAGTATCCACAAAAAGCAACATTTTCTCACGACAGTATTCTTGATTCTTATAAAAAACTTCCAAAAGATCCAGGTTATATTCTGAATGCTCAGCGTTTTACGTTAAAAGCTCCCATTCCCGGATATACAGCAGCACTTCCAAGTTCTTCTTCAATACGGAGAAGCTGGTTGTATTTTGCCACGCGCTCTGTACGGCTTGGTGCTCCTGTCTTGATCTGGCAGGTATTCAGTGCAACTGCAAGATCTGCGATCGTTGTATCTTCTGTCTCACCGGAACGATGAGAAGAAATTGCTGTATATCCTGCTTTATGTGCCATCTTGATCGCTTCAAGAGTTTCAGAAACAGAACCGATCTGGTTGAGTTTGATCAGAATAGAGTTTCCGCATCCAAGATCAATACCTTTCTTCAGACGCTCTGTATTGGTTACGAATAAATCGTCACCTACAAGCTGTACTTTTCCGCCAAGTTCTTTGGTCAGAAGCTGCCAGCCTTCCCAATCTTCTTCATCCAGGGCATCTTCGATAGAAATGATCGGATATTTCTCTACAAGCTGTTTCCAGTGCTGGATCAGACTTTCAGAAGTAAATTTGGTGCCTGCTTTCGGAAGGATGTACTCGCCCTTCTTCTCACCTTTCCATTCGCTGGAAGCTGCGTCCATGGCAAGCATGAAATCTTTGCCTGGCTCGTATCCTGCTTTTTCGATCGCTTTGAGGATGTACTGGATCGCTTCTTCATCACTTGCGAGGTTCGGTGCAAAACCACCTTCATCTCCTACGGAAGTAGCAAGTCCTTCTGCTTTAAGAAGTGCAGCAAGTGCATGGAAAACTTCTGCACACCAGCGCAGTGCTTCACGGAATGTAGGTGCTCCTACAGGCATGACCATAAACTCCTGCACGTCAACAGTATTTGCTGCATGAGCTCCACCGTTTAAGATATTCATCATCGGAACAGGAAGACGGTTTCCGGAAATTCCTCCAAGCAAACGATACAGCGGGATCTCCAGTGCAAGGGAAGCTGCTCTTGCTGTTGCGATAGAAACTGCAAGGATCGCATTGGCTCCAAGATTTGATTTGTCTTTTGTGCCGTCTGCCTCGATCATTGCCTTGTCTACTGCATAGATATCAGATGCATCCAGGCCAACGATCGCTTCGCTGATCTTTGTATTGATGTTTTCTACTGCTTTCAAAACACCTTTTCCGAGATATCTTGCTTTGTCACCGTCGCGGAGTTCCAGTGCCTCAAATTCACCTGTAGATGCGCCGCTTGGTGCTGTTCCTCTTCCTACGGTACCGTCGATCAGGGTTACTTCTGCTTCTACTGTCGGATTTCCTCTGGAATCCATGATCTCACGGCCGATGACTTTTTCAATTTCCAAATAGTTCATGATCTTTTTACTCCTTGATCTGTAGATTTATGCCAGTGCTTTTCCTAATGCTTTGCAGTTTTCTACTGCTTCATCGTCTGGTTCTTCCTGACAGATCACACCGTCTGCTACAAGAACAGCTCCGTCCTCTTTGCATTTAGCTTCCCAGTTGTGCATCCAGTCTCCATCGCCCCATCCGTAGGATCCGAAAAGACCGATCTTTTTGCCGGAGAGTTTTTCTTCACAGGAGCTGAACATTGGCTCGAACTCATCTTCTTCCAGTACTTCATCTCCCATAGCCGGGCATCCGAATGCGATTGCATCAAATTCGTCTACTTTTGCTGCCTCAAAGTCTGCTGTCTCAAATACAGTAACTTCTGCGCCTGCTTCTTTTGCTCCGTCTGCTACTGCATTTGCCATGCTCTCTGTGTTTCCTGTAGAACTCCAATATACAACTGCTACTTTACTCATATTCTTTTACCTGTCCTTTCTTGATCATGCTGCGACGGTGAGCTGAAGGATGCTTCTGCCATCGGCAAATAATTTCTGATAGATTTCTGAACATTTCTTCAGTTTCCGGAAGATCACCTGGGTCTTCTGCTCATCTCCGTAAACCTTCCAGATCCCACAGCACTTGTAATTTTTTCCCTTCTGTTCAATAAATCCTGTCACATCATCCAGAGGATATCCCAGGAACAGTCCCACCTCATGAGGGAAGCATTCATACTGAAAAAAGCGGTCCTGAAGTTTGCGAAGACAGCAGTCCGTTCCCCGGCATTCGTATCCACAGGTCTGAAGGATGTTCTCGGCTCCTTCCCTGTTCAGATCAGCTTCCAGCTTGTTTTTCCGGTAGACGTAGATCAGTGCTCTCTTCTCGCCTGTTCTCAGTATTTCCACATAAACCCCTTTTCCATTCAGCTTACGGTTTTCTTCCTGTACCTCTCTTGGCAGATCCTCCATATCATCCGGCAGATAGTTAAACATATTTGCCGTTTTTATCCCTGCAAGCGTCGGAGCGCAATGCGCAACAATACCTGATTCTAACATTTGGTTACCTCCATCTCGCTCATGATGCTTCCTGCAAGGAAAAAGGATTTACTGATTCTCGCTTTTGCGCGCAGGAAATAGATTAGTTTTAACTAACTTAGCTTTTAAATTTTACGGATATGTCTCCATACCCGTAAAATATTACGCTCTTGGTTAGAACTAACTAACTAACTAACTAACTAAGATGATAGTACTATATTTCACCTGTGCTGTCAAGAGTTTTTTGCATTTAACTTTTTTATTTTTTCAGCTATTTTTTAAAGGACAGATTTCATGGAATCCATACCGATCAGCAGTGTGGATGTATTGTGAAGAAGTGCAGACATTGTCGGCTGGATCACGCCTGTCACACCGAGTGCGATCAGGGTTCCGTTGATACCCATGATACGTCTGTAGTTCTTGTGGATCTTGGTCATCAGACCGTTGCTGATCTCTTTGAGTGTGACCATAACAGACAGATCATCTGCGCCGATCGTGATATCGGAGATCTCTCTTGCAAGTTCTGCACCATCACTGATCGCGATTCCGACATCTGCAGCGGAAAGTGCCGGTGAATCGTTGATCCCATCGCCGACCATCAGGACTTTGTGTCCGCTTTCTCTTGCTTCCTCGATAAATCTTGCCTTGTCTTCCGGAAGTACTTCAGAATAATATTTGTCTACACCGACTCTGGCTGCGATCGCTTTGGCTGTACGGTCGCTGTCGCCTGTCATCATGACGATCTGTGTAAATCCTGCTTCATGCAGTTTGCGGATCACTTCCGGTGCCTCCGGACGCAGCGGATCTTCGATGCAGATAACAGCTGCCAGCTCACCCTCGATACCAAGATACAGGTGAGAGTATTCCGGCGGAAGACTTGCAAATTCTTCTTCTTTGCCCTCCGGGATCGTGCACTTCTCATCTTCGAATACGAAGTGATGGCTTCCGATGATGGCTTTTCTTCCATCTACAGTCGTGGAGATTCCGTGTGCTACGATATATTCTACTTTAGAGTGCATTTCTTCATGAGTCAGGCCGCGGTCCTTAGCCGCATCCATGACTGCTTTTGCCATAGAATGTGGGAAATGCTCTTCCATGCAGGCTGCAAGACGAAGAAGATCATCCTTGGACTCGCCGTTAAAGGAAACAACGTCTACTACCGTCGGTTTTGCCTTGGTCAATGTTCCTGTCTTATCAAATACGATGGTGTCTGCCTCAGCAACTGCCTCCAGGAATTTGCCGCCCTTGACTGTGATCTTGTGTGCATTTGCTTCGCGGATCGCTGCAAGCACGGAGATCGGCATTGCAAGTTTCAGAGCGCAGGAGAAGTCTACCATAAGGATAGACAGTGCCTTGGTCACGTTTCTGGTGAGCAGGTAGGTAAGTCCTGTTCCTGCAAGTGTGTACGGCACAAGGCTGTCTGCAAGATGTTCTGCCTTGCTCTCTACTGCTGATTTAAGTTTCTCGGTTTCTTCGATCATGGTAACGATCTTCTCAAACTTGGTGGAACCGGATGTTTCTTTGACACGGATGGTGATCTCACCTTCCTCAACAACAGTTCCTGCATATGCATAGCTTGCTTCGCGTTTTACAACCGGCATGGATTCTCCTGTAAGAGATGCCTGGTTGACCATTCCCTCTCCGGCTGTAACGATACCGTCGAATGGGATCACGGTTCCCATATGGATCTTGACTTCATCGCCAGGTTTGATCTGGTCAGAATTTACAAGGACTTCTCCGCCCTCTGTCACAAGCCATACTTTGCTTACATTGAGGGACATGCTTCTTGCCAGGTCGTCTACAGATTTCTTATGTGTCCAGTCCTCAAGGATCTCACCGAAGCCTAACAGGAACATAACGGAAGATGCTGTCGAGAAATCTCCACGGAAAATGGATACTCCGATCGCTGTTGCATCAAGTACGGATACTTCGATCTTGCGTTTTGCAAGAGTGCGGATACCCTTCCAAATATATTTCATAGAATGTAATGTGGTAAGTACAGTTCTGACCGGCATTGGAAGGAACAGCTTCTTGCCGTAATGAACCACAACATGATTTACCATTTTTTCCCAGTATTCGCTGTTCATCTCACGGCCGGAGTTCTGGAGATAGCTCTCCGGAGCCTCGGAAGCACCGTATGAAAACTTCTGTACCGCTTTCAGAATTGCCAGTTTATCTCCATTGTAGCAGATGACCGCATCCTGATTACGCTCTACTACTTTGACAGCCGTTACGCCTTCCAGGCCGCTGAGAAAATATTCGAGCTGATCTGCCTGGCGGCAGGTCATTCTCTTCTGGCAGATATGGATCCTGACTCTGCCTTTGATCTGATGCTCTATTTTGAATTTCATATAATCTTTCCTCGCATGTTTGTTAATAAAAAACACCTGCAGTGATTACCACAGGTGTTCTTTTTTGATATTTCTTACTCTTCTTCTGCAGTCTCTACAGTTTCTTCTGTGGTCTCTTCTACAGTTTCTTCCTCTGCTGCATCTTCAAAAGCTTCCTCTGCTGCGGCACGGTCTTCGTTGATCTGCTTAGCTTCTGCATAGATATCCTCTGCGTTTTCCTGAACCTTGGATACTGTCTTCATAACGCAGTCTTTGGCACGAAGAACGGCTGCTGTGCAGTTGGTATAAAGCTTCTTTGCATCCTTGCTGGAAAGTACTTTGATACCTGCTGTTCCGAATACTACTCCTGCTGCAAAAAGTCCGCTGTGTTTTGTGTTAAGTTTGATCATTATACTTATACCTCCTGTTGTAAAATTATTTACTAATTAATGTAGTGTATTTTATTGTCATCGGGATGATAGGTTTCTGTTCCGTCCCTTGACATTACAACCATTATAATATGCGTCAAATAAAAGTCCAGCCTAACTTGCACTTCTGAGAAATTTTCTCATTTATGTATAAAAATATAAGGGATTTTTTGATGGATTTTTATATACTTTCCTATAAAAAGGTGCATGGAAAGCGGTTATTCGCCGCTCTCCATTGAAATACTGCGTACCCGTCTGTCGTGCAGATAGCCAAAAGATTCCATGCCTTTCTCGATCACCTGGCGCAGTTTCTCACCGTCCAGGAGGATGCTGGTGTAGTCATCCAGCTTGACACTGCAGATATGTACCGGGGATTCCTCATTGCAGATGCGGTAAGCGCGTTTCCTCTTGAGGGCACCGATCTCTTCCAGGAGATTGATCATGCGATATATCGTAGCCATTCCGATGTTAGGATCTCTCTTTGATGCCAGAAAATAAATTTCCTTACAGCAGGTGCATTCCTCCTGCAGGATAATATCAAGTATGATTTTTCTCTGTTTTGTAATTCTGCAGCCAGCCTGGCGAAGTCTGTTCATGATCGCACTTCTCTGCATATTACTCCGCTGATACTGCTGATCACGGCAGGAATTCACTTCCGTTTCCATTTCGTCTTCAAAGATTATCTCTCTCAGTGCTTCCATTCTATCACTCCCGTCCGTTCAGTTAGTTCGATTCAACTATCAAAAGTTTACATCACCTAACCTTTTCTGTCAAGATTATTTTTTATCAGAAAGAAATTTAATCGGAAATTTTGTCTTCCCCTTGACAACTGGAACTTTTATTGCATATAATAAGAAACAGTCAAAACAAGAGCATCGTCTGTTTACCAGTATTTCTAAGGAGGCTCAGCCTTCACCAAACGTTTGGGGCTTGTACTGGTTTCGACGGGGGCTTTGAAGTTGAGGCAGCCATCCGCAGACTCCTGGACTGCGTATCAACCGGGAAACTAAATATAAACGCAGACGAACAGTACGCGTTAGCAGCCTAAGCGCTGCTCATCAGCCCTGATGCACTCACACATCAGGAATCTGGTGTCGACTATGTGAGAAACCTTGCCGGGTAAGCTTTGCCCCGGTAGATGTATCATGAAGCTACCAAAGCAGTAAGCCTGTCGGTGGGCGTACTGCCAAGGGAATGTCAAATCAGCGACTGTGATGGGAGATACCGCAAGGGATAGGCTTTCGGACAGGGGTTCGATTCCCCTCAGGTCCATTTTATGGCATCAAAAAGCTGACGCACATCTTTCGAAACCTACGGAGATGTGCGTCAGCTTTTTGTTATCTTTTGTATTACTGAATATGTAATTCTTTTTTCCTGATTCTTAAAAGATCTATATATATCTTGTAGGTGCAACTGGCTGTCATACATTTGTTTCATTTGCTTAGACCCTATAGTTTTGCGTCACCGGATTTCCCCGGCTATGCCTTTTAAATATAAAATAAATATACTCTTTTATTGCATAAACGATATTGTTTCATTAGTTATTCTGCATTTACGCTGAGTGCTTCCGGGCTTCCGAGAGCACCGATGTTTTTGAGCAGGAAGATCGCATCACCCATACCCCTGACATAAGACAGATCTGCATATCTTTCACTCTTTGATTCCAGGCAGGCGATATAATCATCAATCACCCTTCTGAACATGTAAGGAAGATTCATGCCGGCGTATCTTTCTTCCAGCTCTTTCAGATCGTCTACGTCCTGTCTGATGTATTCATCAGATTCGAGTATTTTTTCTCTCCTTTCCGTCATCATTTTTTCGATGCAATTCACAATTGCAACTTCGGTCATTTTTTCCAATTTTCTATCCTCCGTTTGTGCAATACTATAGGTTTCACCCTTATTCTATAAAGAATCCCGCCAAACGTCAACAAAATTCGTCTGACAATTTATTGAAAAATTCGACAAATCTTTTTCATTCCTGTTCAATTTCAGCCTTATTTTATGAGGGTTTACGGCGATTTTAGAGATTTTTGTTTTTTTCAGAAAACCTGTGCTTTTATTGAGAAGAAATTTCTTTACTTTTGAAGGATTTTCTAATAATATTGTATGTATATGCATATCAACGATGTATAAATATACATTTCAACTTCAGAAGGGAGAGGAATTTATGACAACAGCACACATCTGTATCATGATTGCGATCATTATCTATCTTGGTGCAATGCTCTTTGTCGGCTATCTCTGTTCCAAGCAGAACAACGATACCTCAGACTTTTATCTGGGCGGTCGTAAGCTTGGTCCTCTGGTAACCGCAATGAGTGCAGAAGCCTCCGATATGAGCAGCTGGCTCCTTATGGGACTTCCTGGTCTTGCATATCTTTCCGGTATCGCAGACGCAGGCTGGACTGCGATCGGACTCGCAATCGGTACATACCTTAACTGGAAAATCGTAGCTAAGAGAATCCGTCTCTACACTCATGTAGCAGGAAACTCTATTACTTTACCGTCCTTTTTCAGCAATCGTTTCAGGGACGACCGCAGGATCCTGCAGTCGATCGGAGCTATTTTTATTGTGATCTTCTTTATTCCATATACAGCTTCCGGTTTCGCTGCCTGCGGAAAACTGTTCTCCAGTCTGTTCGGAGTAAAATATCTGACTGCGATGATCATCAGTGCACTGATCATCGTCGGATATACGACTCTTGGAGGATTCCTTGCGGCATCCACCACAGACTTTATCCAGAGCATCATCATGTCCATCGCACTGATCATTGTATTTGGCTTCGGAGTATCTGTTGCAGGCGGTCCTGACGCAGTTATCAGCCACGCAAAGTCACTGCCTGGATACCTTACCATGATGACCACTTACAACCCGGAAACAGGCACAGAAGCAGCTTATCCGCTCATCAACATCGTTTCTATGCTGGCATGGGGACTTGGATATTTCGGAATGCCTCACATCCTTCTTCGTTTCATGGCGATCGAAGATGAGAAGAAACTTTCCTTATCCAGAAGAGTGGCTACTACCTGGGTTGTGATTTCCCTCGCAGTTGCCGTTATGATCGGTGTCATCGGTCTTGGAATGACAGAAGCCGGCGAACTGGAAATGCTTCATGGAGCTGACTCAGAAACCATCATCGTCAAGATCGCAGATCTCTTGAGCACACATGGTGTACTTCCGGCACTGCTCGGCGGTACGATCCTTGCAGGAATCCTGGCATCTACGATGTCCACCGCAGATTCACAGCTTCTGGCTGCTTCTTCTGCTGTTTCTTCCGACCTTTTCGGCGCAGTCCTGAAGAATAAGAAGAAACAGGAGACCATGCTCACTGACCGTGTTACTCTGCTTGCGATCGCTGTTATCGCAGTTATCATTGCCCGCAACCCGGACAGTTCTGTATTCAACATCGTATCTTTTGCATGGGCAGGTTTCGGTGCTGTATTCGGTCCGGTCGTGCTCTTTGCACTGTTCTGGAAGCGTACCAACTGGCAGGGAGCTCTCGCAGGAATGGTTTCCGGCGGTGTTATGGTATTCGTATGGAAATATCTGGTCCGTCCAAACGTTTCCTTCCTGAACTTCTATGAACTCCTTCCGGCATTCCTGATCTCCAGTGTGATGATCATTGTAGTAAGCCTTGCTACCAAAGCTCCATCCAAAGAGATCACAGACGAGTTCGAACTGGTTCAGAAAAAAATGGCTGAATAAAAATTTCAGCAATCATTTCAAAACAACAAAAAAAGAAACCGCAGAATCCTTTTTAACTGGATTCCACGGTTTCTTTTTTTGATGTCTTGCAACTATTCAGTAGGTAATATCCCGCGAGGTGTTTTGGCATGTTTTTGCCAAAATCCCGAGACATACAAGTCAAAATGCCATCACCGAAGGTGATTTGGAATGCATTTTGACTCGTAACTGTGAGGATACTGAACAGTTACGATGTCTTTTACTTTTTATTTTACCAGAGATAGGAAAAGATCGAAGCTCCAATGACAGTGCACAGACCGCACACAACGATCGCCAGACTGCTCATCGCTCCCTCTACTTCTCCAAGCTCCATTGCTCTTGCTGTACCTACCGCATGAGATGCTGTACCGATCGCAAGTCCTCTGGAGATCGGACTCTTGATGCGGAACAGTTTGCAGATGTATTCTGCAAACATGTTTCCAAGAACACCTGTAATGATGATCACTGCAACAGAAATTGTCACATATCCGCCAAGCTCCTCAGAAATGCCCATACCGATTGCTGTCGTAATAGACTTCGGAAGCATGGTCACATATTCTTTGTGGCTCAGACCGAATACGATCGACATTACAAGTACCGTTCCAAGACTTGCGATAACGCCTGAAATAACTCCGCCAAAGATCGCCCCGATATTCTTTTTCAGCAGATCAAGCTGCAGATACAGAGGGATCGCCAGGCTTACCGTCGCAGGTGTCAGAAGGTAGCTCAGGTATTTTGCACTCATATTGTAGCTTTCATAATCCACATGAAAAACTACCAGAAACGCGATCACGATCGCAATAGAGATCAGAAGCGGATTTAATAACGCCAGCTTCCATTTACGCTGTGCTGCAAGCCCGATCTCATATGCCAGAAGGCTGATCACGATCCCTACCGTTGCCGAACTCATGATTAAATTGTCCATCTTACTTCTTTCCCTCTTTTCTGGATATTAAAAAATCTGTAACCTTTCCTGTAACGATCATGACTACAAACGTCGATACGACTGTGATTACCAGGAGCGGCACCAGAAAAGACTGCAGCTGGCTCCAGGATGTGATCAGACCAACGCCTGCCGGAATGAACATAAGCGGCATGATCTCGATCAGAAATTCACCGGTCTCCTTTACGTGCTCTACTTTGATCACCTTTGTCAAAAGAAGCACAAACATCAGAATCAGTCCATAGATACTGCCCGGTATCGGAAGCGGGATAAAATACTTCATGATCTCCCCCGCACAGGTCACAGCAAGGATGATTCCAAACTGTCTCAGATATTTCACTTTTTTCGCCTCCTAAAAAATTCACTGCTGTCTATTATAGCACATCCTTTTTTGTCATAACAAGTCAAAAAAAGTACAAAAAACTGCCGTTATATCGGCAGTTTTTTATGTAACAGTTTGAAAAATGTCAATTTTTGGTCTGTATAAAAGCTACATCAGTGATCTTTCAAAAAGAATGCTGTTTTGGCATTTCCCACAATCAAACCTCAGGGATTCTTGCTTCCTCCACTACTGCACAAACTTTATATCCAAAGATATAAATGATTCCAATAATATAACCCATCCCGGTACTGTAGCAGCTCTGGAATGGGTTATTCTTTCATCTCTTGTAATTTATTTCTTTATGAGGATATCTGACAGTTTGCGTTTTGGTACGTAGTGTACATCGTTTTCGGCGCGATAGTAGGCGATACTTTCACCTTCCTCAATCTCTTTGATCACGATCTCTTCTGCCGGTTTGCCAAACGCTACGATCAGTACCGGGGCAAGATTTTCTGCCAGACTCAGTTCTTTTTTGACGGAATCTGCATTGTAATTTCCGATCATACAACCGCCGAGCCCTTTCTCAGCTGCTGCGAGAAGCATGGTCTGTGCAACGATTCCAACATCCTTCTGGTATCTCGGGATAGAAGCTCCGAGATTCAGATCCTGACAGATGATGATAAATCCGGTCGGGCATTTTCCCGGATGTGGAAGCTGCATCTCAGGGAGTGCTCTCGCCCAGTTTGTCAGTTTCTGGATACGGTCAACCTCCTCCTTCTCCCACGCCAGATAATACCGAAACGGCTGCGCATTCACACTGGATGGTGCAAAACGTGCACAGTCCACGAAATCCTCCAGTTCTTCTCTTCTGAAACGATAGGATTCGTCATAACCTCTGTAGCTTCTGCTTGCTTTTACAATATCTTTGAACATTTGTGTATCTCCCTTGATTTTCTTCTGTAAAAAACAGATTTATTCTCCCATATCCTGCGCACACTTCTTGAGTTTCTCGCGGATCGGCAGATGGTACGGGCATCTTGGCTCGCATTTGCCGCAGCCGATGCAGGCAGAAGCTTTTACTTTCAGTGTGCTGTAACGGTCTTTTGCCCAGTCTGCGAGGTCGTATCTCTGAAGGTAGCCTGCGAACAGGAACACGCTTGGAATGTTGATTCCAACGGTACATGGCGCGCAGTAGTTGCATCTGCGGCAGAAATCGGTACCGAGCTGTTCGCGGACTTTGTCCATTGCTTTTAATTCTTCGTCGGCGAGTGGTTCTGTGTTGGAACATGCGGCAAGGTTCTGCTCCAGTTCACGGACTTCTGCCATTCCCGGGATCACGACGGTCACATCAGGATTGGAACAGACATAGCGAAGTGCCAGGGTCGCATCCTCGATCGCACCGCCTGCCAATGGTTTCATATCGATAAAGCCGATGTTTTTCTCTGCGCATTTATGGATGAGTTCTGCACCCTGCTGTTCTACGATATTGTATGGGAACATGATCGTTTCCACCCAGTCAAGTCCCAGTGCACGCTCAAAAACAGCTGTAGAATGTGCAGTCAGTCCGATATGTCCGATCTTGCCCGCTGCCTTCGCTTCCATCAGAGCTTCCAATGCACCGCCCTCGCCGATCACCTGATCAAGCTGTTCCATGCTTGGGTTGTGTACCTGATAAAGGTCGATATAGTCTGTGCGGAAATTTCCAAGACTTGTCTCAATATCCGCTGCCATTGCTTCTTTTGTTCTGGACATGGATTTGGTCGCAAGCACAAATTTATCACGGATTCCCTCCAGACCATATCCGATGTACTGCTCACTGACGGTATATCCTCTTGCAGAATCAATATAGTTGACTCCCATCTCCATCATCTCGTGAAGCAGTTTTCTGGTGCCTTCCTCGTCAATCTTCTGGATCGGAATTCCTCCAAATCCCATACGCGAGATCTTAAGTCCTGTTTTTCCAAGTATTCTGTATTCCATAATACACCCTCTTCCTTTTTTATAAAAAAATACCACCGAATCTCTCCGGTGGTATCCTATCATTTCCTATTAATTATACACGAGACAGATATTCACCTGTTCTTGTATCGATTTTCAGTTTGTCGCCCTGGTTTACAAACAGAGGAACCATTACCTGTGCGCCAGTCTCAACAGTTGCCGGTTTGGTAGCACCCTGTGCTGTGTTTCCAGCGAATCCTGGCTCAGTCTCGATAACCTCAAGCTCTACGAACAGAGGCGGCTCGATTGCATATACGTTTCCGTTCCAGGAGCAAACTTTAACAACTTCGTTCTCCTTAACGAATTTGAGAGAATCTCCAACCTGCTCTTTGGTAAGTGCAACCTGGTCATAAGTCTCAACATTCATGAAGTTGTAAAGATCTCCATCGTTGTACAGATAGCTCATGTCTACACGGTCGATACGTGCCTGCGGGAACTTCTCTGTTGGACGGAAAGATTTCTCCAGTACAGCTCCTGTAATGATATTTTTATATTTTGTTCTTACGAATGCAGCGCCCTTTCCAGGTTTTACATGCTGGAACTCAACGATCTGACATACATTTCCTTCAATTTCAATTGTGACACCGTTTCTGAAATCACCTGCTGAAATCATTTTAATTTCCTCCTTCTTATGTTGTCGCTATCAATTATTTTATAATACACATGAAGATTTTTCAACTACTTTTTTTATTGTGCAGCTAATTTCTCTTCAATTTCTTTGATCAGCTCTTCAAATGGCTTCTCTCCGGTAACAACCGTAACGTCTGCAAACTTCTGATAAACCGGATCTCTCTGTTTCAGAAGCTTCTTGATCTTCTCATCGCGGTCATCACCGTCAAGCATCGGATCCTTGCTGGAACCTTCCAGACGTTTCTTGAGAGTTGCCAGTGAACCCTTCAGATAAACGACTGTGCCGAGCTCCTTGAGATATTTCTCATTCTGCTCCTGAAGCGGAAGTCCTGCTCCCAGAGAAATGACTCTGCGTTCATTGTCCTGAATAAGCTGTTTGAGTGCAACTGTCTCCAGTGCACGGTAATACGGTTCACCAAACCGCTGAAAGATCTCTCTGGCAGACATGTTCATCTTTCTTGTGATCAGTCTCTCCAGATCGACAAATGATAACCCCAGATCCTTGGACAGCTGTTTTCCTACTCTTGTTTTACCTGAACCCATAAACCCGATGATCACCACATGGTTCATGAAATCCCCTCCTCTTTCTCATAAAAGTATAGTACTATTTTTTCCAGATAGCGCTTGAGCACGATCTGGATTTCTTCTTTCGGATCGATCGGCTTGACCAGAATATTGCGGATGCCGGCTCTCTTGGCTCCGTATACATCGGTAAAAAGCTGATCTCCTATAAAAATGGTATTCTCAGTATTCGTACCCAGAATCTCCATTGCCCTGTTATAATTTCTCACAGAAGGCTTGTGTGCGTTCTCAATATAATTCACCTGGACCGCATCATTAAAAGAAGCCACTCTCTTCTTCTGATTGTTGGATAAAAGGCAGCAGCCAAATCCCAGCTTCTTAAGACGCCGAAACAGTGCGATCGCACGTGTATCTGCCGGTGCCCCATGCGGCACAAGTGTATTATCAATATCAAAGATCAAACCTCTGTATCCTTCCTGATACAGTTTTTCAAAATCGATCACATATGTGGAATCCACATATTCATCCGGAAAAAAACATCGAAACATTTTCTTCTCCTGTCTATCTTTCTTTAAGCGGTACATACTCCGCTGCCGGAAGCACGTTCTTGTATGCAGGACGGATGATCTTGTCTGTATTGATCAGCTCTTCCATACGATGCGCGCTCCATCCTACGATACGGGCAACCGCAAACATTGGTGTGTACAGCTCAAGCGGCAGATCCAGCATGCTGTATACAAAGCCGCTGTAAAAGTCCACGTTCGCGCTGACACCCTTGTAGATGCGTCGTTCCTCTGCGATAACTTCAGGAGCCATCCACTCAACCATGGAGTACAGTCTGTAATCCTTCATGCGTCCCTTTTCTTTCGCGAGGCTTTCTACAAAACCTCGAAGGACTTCTGCTCTCGGATCGGAAACAGAATAGATCGCATGACCCATACCATAGATCAGACCTCTCTTATCAAAGGCTTCTTTATGAAGGAGACGCTTGAGATATGCTCTCACCGCATCCTCATCTTCCCAGTTCTTGACTTCCTTCTTCATATCCTGGAACATCTGGACAACCTTGATGTTGGCACCGCCGTGCTTTGGTCCTTTGAGGGAACCAAGTGATGCCGCGATCGCGGAATAGGTATCTGTTCCGGATGAAGACACAACATGTGTGGTAAATGTAGAGTTGTTACCACCGCCATGCTCCATGTGAAGGATCAGGGCAAGATCCAGGATCTTCGCTTCCAGATCTGTGTATTGCTTATCCGGGCGCAGCATACGGAGGATATTTTCCGCTGTGGAAAGTTCCTTCTTCGGATTGTGGATATAAAGACTCTTGCCTCTCACATAATGATTATACGCCTGATAACCATAAACTGACAACAGTGGAAAAATACTGATCAGATTCAGGCACTGTCTCAGAACATTCGGTAAGGAAATATCATCCGGATTATTGTCATAAGAATACAAAGTAAGGACACTTCTTGACAGAGCATTCATGATATCACGTCCCGGTGCCTTCATGATGACATCCCTGACAAAATTTCGCGGAAGTGACCGCTGATTTGCCAGAAGTTCCTTAAAATCCTCAAGCTGCTTCTCATTCGGCAGAGTACCGAACAGAAGAAGATATGTAGTCTCTTCGAAACCAAAACGGTTATCCTTGACAAAACCGTTCGTGAGATCTTTGATATTGTAACCTCTGTAATAAAGGCTTCCTGCACATGGAACCTCCTTACCGTCTACAACCTTGACCGCCTGTACATTGGACACCTGGGTCAGTCCGGCGAGAACACCCTTACCATTGATATCACGCAGACCACGCTTGACATCATACTTACCATATAAAGAAAGATCCATCGTAGTGTGGTCCTTACATGCCTCTGTAAGCTGTTCGATCTCCGGTGTTACCTTCATATTAAATCCTGCCATTGTAAGTCTCCTTTCAAGTCCTTTGCTTTTTCTCGATCAAACTCCCTCCCCGTTGTTACCGTAGTTTTACGTTACTGTTCGCAGTAATCGTTTACAACACAGTAGATACAGTATACCATCAAAACTCATTTTGGTCTATCCCAAAAATGCACACTGCCTTTGCCAGGCTTTCCTTTATCTGCCCTGACGGTAGGTGCTCAAAAATTCTTTAAGTTTCTGTGAAGCAGTCTCAAGCTGCCTTGTATTCGGCAGATAAACCACACGGAAATGATCCGGTGCACCCCAGTTGAAGCCTTTGCCCGGTACAAGAAGCACCTGCTTCTCATGCAGGAAATCCAGTGCAAACTGCTCGTCATCCGTGATATTAAATTTCTCCACATCCAGTTTCGGGAAAATATAAAATGCCGCATGCGGCTTCACAACGCTGATTCCCGGGATATCCTTTAAGGCATTGTAAATGCACTCTCTCTGCTCATAAACTCTTCCGCCCGGTTTCACATACTCTGCAACGCTCTGGTAACCGCCAAGGGCAGTCTGTACTATCGCCTGCGCCGGCACATTGGAACAGAGACGCATGGAAGAAAGCATCTTGATTCCTTCTATATAACCCTTCGCACGCTCCTTGGCTCCGCTTAAGATCATCCAGCCGATACGGAATCCTGCGATCATATGGGATTTGGAAAGTCCGGAAAATGTCACGCAGAATACATCCGGTGCAAGAGATGCGATCGAAGTATGCTGATATCCGTCCATGACAAGACGGTCATAGATCTCATCAGAAAAAATGATCAGTTCCTTCTCTCTGGCGATCTGCGCGATCTGCTCCAGGATCTCCTTCGGATAGACAGCACCTGTCGGGTTATTCGGGTTGATGATAACGATCGCTTTGGTCCTGTCCGTGATCTTGCTTCTGATATCCTCGATATCTGGATACCAGTCAGACTGCTCGTCACAGATATAATGTACGACCTTGCCTCCTGCCAGTGTCGCAGTCGCCGTCCACAGCGGATAATCCGGTGCCGGGATCAAAATCTCATCTCCATTATCCAGAAGTGCCTGCATACACAGGCTGATAAGTTCACTGACACCATTTCCTGTATAGATATCATTCATGGTCACATTCGGGATCCCGCGAAGCTGTGCATACTGCATGATCGCCTTGCGGGCAGAAAAAATACCCTTGGAATCAGAATAGCCCTGTGAAGTGCGGATATTACTCAGCATGTCCAGGATCACTTCCTGAGGAGCTGAGAAACCAAAAGGATATGGATTTCCGATATTAAGCTTCAGGATCTCCTTACCCTCTTCCTCCATCTTCGCCGCCTCGTCAACCACCGGTCCTCTTACATCATACAGTACATTATCTAGCTTGGCAGATTTGTCAAATGTTCTCATTTTTTTCACTCCTCTCTGAGATTTTACATAGTTTTTACTATAATCTCATATTCAGGTCATTTTATCAAGATGAAAAAATTTCGGATATTATTGTCATATTCATACAAATTTAGTAAGATATAAAAAAAATTAATATTCCCCTTTTCAACTTTACCACTTTCGTGTATAATAGTGTCTGGGCATTTGTAAGCCCCACAAAGACGTTATTATTTTATACGCAAACAAACGAGGAGGAAAATCGTCATGTCTTACACAGAAGAAGTTTATGAAAGAGTCGTTGCACAGAATCCTGGTGAACCGGAATTTCATCAGGCAGTAAAAGAAGTTCTGGATTCCCTTAAGGTTGTTATCGACCGTAACGAGGAGAAATACCGCAGCCTTTCCATCCTGGAGCGTCTGGTAGAGCCAGAAAGAATCATCTCTTTCCGTGTTCCGTGGATCGATGACAACGGGAACGTACAGATCAACAAAGGATACCGTGTACAGTTCAACAGTGCAATCGGACCTTACAAGGGAGGTCTTCGTTTCCATCCTACAGTAAACCAGAGCATTCTTAAATTCCTTGGTTTCGAGCAGGTATTCAAGAACTCTCTGACAGGTCTTCCGATCGGTGGTGGTAAAGGTGGTTCCAACTTCGATCCTAAAGGCAAATCCGACAGAGAAGTTATGGCATTCTGCCAGAGCTTTATGACAGAGCTTTCCAAATATATCGGTGCTGACACAGACGTACCGGCTGGTGATATCGGTGTTGGCGGACGTGAGATCGGATTCCTGTTCGGACAGTACAAACGTATCCGTGGCCTCTATGAAGGCGTTCTGACAGGTAAAGGACTTACCTACGGCGGATCCCTCATCCGTACAGAAGCAACAGGATACGGTGTTGTATATATCCTCAACGAGCTGATGCAGGCTCACAACGATTCTCTCGAAGGAAAGACAGTCGTTGTTACAGGTTCCGGAAACGTTGCAATCTATGCAATCCAGAAAGCTACTCAGCTTGGTGCCAAAGTTGTTGCTCTGTGTGACTCTAACGGATATGTATATGATCCAAACGGAATCAATCTCGACGTTGTCAAAGACATCAAAGAAGTAAAACGTGGACGTATCAAAGAATATGCTGACCGTGTAGAAGGTGCTACCTACACAGAAGGTACTGGAATCTGGAACATCAAATGTGATGTTTACCTTCCATGCGCAACTCAGAACGAACTTGATGTTGACGGCGTTAAGACTCTGATAGCAAACGGCTGCAAATATATCGTAGAAGGTGCTAACATGCCTACTACAAGAGAAGCTACAGAATACGCTATGGCAAACGGCGTTCTCTTCCTTCCTGGAAAAGCATCCAACGCCGGTGGTGTTGCTACTTCCGCACTGGAAATGAGCCAGAACTCCCAGAGACTTTCCTGGACAGCAGAAGAAGTTGATGCCAAACTTCATCAGATCATGAAAGACATCTACGCTAAGATCGATGACGCTGCAAAACGTTATGACATGCCAGATAACTTCGTTGCAGGTGCTAACATCGCCGGCTTCGAAAAAGTTGTAGACGCAATGATCGCTCAGGGCCTTGTTTAATTAATTTCCTCCTCTGCGAATCATTGATATTCAAAAAGCTCCGGTTTTCATGCCGGAGCTTTTTGTTATGGACGAAGATAATTTCTCATATTTCGAAGGGCAGTTTTTTCCAGACGGCTGACCTGTGCCTGGGAGATCCCGATCTCTTCTGCCACTTCCATCTGCGTTTTTCCCTCATAAAACCGCATATCAATGATGTGTCTCTCCCTCTCCCCGAGGCGGTTCATCGCCTCTCTGAGCGAAAGATTTTCCAGCCAGTGATCTTCTTTGTTTTTCTTGTCACTGATCTGATCCATCACATACAGGGTGTCTCCCCCTTCAGAATATACCGGTTCAAAGAGACTGACCGGGTTCTGGATCGCATCGAGGGCGTACACGATCATCTCTTTTTCAATCCCAATCTCTTCTGCGATCTCCGCGATCGTCGGTTCCCGCAGGTTCTTTTTCATGTAACTTTCTTTGGCATAGATTGCCTTGTACGCAATGTCACGAAGCGAACGGCTGACACGGATACTGCTGTTGTCCCGCAGATACCTCCGGATCTCCCCTATGATCATTGGCACTGCATAAGTAGAAAACTTGACCATCAAAGTCGTGTCAAAATTATCAATGGCCTTCATAAGTCCGATACAGCCGATCTGAAAAAGATCATCCGCATTTTCACTGCTGTTCTGAAATCGTTTGATCACACTTAAGACAAGCCGCAGATTTCCCTTGATGTAACGCTCTCTCGCTTCCTTATCACCGGCTTTTATCTTTTCAAAAAGTTCCTCCTTCTCCTCCGGAGCCAGAACTGGAAGACTGGCTGTGTTCACTCCGCAGATCTCAACTTTGTTTAGTGCCATCGAAATATCCTCCTTATTTCAGTTGGTACTAAAGATGATTCTCAGGGAGGATATGAAATATTCTTTTTTGCGAAAAATATAAAAAATATAAGTCCTTGACAGTTTTGCAAAAGGTACTATCTGTGAGGACATTTTTCTTCCGGGAGTTCCACCAGGATGATATCTCCTCCGATCTGACGGACGCTGCTCCATGGGATGATAAATTCACTTTCCCGTCCCCAGAAACAGCAGAATCTGCCAGGTCCGGGAACGATCAGTGCTGTGATCTTTCCGCTTCTTTCATCAAATTCCAGATCGATCGGACAGCCAAGACTTCTGCAGGTGCGGATATTTATGATCTCTTTTTGCCTTAATTCGCAAAGACGCATACAGACACCATTTTTTTCAAAAATATATGCATAAAATGCCGGAAATATACACTGTAATTTATTGACATTACCCAAAAAAATACAGTATAATTAGCCCATAAAAGGGAAAAGAGGGATAATACCGTGAGATGCCCATTTTGTAATCAGGATAATACCAAGGTCGTTGATTCCAGACCTGTCGAAGATACCAATGCGATCCGCAGGAGAAGGATGTGTGAATCCTGCGGCAAGAGATTTACCACTTATGAGAAGGTTGAGACTATTCCATTAAGTGTCATCAAGAAGGATCAGACAAGAGAAGCTTATCACCGTTCTAAGATCCAGGACGGTGTTCTTCGTGCGTGCTACAAACGCCCGATCCCGATCGAGAAGATTGAGTCTATGATTGACTCCATCGAGGGGTCTATTTTTGAGAGCGCGGATAAGGAGATTTCCAGTACTCGCATCGGCGAGATCGTTATGGAGCATTTGAAGGATCTCGATGCTGTTGCATATGTGCGGTTTGCGTCGGTGTATCGTGAGTTTAAGGATGTTAGTACTTTTATGGATGAACTAAAAAAGTTTATGGAGCCGTAGGGTACTGCCCTGGGACCCGTCGATTTGTATCGACACTTTTTTGTTAAGGCGGTTACCTTGTAGACTTTTTCAGTGCCCTCCTGAATGTTTGACGGGAATTTTGTCTTGTGGGGGAGCCTTAGAAAATGCAGACGCAGGCACCCTGAGACACAGTGCAAATTTCGAATCCATTTATACGAAAGTTTCCCGACTTGTTGCACCAGGAGAATTTTTCAAAGGGCATCCCACACGACAAAATTTCCGTCAAACACCCAGCCGAGGGGTGGCGAGGGGACGGGCAACGTCCCTTCGCGGTTTGCTCTGCTCCCAAGCATCCAAATCCCCAGGATTAAAGGAAATAATAAAAAACAGGGATAATAAGGGCATCAAAAAAGCCCTTATTTCAGGGCTTTTTCCAACTCTTTGATCACAATCTTGAGCGCCTTAATGCGCGCATACTTCTTATCCACCGACTCAAGAATATGCCACGGCGCATAAGCCGTACTAGTCTTCTTGAGCATCTCATTGACCGCCTCCTCATACTGATCCCATTTCTCACGGTTTCTCCAGTCCTCATCCGTGATCTTCCATTGTTTCTCAGGATTGTTCTGACGGTCATTAAACCGTGCAAGCTGTGTATCCTTGTCAATCTGAACCCAGAATTTGATGATCACAGCTCCCCAGTCGGACAGTTCTTTCTCAAATTCGTTCATTTCATTGTAAGCGCGTTTCCAGTCATTTTCACTGCAGAATCCTTCCAGTCGCTCCACCATGACGCGTCCATACCAGGTACGGTCAAAAATTGCGATATGACCGTCCTTTGGAAGTCTCGTCCAGAAACGCCACAGATAATGGCGGGCTTTTTCGTGTGGTTCCGGGCTGGCGATCGGATGCACCTCGTATCCGCGTGGATCAAGTGCACCTGTGATTCTCTTGATATTTCCACCCTTGCCGGCAGCATCCCATCCTTCGTATGTGATGATCACCGGGATCCGTTTGCGGTAGAGACGGTTATGGAGTTCACTTAATTTACTCTGGAGTTTCTTAAGTTCCTTGTCATATTCCTCATCGTCGATCGTCTTGCCGGCAAGCTCAACATCTGCCAGTTTCGGCATCTTTACCAAAGGGAAGATATTCTGAAGGATCGGAACGGAATGGCTCTGGTTCTGGAGGGCAACCTCAATGCTGCTCACCAGTGTATCCATCACCTGTAATTCTGCCCATTTCTTGTCCCTGGCGTCTATGATATACCATGGAGAGGTTGATGCATTCGTATCCTTGAGATAGCGGTCATAGACTTTCTCGCATTTGCGGTAATGTTCCTGCTGCCATTTGTCGAATTCTGACACTCTCCAGCGTGTATCCTGACTGGAACAGAGTTTATCCATGCGGAATTTCTGCTCTTCTTTGTCGATCTGCATAAAGAACTTGAGCACCAGATAACCATTATCCGTAAGCTGACGCTCAAACCGGCGGATGCTCTCGATCCGCTTCTCATAATCCTCTCCGGTCAGTTCCTTACGGAGCACTTCCTGCGTCGTCTGCTCCATCCATCCGGAATCCAGAAAAGTAAATTTGCCCTGCTCCGGGATCTGGCACATGTAGCGGTAAAGAAATGGTCTGCGCAGTTCCTCCTCAGACGGAGCTGACATCGTCGCCACCTTAAAAAATCTCGGGTCGATATTCTTGATCACCTTGCCGATCATACTGCCCTTGCCGGCGGCACTCCATCCCTCAAAAAGCACCAGCACCGGAAGTTTGTGCTCCTTGATCTTCATCTGAAGATCATAAAGTTTCTTTCTTGCCGCATCGAGCTGCTGTTTCAGTTCCTCTTTCTCGGGAGTTTCTCCCGGTATCCATGTTTTCAGCAAAAAACGCACCCCATTTCTTTTATTATATATTGATCAGAGAATAGCCAAGCTTCACCTCTCTGACCGCTGTTTCACCCTGTCCCATCATTTCGATCAGCATCTCCACTGCCATCTCACCGCTCTTCTCATAAGAAAAATGCACGGTAGGGATCGGCGGTGTGATCACTCTCGCGATCTCAGAATCTCCATGTCCCGCAACCAGAATATCCTCCGGGACTTTCTTTCCATGCTCTCTCAGATAACGGACGGCTCCGGCAGCCATGGTATCTGTCGCACAGATGACTGCATCAAGCTCCGGATACTTCGCAAGCAGTTCTCCCGCCTTCTCATAACCGGAATCAGAAGTAAATGCAGAAATCACCGTCTGCTGTGCCGCCTTCTCTATGCCGGCTTTTTTTACAGCATCTTCATAACCGCCAAAACGTTCTGCGCCAACTGCCTTGTCCTGCATGATCGCGCCGATATATCCCGGATTTTTCCTTCCCATATCGAGAACGGCTTCTGTGAGATCTCTGGTAGCGTGATAATCATCATGATACACACAGCAATGGCCGGAATACTGCTGTCCTACCAGGATCACCGGTACAGACAGGTTCTTAAGGATCTTCTTATGCTCGGCGGTCACTACTGTCGCAGCGAGGATCACGCCGTCCACCTGCTTGTCGTTAAAAGCAGAAAGATATTCCAGTTCTTTCTTCGGATCGTTCTGTGTCACCGCGAGGAGCATCTGATAACCGCTCTCATTCAGTACAGAGAGAACTCCTTCTACGATCTTGCCTATGGATGCGGATGCGATCTTTGGTACGATCACACCGATCATTTTTGTTTTTTTGGTACGGAGTGTCTGTGCCTGGATGGAAGGGCGATAGCCTGTCTGCTCTACAACTTTGCGGATCGCCTCTTTCTTCTCTTCTGAAATATATCCGTTGTTAAAGTAACGGGAAACTGCCGCACTGGACACACCTGCTAATTTTGCTATTTCACTTATATTCATGCTTTTTCCCCTTTGCTGTAGTATAACACAATTTTGCTTTTGTTACCACGTTTCATAAAAAAAAGGCACTGTCAAATACGGATCTAATCCAGGAATCTGACAGTGCCTTCTCTTACTTATTATTTAATTTTATACGGTAAAGACTTCTTCCAGTCTCTGGGTCTTTCCTGTTTTTACTACTTTAAATTCCGGATAATCATCACTGTTTGTCAGAAGCACTGCCGCTACCGGGCTGTATCCGGCTGCTTTGATCTTTGCGATGTCAAAAGTCATCAGCTTCTGGCCTGCTTTGACTTTCTGTCCTTCTTCTACCAGAAGCTCAAATCCGTCACCTTTCATGTTTACGGTATCAACACCTACATGGATCAGGACTTCCATATCTGCCGGTCCTGTGATACCGATTGCATGTTTTGTATCTGTTACAGAAGAGATCTCGCCGTCAAACGGAGCCACGACAACGCCTTCTTCCGGGTCGATTCCGACACCGTCACCGAGAACGCCTGCTGCAAACGTATCATCCGGGATCTCATTTCTCGGAACAATGGTTCCCTGGATCGGTGCATACAGTTTCTTTGCTGTACCGTCTACCGTTACTTCTTCTGCTGTCTCTTCTGTTGCTGTCGGAGCGTCATCTGTTTTTGCTGCTGTCACTTTGGCATCTTCCGGGTCTTCTTTCCAGGTGAACCAGGTCAGTGCGAATGCTACTGCGAAGGAAACTGCCAGCATGATCGCATACTGTGCGGAATAATCCAGTGTGGTAAGGAATCCCGGGATTCCTGTAACTCCGTAAGAAGTTGCTCCAATGTGGAAAATGGATCCAAGCAGGGCTCCAACGGCACCACCTGCCATACCACATACAAGAGGTTTCATGAAACGAAGGTTTACACCGAAGATCGCCGGTTCTGTAATTCCAAGTGCTGCGGATAATGCAGACGGGATGGAGATTGATTTTGTCTTGTAGTTTCTTGCTTTGAGGCCGACTGCGAGGCAGGCAGCTCCCTGTGCAAAGTTTGCTGCGGATGCGATCGGCATCCAGATATTCAGCCCGTCAGAAGCAAGCATACCTGCTTCAATTACATTGTACATGTGGTGGATACCGCAGACTACTGTGAGCGGATAGATCGCACCCATGATCATTGCTCCGATTCCGTGTCCTACTGTGATGATCCAGGACGCAAATTCAAGTACATAAGTTTCTGCTGTGGAGAATACCGGTCCGATCAGTCCGATGGTAAGGAAACCTGTGATCAGTACGGTACAAAGTGGCGTTACAAAAAGGTCAATCATCTCCGGAACATGTTTATGCAGCCAGTTCTCCAGCTTGCACATGATCCATACTGCGATGATAACAGGAATTACATGACCCTGATATCCAACCTGTCTGATGGAAAATCCAAACAGATGCCATACCGGGATGTCAGCTGCATCCATAGATGCTACAGACCATGCGTTGATAAGGTTCGGGTGGATCATGATCATACCGATGACTGCACCTAGGAAAATATTTCCGCCGAATACTCTTGCCGCAGATACTGCGATCAGGATCGGCAGGAAGGTAAATGCTGTGTTTGAAAACAGGTCGAGGATCCCGTACCAGTCGCTTCCTGCAAATGCAGGCATTGCCTTACCAAGTGCCTCTACCAGTCCCATCATAAGACCAGATGCTACGATCGCCGGAAGGATCGGCACGAAAACATCTCCCAGTGCCTTGATCATTCGTTTGAATACCGGCTGTTTCGCTACCGCTGCTGCCTTCACTTCTTCTTTGGTCGCTGCGGTCATTCCGCTGACCTTGAGGAATTCATCGTATACCTTATTTACTGTGCCGGTTCCGATGATGAGCTGAAGCTGTCCGTTGTTACTGAAAACACCTTTCACACCATCGATGTTCTCAAGTTTCTTCATATCGATCTTGCTGTTGTCTACCGTTACCAGACGCAGTCTCGTTGCACAATGTGCCGCACTTACAAGATTGGATCTGCCGCCAACGGCATCAAAGATTTCTTTTGCACACTTTGCATAATCCATTGCCATTTTCTCTCCCTCTTTCCTTTGTTTTTGCTTTGCGCTCTTGTATGAAATCGTTTACATTTCGTATTTTTAATATAACCCTTTTTGTTTCATTTGTAAACTGGCATTTCAGCCAAACATCAAAGGTCATTTTTGTGCATATTTCTGTAATCGTTTTCACCTCCTGTATGCAGTCTTTGAAGGACCGCATAAAAGCACTACATTAAATGATATTTTTCAAATGCTTTTTTTATTCCATCTTCTGTCACGGACGGGCAGATCACGTCAGCAATTTTCTTCATCTCCTCACTGCCGTTTTCCATGCAGACACTTAATCCTGCGACTTCCAGCATTTCCTTGTCATTCATACTGTCGCCGAAGCCGACCGAATCTTCCAGGGAAATTCCCAGATGCTCACATACTTTCAGCACACCGGTTCCTTTGTCAAATCTGCGGCTTATGATCTCGCCGTTTACAAACCCGCCTCTCGGCTCCTGGATACAGAAGGAAAAATCATCCTTCAGTTCTTCCCGGCAGATCTCAAGGCTTTCCATAGACGGGCTCATAACGACCATCTTGTATACCGCCTGCCCCTTATAGGCTTCCATTGGTAAGATATTCAGATCCTTCTCGATCTGTTCCTGCCAGCGGAGCATTTCACTGTTTCCACCTTCATTTGCGTGTTCTCTGAGGAAGTTCTTGAAGCCGTCATCTGTAAAAGCTCCCTCCACACACTCGATCGTCCGAAAGATCCCGTTTTCTTTCAGGAGCTGACTCATGCGGTCACGTTCTTCGTCTGTCATCGGGCTGTCATAGATCACTTCATCTCTGCACACCACATATCCGCCGGAGCTTGCCACAACTCCGTCAAATCCATATTTCAGAAGCGGTGACAGCATTGCATAATTGCGTCCTGTGCAGAGAAAAACATAATTTCCTGCTTCCTGTGCTCTCCTGATCGCTTCCAGGGCAGAAGCCGGAGGCACATTGGTTCCCGGCTCTGTCAGTGTTCCATCAATATCCAGAAAAATAGCTTTTGGTTTCATAGATCTTTCATTTCTCCCTTTTATATTAATATGTAATCATTTTCATTAATTTCATTATATTTCTTGTCGATATATTTGTAAACTGGCGTTTTATATAATATTTTCAATATCTTTTTGTGCGTAATATATGAAATCGTTTTCGTTTCTGTTTCATAAAAACAAAAAAAGAAATGGCATTGGCCCTGCGTGAACAGAACGTCTGCCATTTCTCTTTGTCGTAGGATGATCTTTTATTTTTTTTATGAAAGTTCCAGCTTTCCTGTGTAAAGCTGATAATAAGTACCTTTCTGCTTGATCAGGTCCTTATGGTCACCTCTCTCGATGATCTTTCCGTGTTCCAGAACAATGATCGCATCGCTGTTTCGAATTGTAGAAAGTCTGTGGGCGATAACAAATACGGTACGGCCTTTCATCAGGTTGTCCATACCCTGCTGAACAATGTTCTCTGTACGGGTATCGATGCTTGAAGTTGCCTCATCAAGAATGAGTACCGGCGGGTCTGCAACGGCTGCCCTGGCAATGGAGAGAAGCTGTCTCTGCCCCTGGGATAATTCCTCGCCGTCACCACTTAACATGGTATCATATCCCTTCGGAAGCATCTGGATAAACTGATCTGCATGGGCAAGTTTGGCTGCTGCATAGATTTCCTCATCTGTCGCATCCAGCTTACCGTAACGGATGTTGTCACGAATCGTTCCGGTAAACAGGTGTGTATCCTGAAGAACGATACCGAGGGAATGTCTCAGGTCGTCTTTTTTGATCTTTGTGATATTGATTCCATCATAACGGATCTTTCCATCCTGGATATCGTAGAAACGGTTGATCAGGTTGGTGATCGTTGTTTTTCCTGCTCCGGTAGAACCTACGAATGCAAGTTTCTGACCCGGTTTTGCATAGAGGCTGATGTCGTGGAGGATGGTTTTGTCCTCATTGTAGCCAAAAGTTACATCTTCGAACCTTACATCACCTTTGAGCTCTGTGTAAGATACAGAACCGTCTGCGGAATGCGGATGTTTCCATGCCCACATGCCCGTTCTCTCCTTGCACTCTGTGATGTTTCCGTTGGCATCTTTTTTCGCATTGACGAGAGTTACATAACCTTCGTCATCCTCCGGCTTCTCATCGATCAGGTTAAAGATACGCTCTGCACCGGCAAGTGCCATGACGATGGAGTTAAACTGCTGTGCCACCTGCATGAACGGCTGTGTAAAGCTCTTGGTAAACTGCAGGTAGGAAGCCATGACACCAAGTGTGATCCCCCCAACTCCTGCAACGGAAAGGATCCCGCCGAGAACTGCTGTCAGGACAAACTGCAGGTTTCCGATGTTTCCGATGACCGGTCCCATCATGTTACCGTATTTGTTCGCCTGTGCCGCACTCTCAAAAAGAGCCTCGTTCAGTTTGTCAAATTCCTCTTCGGATTTCTTTTCATGGTTAAAAACTTTGACAACACGCTGTCCGTTCATACGCTCTTCGACAAAACCTGTCACATCTGCGAGGGACATCTGCTGTCGAACGAAGTATTTTCCACTCTTTGCACCGATCTTTCCTGTGACAAACAGCATCAGGAAAATGATCAAAACCGCCAGGATCGTGAGCAGCGGGCTCAGAACCAGCATGGAAATAAAGGTAACGACAATCGTAAACAGTGCCATCAGCGCCTGCGGGATCGCCTGGCTGATCATCTGTCTCAGGGTATCCGTATCATTCGTATAAAGACTCATGATCGAACCGTTTGTATTCTGGTCAAAATAGCGGATCGGCAGAGTCTGCATATGTTCAAACATATCGTCTCGCACTCTCTTTAAGACGCCCTGTCCGATATATACCATCATCCTTGTATAGATAAAAGTCGCAGCAACACCTGCCAGGAAGACACATCCAAGAACCGTCAGCGCCTTATAAAGTCCGGCGAAATCCGGGCTCTTCTGTCCAATCAGAGGAAGGATAAAATCATCCAGAAGATATCTCAGAGAAAGAGAAACTGCTGTTGTTGCCACCGCACTGATCAGGATACAGAAAAATACAAGGATAAACTGAAATTTGTATTTTCCTGTCATATATTTCATAAGACGCTTTGCTGTCTGCAGATCTTTCTTTGTCATTCGCGGTTTTTTATTTTTGCTGTTATTACTCATCCTCTTCGCCTCCCTTCACCTGAGATTCGTATACTTCTCTGTAAATTTCATTTGTCTTCAGAAGTTCTTCGGAAGTTCCCACTCCGACAATCTGGCCGCCATCCAGAACAATGATCTGGTCCGCATCTTCTATAGAAGAAACACGCTGTGCAATGATGATCTTGGTCGTATCCGGGATCTCCTCGCGGAAAGCTTTACGGATCAGGGCATCTGTCTTGGTATCTACCGCACTGGTAGAATCGTCAAGGATCAGGATCTTCGGTTTTTTCAGAAGAGCACGTGCGATACAGAGTCGCTGTTTCTGGCCACCGGAAACGTTATTTCCACCCTGAACGATCATGGTATCGTAGCCATTCGGGAATTCTGTAACGAAACCATCTGCCTGCGCCAGCTTACATACACGTCTTACTTCTTCGTCAGAAGCATGCTCATCACCCCAACGGATGTTTTCGTAGATGGAACCAGAGAAAAGGACGTTTTTCTGGAGCACCATGGATACCTGATCACGGAGCACTTCCAGGTTGTAGTCTCTTACATCGATCCCGCCAACTTTGACTGCACCGCCGGTGACATCGTAAAGTCTCGGGATCATCTGAACCAGTGTGGATTTGGCACTTCCTGTTCCACCGATGATTCCGACTGTCTGTCCGGATTTAATATGAAGGTTTACATCTTTCAGCGAAAGATTTCCGCCCTCTCCGGCATAGCTGAAGTTTACATGGTCAAAAACGATATCGCCGCTCGGGACTTCTCTGACTGCATCAGATCTGTCCTGCATCTCAGGCACTTCATTAAGAACCTCTGTGATACGGTCTGTAGAAGCCTCTGCGATCATGATCATGACAAATACAAAAGTTACCATATTCAGAGACATCAGGATCTGCAGTGCATAGACGATCACACTTGTCAGCTCACCTGTCTCCATGGTTCCAAACACAATACTGCGTCCACCGATCACAGCGATCAGAAGAACGACCGCATACATCATAAACTGCATGGTCGGCGCATTCCATGCAACGATCTTTTCAGCCTTTGTGAACAGGGTATAAACGTATTTGGATACCCCATGGAATTTATTTACCTCATAATCTTCTCTTACAAAAGCTTTCACTACACGGGCAGCGTTGACGTTTTCCTGAACGGAATTGTTCAGCTCATCGTACTCGTCAAATACTTTGATAAAATGCGGATGTGCTTTTTTTGCAATGTACATCAGTGCGCCGCCGAGAACCGGGATCACGACCAGGAACAGAAGTGCGATCTTGACATTGATCAAAAGTGTCATGACCCAGGATAAGATCACCATGATCGGAGCTCTCGCCAGAAGACGGATACTCATCATGTATGCCATCTGTACGTTTGTGATATCGGTCGTCATTCGTGTGACCAGACCGGATGTGGAAAAATGGTCAATGTTTTTGAATGAAAAATCCTGTACCTTATAAAAAATATCGTGACGAAGATTTTTCGCATATCCTGCCGCTGCAACTGCTGCCATATTTCCGGCCTGCACGCCAAAAAACAGCGCGAGCATCGCCATTGCGACCAGGATGATCCCCCTCTGTACGATGTATCCCAGATCACCGTTGGCGATACCAACGTCGATGATCTTTGCCATCTCCAGAGGAATGAGCACTTCCATCAGTACTTCGAGGATGACAAGGATCGGAGCCAGCATGGACTGCTTCTTGTATTCTCTGATGGATTTAAAAAGTGTCTTATTCATCTTTTTGATTTTCCTCCTTATTCATTTCTGACAGATTACACAGCATCTGTCCCAATGCTTTTTTGCAGATCAGAACATCCTCCGGGGCTATCCCTTCGATCAGCCTTGCCTCTGTTTTCTGGATATGTTCCAGGATCTTCGGCCGCATCTCTTCTGCTTTCGCAGTCGGAACGATCCGTTTCAGCCTGGCATCCTTCTTTACACTTTCTCTGTAAATATACCCATGTTTCTCCATGAGTTTGAGGATCCCTGTGACTGTGGATTTCCTGATCTGAAATTCTTCTTCAATATCCTTCTGATAAAGGTCTCTGTGGAGAGACTCCAGAAGAACAAATTTCAGCACATGTTTCTGCATGATCGTCAGCTCATCGTTCTCGATCGCCGATGCCACACTGTTGGAATCCCGCTTCATCTGATGCGACATCATATGGATCAGCCTTCCCACGTGCATATTTGTCAGTTTTTCTTCCGTTTCTTTCATCGAAACAGCGAGTTCCCCCTTTCACCGATTCCTTAAATTAGTTCGCATCCTAACTTTTGATATTATACAAATATGATTTTTTAATGTCAAGTTGTTTTATCTATTTTTTTGTGTGAACTTTTGTACACAAAAAAATGCCCCTCCTTACAGGGACATTTTCTGACTTTCGTATAGAGTTCGGACTTCGTCGGTCCGGGTTCTGTGTGGGAAACAGATGCTTCCAAGCTGGCAGACAGGCATGACTCCCATAAGGGAATTTGTCACAAAACATTCGTCATAATACATCAGTTCTTCCGGGTAGATCACTGTTTCGTTTACTTCAAACTTCTCACGAACGTACTCCCGCAGGATTCCCGGGAGAAGCCCACAGTTCAGCTGCGGAGTGTAGATTTTGTTTTTGCGGACAAAGAAAATATTGCTGACCGCGCCCTCGCAGATCTGCCCTTTGGTGTTCAGAAAAACTCTCTCCTGGATCCCGGCTGCTGTGGCGGCTCTTTTTTCGAGGATGCAGTCGCCATAGTTCAGGGTCTTGTGGTACACAAGCTGAGAGGTTTCATTTCGTTTCACCTTACTGATATCAGCTACGAATCCCCGGAGATATTTTTCTTCTGTATATGGATTGCCTCGCATCTGAAAGAGCACGTTTTCGCCGGAAAGAACGACCTTTACCGCTCCGTGCCGTGTTTCCTCTTCACTCTGATCTGCGATAAATTTGTGAACCGCTTCTTCTGTGACACCCCGCACAGAAGCCGGGCCAAATCCAAAAAACGCTGCCGCCCTCTCAAGTCTCCTCAGATGACGGTCAAGCAGGATCGGTCTTCCCTCTTCTACTGCAATCGTCTCAAATGCACCCAGTCCGAACTGGAACCCCTCATCTAATTTAATGTCCATACCGTTCCCCCATACTTTTTTATCTTAACGCTTCCAGAATCGCCTTCGCTTTCTGGAGCGTCTCCTCATACTCAAACTCCAGATCAGATTCCGCTGTGATGCCGCCGCCTGCGCCGAGGAAATATTTCCCGTCTTTGTGAAGGGCAGTGCGGATCACGATATTGAAATCACAGTCTCCATCCAGGGTCAGATATCCTATAGATCCAGTATACAGATTTCTCTTCCCATGTTCAAGTTCATCTATGATCTCCATCGCACGATATTTCGGAGCCCCTGTGATCGACCCGCCTGGAAATGCTGCTTCCAGAAGGTCTACAAAGTTTTTGCCCTCTTCCAGAGCTCCCTCGATGTCAGAGACGAGGTGAAAAACAGTCGCGTATTCTTCTACTGTAAAAAGTTCTGTCACCTTCACGCTGCCCGGTTTACACACCCGATTCAGGTCATTTCGTTCCAGATCGACGATCATCAGGAGTTCACTCTTGTCCTTCTCAGAGTTTTCCAGTTCGGTACGCATCAGAAGGTCTTCTTCCAGAGTCGCGCCTCTTTTTCGTGTACCTTTGATCGGTCTTGTGTTGACGTGACCTTTTTTCATCTTGAGAAAACGTTCCGGGGAAGCGCAGACGATCTGGAAATCGCCATAATCCATGTATCCGCCGAACGGTGACGGATTATTTTTGCGAAGGTCATAAAAAACATCCAGCGGAGCCTTATCACTCTCGATGGTAAGCTGCTGCGTCATGTTTGTAATGTAGATATCTCCTTCTATAATATAGTGGATCATGTCGTCCACGGCTTTTTTGTATTCTTCTTTTTCGAAGTTCGGTGTTACGATGATATTGTGAGGAACTCTCTGTTCTTCTTTTCTCTCTGTCCGCTGCCGGATTTTCTGCTCCATTTCCCGGATCTTCTCAGAAGCATCCGCTGTAATCCCATTTGCGACCAGATATGTTTCTTTCTGATGACAGTCCTCAATGAGATAAACATCATAAAAGGTCAGCACGGCATCCGGGATCTTCACGAGAGCTTTTTCCCCGGACGGAACGCCCTGCAGTTTGCGCCCATAATCATAAGAAAAATATCCCACTGCGCCGGAGACCAGCGGAAGCTCACTCTCATTCTGATCGACATGATCTCTCAGGTAGTTTCGCAGATAATCTTCAAAGGTGATCCCTGTCTCTTCTTTTTCATTGATAAAAAATTTCTCCCCGTCCTTCACCAGTTTGAGGTACGGGCAGGCTCCAATAATGGAAAATCTTCCAAGGTCATTGACCAGAGAAGAATCCAGGAATACACAATCCTGCTCCGATGCCAGCGCGCGGAAAGTTTCTGCCGCCGGTATATATGTAGTTAATTTTTTGATCTGTCGTTGTTTATGGTACATATTTTTTCTCCTTCTATTCGATCACCACGATCCCGTTATTTCTTATAATAATACTATCCTCACACGCTCTCCGCGATCTGGCAGAAATTCTCAAGGATCTCATGTCCATACTCCGTAAGAACTGCCTCCGGGTGGAACTGCACGCCGTACAAAGGCAGTGTCTTATGAGAGATTCCCATAACAGTTCCATCCTCTGCCACAGCGTCCACCTGCCATTCTGATGGAACACTTTCCTTATCTACGATCAGAGAATGATATCTCGTCACACGAAACTTCTCAGGAAGCCCGCCAAAAACTCCCGTTCCCTGGTTGTGGAGCGGTGTAACCTTACCATGCATCGGACGCTCCCCCTTGTGGACAGACGCACCGCTGCAGAATCCAAGCACCTGATGTCCAAGGCAGACTCCGAGGATCGGAATCCTTCCCTGAAATCTCCTGACTGCCTCCACACACACAGCCGCATCCCACGGACGCTTCGGTCCCGGGGAAAGGATGATCCCCTCCGGGTTCATTTCCTCAATCTCCTCCATCGTGATCTGGTCACTGCGCCGCACCAGGATCTTTCGTCCCAGTTCCTCAAAGTAAGCCTTGAGATTATATACAAATGAATCATAATTATCGATCATCAAATACATATGCGTTCCCTCCTGCATTAAAAACATACAAAAAAAGGGACAACAACCGCGCACAAAAAAATGCACACAGTCGTTATCCCTGATCGGTCCGTAATCTGCGAATCTCTTTTTTCTATAAAGTAACTCTATGCTACCACAGCCAGCCCTTGCCGTCAAGGTTTATCTTTTTCCATCGAATATTGTCTTTTTTTTATCAGTTTGCTGTAAAATGATGCCTTTTTTCGATAAATTTTATCTTTTATATCTCATGCATATATGCTATACTAAACTCGAAATGAATGATATGCAAAATAGGACTTTATGCGTCAAGTGTTCAGCGAATGGGGAGTTGTCGCTGAAACGAAAAGTACGTCTTACGGTATAGAGTCCGCACCCGTTGCGACAATATAAGAGGATATCTCATATTGTGTAGGGATACGTTTTTCGACATACGTTCTATCACAATTGGAGATATCTTTTTGCTTTTATAAATCACAGTATTACCTCGACAAAAAAAAGACAATCTCCATGGTATCGTAAATTTTTATTTATATTTCAAGGAGGTTGTCATTTTTTATGGTAGACAAAGCAAAAGTAGAACAGGCGATCCGTCTTCTTCTCGAAGGGATCGGTGAAAATCCTGACCGTGAAGGACTTAAAGATACACCAGACCGTATCGCACGTATGTGCACCGAAATCTACGGTGGTCTGGACGAAGAAGCTGACCAGCATCTTCTGAAACAGTTCCAGGTAGAGAACAACGAGATGGTTCTCGAAAAGGACATCACTTTTTATTCCATGTGCGAACATCATCTGATGCCATTTTACGGCAAGGCACACATTGCCTATATCCCGAATGGCAAAGTAACCGGTCTCAGCAAGCTCGCCCGTACTGTAGACGTTTATGCAAGAAGACCGCAGATCCAGGAACGACTGACTGTTCAGATCGCAGATGCCCTGGATCGTGTTCTTGAACCAAAGGGAGTTATGGTCATGCTTGAAGCAGAACACACCTGCATGACAATGCGCGGAATCAAGAAACCAGGCAGCAAGACCATGACCGTTATCACCAGAGGCGAATTCAAGAATAATATCGAACTCCAGAAACAGTTCCTCGCCATGGTAAAAGACTGATGGAGCCAGCGATGAAAAGAGTCCAGGAAATCTGGGAACACCCCCTCTATCAGCAGAATCTTAAGAAACTGACCCAACTTGAAGCAGACCGTATATTCTGCCGGCATACCCCGGAGCATTTCCTTGATGTAGCACGTCTTGCTTACATATTTTCACTGGAACGTGGAATTTCCTGTCCCCGTGAACTTATTTACTGCACTGCCCTTCTCCATGATATCGGCCGTGCAGAACAGTATACTGTCGGGACACCTCACGACGAGGCAGGTGCCCGCATTGCAGAAACGATCCTTTCTGACCTTGACTTCTCTTCCGAAGAAAAAGAAGCGATCCTCTCTGCGATCCGCGAGCACCGTTCTTCCAGTGATGAGGTTCCAGTGCTCAGCCAGCTCATCTACGAAGCTGACAAAAAATCCAGGAATTGTTTTCTCTGTGTGGCAGAACCAGAATGCTACTGGTCCCCGCAGAAAAAAAATATGACAATTCAATACTAAAGGAGAACCTGTCATGAAAATAGGAAATCGTGAATTCGATGTAACTAACAGAACATATATCATGGGAATCCTCAACGTAACACCGGATTCCTTCTCAGACGGCGGCAAATGGAACACCATGGATCACGCCCTCAAGCACGCAGAAGCCATGATCGCTGACGGTGCGGATATTCTGGATGTCGGCGGCGAGTCTACCCGTCCGGGCCATACACCGGTCAGTGCAGAGGAAGAAGCTGCCCGTGTCGTTCCAGTCATCGAGGCACTCCGCAAGCATTTCGACGTGCCGATCTCCGTTGACACTTACAAAGGAAGCGTTGCTGATGTCGCTGTTCAGGCAGGCGCAGACCTTGTAAACGATGTCTGGGGACTCAAATACGACCCGGAAATGGCCGGTGTCATCGCAAAGCACGACGCTGCCTGCTGCCTGATGCACAATAAGGCAAACACAGAATACAATAACTTCCTTATTGATATGCTTGCAGAGACACAGGAATGTGTCAACATCGCAAGAAAAGCCGGCATCAAAGATGAGCGCATCATCCTCGACCCGGGTGTAGGCTTCGGCAAAACTTACGAGATGAACCTGGAGACCATGAACCATCTGGAACTTTTCCAGCACCTTGGATTCCCGGTACTGCTCGGAACTTCCCGCAAATCCATGATCGGTCTTGCTCTGGATCTCCCGGTTGACCAGCGTGTAGAAGGTACCATTGCCACTTCCGTCATCGGCGTTATGAAGGGCTGTGCTTTCATCCGCGTCCACGATGTCAAAGAAAACAAACGTGCCGTACTGATGACTGAAGCAATTCTTGGAAGGAACATAAAATAATGGATAAGATCGAGATCAGAAACCTTGAGATTTTTGCAAACCACGGAGTATTTCCGGAGGAAAATGTACTCGGACAGAAATTTGTCGTATCTGCGACTCTTTACACAGATACCCGAAAGGCCGGCCTGACCGATGAGCTGACAGCCTCCATCCATTACGGAGAAGTCAGCCACATGATCACGAAGTTCGCCAAAGAGCACACCTACAAACTTCTCGAAGCTCTCGCCGAAAATCTCTGCCAGATGCTCCTTTCGGAACTGCCCTTATTAAAAAAGATCACACTCCGCATCGAGAAACCATGGGCTCCTGTAGGGCTTCCGCTCGATACCGTTGCCGTTGAGATCACCAGAAGCTGGCACACTGCCTATGTAGCTTTCGGCTCCAACCTCGGGGACAAAAAGAAATACCTGGATAACGGGATCCAGGGACTCAAAGATACACCAGGCTGCGAAGTGGAAGCTGTGTCCAAATATCTGGTCACAGAACCTTACGGTGGTGTAGAACAGGATGAATTTCTGAATGGAGTCCTGAGACTCCGTACACTCCTGACTCCGGAAGAACTGCTCGACAGACTTCATGAACTGGAGGCAGAAGCCAACCGCGAACGCCTGATCCACTGGGGGCCACGTACCCTGGATCTTGACATTCTCTTTTATGACAATGAGATCATCGACACTCCGGATCTTCACATTCCGCATATCGACATGCAAAACCGTGATTTTGTGCTGAAACCGATGGATGAGATCGCACCATACTACCGTCATCCGGTACTGAACAAAACCATCCACCAGCTTCTCGATGAACTTCTCGCTAAATAAAGCTTTCAGACCTTCTGAGTCCGGAGTCATACTCCAAGGCTCAGAAGGTTTTTTGCTTCTTTCAGACGTTCGTAGAACTGTGCATAGAAGTCCTGTGATTCTTCATACGGTTTCGTATAGAAACGGCTGATCACATACATATTCAGGTTTCTGATCAGTTCCGTGTCCTCTGTCTGATAAAAAACTTCCTGCACATCCAAAAGGAACTGATGCCAGTCCCAGACAAATTTCTCGTACTGCTTAAGATCCGGTGTGTCGATCCATTTCTTTACTTTGATCTTGGAGCGGTTTTTCTTCGCACATTCATGGATCTGGATGATATACTTAAAGCCATCTTCTGTATAATATCTTCCAAGTGGAAACAGGCGGCAGAATCCCGGACGGATCGCATGCACAGAACATCTGCCCTCTTCATTTAAGAACACACAGCTCTCTTCTTTTCCCTTCATCATCAGATGTGGAAGGATATTTCCGTCAGATACGCCAAGTTCCAGAACTATCCCGATCAGTTCCTGTGGCTGTTTTCCAAGTCCTCTTGACAGACGACAGACATCATACGGATCCAGGATCACAGAATCTCCCATTCCCTTGCAGCAGTCGCAGCATCCCTTACAATCCTGACAGTCTGCCTTTACCATATCATTTGCATCATATAATCTTCCATCTGAAATCTCTTCCAGAGTTACCTCACGCCGCATATTTCTACCCCTTTTCTTCTATAATAAGTAAATATTGTTTTTAATCGTTGCAAGCCTTATGATACAGGACTATAATAGGGATTGTCAATCATCAAGAAAAATGGAGGAAACACAAAATGCGATCTCTCGCAATCTACCTGAAAAACTACAAGAAAGAAAGCATCTTTGCACCTTTCTTCAAATTTCTGGAAGTTGTGTTTGACCTGCTTGTTCCGGTAGTCATCGCCCAGATCATCGATGTGGGTATCGCAGGAAATGACCGTCATTACATTATCGAACGGTTTTTTATCCTTGTCCTGATGGCTGCTGCCGGACTTACAGTCAGCATCACAGCCCAGTTTTTTGCTGCAAAGGCCAGCGTTGGATTTGCCACAGAACTCCGTCAGGCTGTCTATGACCATGTACAGAAACTTTCTTACACGGAACTCGACACCCTCGGAACAGACACTCTGATTACCCGTCTTACCGACGATATCAACCAGGTACAGAATGGTGTAAATATGGGACTTCGTCTTCTTCTTCGAAGCCCGTTTATCGTACTCGGCTCCATGGTCATGGCATTCACCATCAACTTCCGCTGTGCCCTGGTCTTCGCCGTTGCGATCCCATTCCTGTTTCTGGTTGTTTTTGTGATCATGTATCTCAGTATCCCGCTTTTCCGCAAGGTACAGAGCCGTCTGGATACCGTCACAAGACTGACCAGAGAAAACCTCACCGGTGTACGCGTCATCCGTGCATTCTGCCGCGAAAAAGAATCCGTACAGGAATTTGACGAGAGCAACGAACAGCTCACTAAATTAAATGAATTCGTCGGCAGACTTTCTGCCCTTCTCAATCCGGTGACTTACGTACTCATCAACATCGCGACTGTCATCCTGATCAGCAACGCCGGTCTCCAGGTAAACCTTGGAAACATGCAGCAGGGTGAGGTCGTAGCGCTCTACAACTATATGGCACAGATGATCGTCGAGCTTATCAAACTGGCTTCCCTGATCATCACCCTCAACAAATCCGCAGCCTGTGCAGGCCGTGTGGCAGATATCCTCAAAGTAAAAACTTCCATGGAGTACCCGGCAGCTTCCGCTGCTCAGACTTCCGGCAAAAATGCCCTCGAATTCGAGAACGTTACTTTTGCCTATGCAGGTTCCAGCGAACCAAGCCTTTCCGATATCAGCTTCTCTGTCAAAAAAGGCCAGACAGTTGGTATCATCGGCGGTACCGGAAGCGGTAAATCCACACTTGTCAATCTGATCGCACGTTTTTATGATGCGACACAGGGTACTGTCCGTATTGATGGACAGGATATCCGCAGTTACAGCCAGCAGGATCTCCGTGAAAAGATCGGTGTTGTACCACAGCGTGCAGCCCTCTTTAAAGGAACGATCCGCGAAAACATGAAATGGGGACGCGACGATGCCACAGATGCAGAGATCTGGGATGCACTCACAACAGCCCAGGCGCGTGAGATCGTCGAAGGCAAGGATGGTCAGCTTGATTTCAAACTGGAACAAAATGGTCGCAACCTTTCCGGAGGACAGAAACAGCGTCTCACCATCGCGCGTGCCGTTGTCAAGAAACCAGAATTCCTGATCCTGGACGACAGTGCCAGTGCACTTGACTTTGCGACAGATGCAGCACTTCGTAAATCCCTGCATCAGTTGAGCGGCAATGTCACCACCTTCCTGGTATCTCAGCGAGCTGCCAGCATCCGTCAGGCAGACCTGATCCTCGTTCTGAACGATGGTGAGCTTGTCGGCAAAGGCATTCATGATGACCTGATCCGCTCCTGCGAGATCTACCGAGCGATCTACTTCTCCCAGTTCCCTGAAGAACGGGCAAAATATGATTCTTCAAAAACTGCCGTTTCCGGCAATGCTGCGGAGGTGACCTTATCATGAGTACAAAAAACAAACAGCCGTCAAATGCAAACAGCACAGAAACTTTGTGGAAGGTACTCCGTTTCATCGGAAGATACCGTCTGCTCCTGATTCTCAGTATCATCCTTGCTGCAGTCTCCGTAGTCCTTCAGCTCTACGTGCCGGTACTGTTTGGTGACGCGATCGACCAGGTCGTTGCAGAACATCAGGTAAACTTCCAGAGGATGTGGTATTACCTTTCCAGGATCCTTGTCATGGTCGTTGTATCCAGTCTTGCTACCTGGATCATGAACATCATCAACAACCGTATGACTTTCCGTACCGTGCAGGACATCCGTGCCAAAGCGATCCGTCACATCCAGAAGCTTCCGCTTTCCTATCTGGACGGACACAGTACCGGAGATATCATCAGCCGTGTCATTGCGGATACGGATATCCTTTCCGACGGTCTTCTGCTTGGATTTACACAGCTTTTTTCCGGTATCGTGACGATCATCGGTACTCTGATCTTCATGTTCTCCAAGAACTTCTGGATCACACTGATGGTCATTGTCCTGACACCACTCAGCTTCTTTGTGGCAAAATTCATTTCCTCACGTTCTTTCCATATGTTCCGGAAACAGAGTGATGCCCGCGGCCGTCAGACTGCTCTCATCGAGGAAATGATTGGAAACCAGAAGATCGTTCAGGCATTTGGTTACGAGGACAAATCCTCTGCCCGCTTTGCCGAGATCAACCAGGAATTAAAGGAATGCAGCCAGAAAGCTGTCTTCTACAGCAGTCTGACCAACCCGTCTACCCGTTTCGTAAACAACGTCATCTACGCAGGTGTAGCTCTGGTCGGTGCCTTTATGATTCCTGGCGGTGCTCTGACTGTCGGCGGACTTTCTGTACTGCTCTCCTATGCGAACCAGTACATGAAACCATTCAATGATATCAGTTCCGTTATCACAGAACTTCAGAACGCACTTGCCTGCGCCACCAGAATCTTCGCACTTCTGGAAGAAGAACCGGAAAGCAAAGATCCTGAGGAAACGATTTCCGATGTTAAAGGTGAAGTCGATATCGACAATGTCAGCTTCCGCTATGTTCCGGACAAGAAGCTTATCGAAGACTTCAATCTCCATGCAGAGCCTGGTAAACGTATCGCGATCGTCGGACCGACCGGATGCGGTAAAACTACTTTTATCAACCTGCTGATGAGATTTTATGATGTGACCGGAGGAACCATTTCCATCGACGGACATCCGATCAACGAGATCTCCCGCCATTCCTTACGAAGCAGCTTCGGTATGGTCCTTCAGGAAACCTGGATCAAAAACGGTACTGTCCGTGACAATATCAACATCGGCAAACCAGATGCCACTGACGAAGAGATCATCGAGGCAGCAAAGCGTTCCCACAGCTGGGAATTCATCCGCCGTCTCCCGGACAAACTTGATACCATGCTCAAGGAAGACAGCTTAAGCCAGGGTGAGAAGCAGCTTCTGTGCATCACCCGTGTCATGCTCTGCCTGCCGCCTATGCTGATCCTGGATGAAGCAACATCAAGCATCGATACACGAACCGAACTCATGGTTCAGGAAGCGTTTGATCGTCTGATGGAGGGTCGTACCAGCTTCATCGTTGCACACCGTCTGTCCACGATCCGAAATGCAGACGAGATCCTCGTCATGAAAGACGGAAGCATCATCGAACAGGGCTCTCACGAAGAACTGATGGCGAAAGGCGGATTTTACCAGAATCTTTATAACAGCCAGTTTGTCAAAGTTGCTGAATGATCCTGGATCTTTCGTAAAGATCAATGAATGCACCGCCGATGTTTCCTCAATATGCAATATCAAAAAATCCTGCCGGATCAGAAAGGTATTCCTCTCTGCTGTGGCAGGATTTTTGTTTGTTATTGATATTATTATTTCTCTTTCTGTGATGCCAGATATTCTTCTGTCAGGGCAACTGCATCGCGGATGCAGTCCGGGCAGGCACGGAGAATTTTGCCGGTCTCTACGCCTTTGAGGTCACGGCAGAGATAGGAGCCGTTCTGCTCTGCAAATTTGTTGATGTAGGCTTTGGCTTTCTTGTAGGTATCGCCCTTGGTCATCTTGCCTTTCTCCGGATCTCCCACACTGTTCTGCAGTCCGATCACCATCATCATTCCTGACAGCGCACCGCACATATCCATGATCCCCATTCCGAAACCAAATCCTTCTGCGATCTTGAACATCTCTTCTCTGTCCACTCCAAACTCCTCACAGAATGAACATGCAACTGCCTGTGCACAGTTATATCCCTGATCGTGAAATGCGATCGCCTGTTCTGCTTTTGTACTCATTTAAAAAAATTCCTCCTGGTATTATTTTTTTGAAAAAAAGTGTTTCAAAAACACATACATCACAATGATAAACGCACTGATATACCCCAGTGCTCCCAACGCCGGGATCCCCCACAGCTTTGGCTTCATATCTGTCGTACAGATAATACTGGAACTGATCAGAAGTGCCATCACCCACAGTCCCATAACGATATTTCGCACCAGCCTTCGGAGCAGTCTGGAAAGATCATCTGCCACATGGAGATCCAGATTGATCTTCGTCTGTCCCTTCATACAGCCCTGCAGAAAATCTGCCGCAAGCGACGGAACTTCGATGGATTTCTTGAAGGACCGATAGATGTTTTTGGTATTTGCCCTGAGCTCCCTCTTCCAGTTTCCCTCGCCAAAAAATTCTTCTTTGATGCGGGCTGCCGCAATCTGGACCATATTGATCTCCGGACTGATGTCTGCAAGGACTCCTTCTACATGAGTCAGACCCCGCGCCAGCATGGTAAGTCCGTGAGGCATCATGATCTTGTTTTCCTTCATGACCTCCATGAGATCTACCATGACCTCTGCAAGATCGATATTTCCGATATCTGCAGTTCCATATTTCTCCATCAGATCCTGGATATCCTGATAGAGCTTGCTGTGGTCGGGTTTGCCCTTGAATTCTCCAAGTGCCAGAACTGCATCCTGGATCTTTCCGATATCATTCAGTGCCACGCCTTCCACAGCCTGGCTGATCAGTTCTCTGTCTCTCTCCGTGAGCCTTCCCATCATTCCCATATCGATCCAGACGATCTTGCCGCCCCGGATCCGCACATTGCCAGGATGAGGATCCGCATGGAAAAAGCCATCCTCGATCACCTGCTTGATGAAGTTGTCCACAAATTTGCTTCCGATTTCATTCAGGTCATAGCCGTTCTGCAGAAGTTTTTCTTTATCGTTGATCGCGATCCCGTCAATATATTCCATGACCAGTACATGCGTCGTTGTATATTCCCGATACAGGATCGGCGTTTTTACAAAGGCAACGCCCTTGTTCTTTTTGGCAAACTCGGAAATGTTGGCGGCTTCTGTCAGGAAGTTCATCTCCTCCTGTGTCACTGTCCACAGTTCGCTTAAGACCATGTTCAGGTCAACGGCACCCTTGATGCTGACCGGCGGCATCAGCCGCACTGCCTTGTGCATCAGGCCAATGTCCCTTGCCATCGTCTCGTAGATTCCCTTGCGCTGTACTTTGACGACAACTTCCTCGCCTGTTTTGAGCGTTGCCCGGTGAACCTGTGCAATGGAGGCGGAACCGAGTGGTCGCTCCTGGATCTCTTTGAACTCTGCCTGCCAGGGACATCCCATCGACTCTTCCAAAACCTCGATCACCTCCGAAAAAGGCATCGGCGGTACATCGGAACACAGTTTCATCAGCTCATCGCAGTAACGCTTGGGAAGGATGTCTGAACGAAGTGACATAAGCTGACCCAACTTGATATAAGTTGGGCCCAGATCTTCCAGTATAAGACGAAGTTTCTCCGGAGAGACACCTCGCGTGATAGAATGTTTCTTCAGAACAGCGGTGATTTCTTTGAGGCGCTCTCCGTAGCCGTCTTTCTGCTCTGCTTCATTGTCTGGTCTGCTCATTTGCTGCTCCGTTTCTGTTGTTTATTCTTCCGTTGTTTCCTGTGCCGGCTCTTCAGCTGCTGCAGGAGCTTCTTCCTTTGGAGCTTCTTCGGTTTTTGGTGCTTCCTCTGCCTTTGGTGCTTCCATCTTGAGGATCTGCTCTTTGAGTTCTGCAAGCTGCTCCGGTGAAAGTTTGGCAAGGGTATCCTTGATGTCTTCCTTCGGTGCTTTCGGTGCAGGTGTTGTCTTGGTCTTGATTGTTTCTTTGATGTTGTGTTTCAGTTCCTGATTCAGAACCTTGCCCTGCTCTACGGTAAGTTCACCTTTCTTAACCAGCTCGTCCAGGATCTCCTTGGATTTCTCTGCTGTCACTGCAACAGTACCTACGCCTGCGAGTAAAAGTTTTTTAAGTCCGTCTCCTAATTCCATAATATATATCTCCTTTCATAAAATCTTATCATTTTTAAAGCTGCTTCAGAAACAAAAGCCCTTTCGGTACAAAGATCAGAAGTCCGACGATCGCTGCCATGATCGCTGCGATCAGGACTGCTCCTGCTGCCGTATCCTTGGCGATCTTTGCAAGCGGATGACGCTCGGTGGTCACGAGATCTACCACAGCCTCAACTGCTGTGTTGACCAGTTCCAGTGCCATCACAAGCCCGAACAGCCCAAGACAGATGCACCATTCTGTGATCGAAAGTCCCAGGATCCATCCGGCGATCACGACAAGAGCCGCGACTGCAATATGTATCTTCATATTTCTTTCATTTCTGATGCAAGTAAAAATCCCTTCAAAAGCATAACTAAAGCTCTTGTGCAGCGGATCCTTCTTTCTGCCTGCCATTCTGCTCACCTGCCTTTTGTCTTCTATATACGGATTGTTCCGCAGCAAGCTGCGCAATTCGTTTAGTTATATTATAACAGAATTGTCCTAAAACAACCATAGTTCTGTGCAAATTTTCACATTAATATATATTTTTTGCATTTAATCACATGCTTGTCAAAATCTCTCTTGACAGTCCGGCATAAAAAGTGATACTTTACTACTGTAAAATTTCCAATCAAAAAACCAAATGACGAGGTATGAGAAGATGCAGGAATTAAAACCAATCAAAGAAGGTAAAGTACGTGAGATTTATGACAATGGCGACAGCCTGATCATGGTTGCCACCGACCGTATCAGTTGTTTCGATGTGATCCTGAACAATGAAGTCACCAAAAAAGGCACTGTACTGACACAGATGTCCAAATTCTGGTTCGATCTGACAGAGGATATTCTGCCCAACCATATGATTTCTGTCGATGTAAAGGATATGCCGGAATTTTTCCAGCAGGAGAAATACGAAGGCAAATCCATGATGTGCCGTAAGCTCAACATGCTCCCGATCGAGTGTATCGTCCGTGGCTATATCACCGGAAGCGGCTGGGCAAGCTACAAAGAAAACGGCACTGTCTGTGGTATCAAACTTCCGGAAGGTTTAAAGGAATCCGACAAGCTGCCTGAACCGATCTACACACCATCCACCAAGGCTGAGATCGGTGACCACGACGAGAACATCTCCTTCGAGCAGAGCATTGACCACCTGGAGAAATACTTCCCGGGCAGAGGACGCGAGCTTGCAGAAAAACTTCGTGACAATACCATCGCATTATATAAAAAATGTGCAGAATATGCACTGAGCAAGGGAATCATCATCGCAGATACCAAATTCGAATTCGGTCTCGACGAGGACGGAAACATGGTGATCGGTGATGAGATGCTCACTCCTGACAGCTCCCGTTTCTGGCCATTAGAAGGCTATGAACCAGGACATGGACAGCCATCCTTCGACAAACAGTTCGCACGTGACTGGCTGACCTCCCATCCGGGAAATGACTGGACACTTCCGCAGGAGATCGTTGACAAGACTATCGCCAAATATCTCCAGGCATACAAGATGCTGACCGGCAAAGAACTTGCATAATCTATGCCTTATAACTGCCCACCTCTGACAGGCTGGGCAGTTTTTTGCGTTCTTGCTCTTTTATAAAAACTTGCCAAAGCTATGAAAACAGTATATAATATATGCATATTTTTACCATTAAGGTATTTATTCTATCAAAACACCAAAGGAGTGAACATTTAAAGTGGACATACGTGACACTTACCAATTTATCGTACTTGCTGTTTTGCTGGCGCTCTCTGCTTTCTTCTCTTCTATTGAGACAGCATTGATGTCTGTAAACAGGATCCGGCTTCGTACCCTGTCAGATGACGGCAACAAACGAGCAGCTCTTGCCCTGGACATTCTGGAGAACAAGACCCCCAAGATGCTCAGCGCGATCCTGATTGGTAACAACATCGTAAACGTATATGCATCATCGCTTGCAACTACACTTGCATATCACCTGGGAGGCTACATGGTCAGCATTGCAACGCTGGCACTGACAGTTGCGATCCTGGTATTCGGAGAGATCACACCAAAAAACTATGCAACACTTAATTCCGAAAAGCTTACCCTGCGTTATATCACTGTCATTCATTTTCTGATGACTCTCATGACACCCGTGATCTTTGTGATCAATCTGATATCCAGATTTTTCCTGTACATCCTGCATGTAGATCCGGATGCTGTCAACAAAGCCATGACCGAGGAAGAGCTCCGTACCATCGTGGATGTCAGCCACGAGGATGGTGTCATTGAATCCGACGAAAAAAAAATGATCTACAACGTTTTCGATCTCGGAGATGCAGATGCCAAGGACATCATGGTTCCCCGTGTCAATGTAACTTTTGCCAACGTAAACAATACTTACGAAGAACTGATCGATATTTTCCGTACAGACAGATTTACCCGTCTTCCAGTCTATGAGGACACACAGGACAATATCGTTGGTATCATCAATATGAAGGACCTTCTTCTTTATAATCAGGATGATCCTTTTGATATCAGGAACTTTCTCCGTAAGCCACATTTTACCTATGAATACAAGGATATCTCTGATCTTCTCGTGGAAATGAGGGAATCTACTTTTAATATCGCTATCGTTCTTGACGAATACGGCGAGATGACCGGTCTTATCACCCTCGAGGATATCCTTGAGGAGATCGTCGGTGAGATCCACGACGAATACGACGAGAACGAAGACGAACTCATCAAGAAAATTTCCGATCAGGAATATATTGTTGAGGGCTCCATGAGCCTTGACGATGTCAACGATCATCTTCACACGGAATTTACTTCCGAGGATTATGATTCTCTCGGCGGTCTGATCATCGAACATCTCGACCGGCTCCCGGAGGATGGCGATGAAGTTGTCACCGCTGACAATGTCAGACTGGTTGTCGACAAGCTTGACAAGAACCGTATCGAACGGGTTCACGTTTATCTTCCGGAACCAGCTGTTGAGGATACCGATGAATCTGACGAAAACAAAGAATCCTGATATGTAATAAAATAAAGCCCGCTCCGGCGATCATATTTGATCCTGCCGGAAACGGGCTTTTCTTATTGTGTTGTAATTAGGGAGCTGTCAACAGCACGTCTGCTGTTTTTTCTAATCGATCAGATCGTTCTGGAACCGTGACAAATGCTCATACGGAAGGATCAGTCTTCCCCTGTACAGGCCGCATCCGTCATTGATCAGGCTGTTGTTCACTGCTGCAAACATATTGACATCAAGCTTCGAAAGTTCCAGTTTCTGAAGACGCATCCCTCTTTCATACGCCTCATCAAAATAAATGCACTCTCCCTCCGGGATCGCATCTCTCCTTGCTCTCGCCTCGTCCTGTCCTTTCTCATAGCCAAGATGGTTTGCTGGTCCGATCTCAGCCACATCGTCCATGGACTTTGTCCGGAGCTGGACCTCCATAAAACATCTGGAACTGTTATCATACAATGTGATATGTAGTGATCGATAATCCTGCGGCGTTTTTCCTGCAACATAGTCGCGGTAATATGGACGGACCTCATCATTCAGAAACTCTGACGGACTCTCCATGATCCCTCTCGCTGACTCTACCGTAAATCCACGTTCTTCCAGAAAGGCCGGAAGTACATTTGCAATCTCATAGAGATACTTCTCTTCTACTTTTTCTCTGTCCTGCTCGCTCTTGAGATGGCATCTCGGCATGGAGATCACAATACGGTAAGCGATCAGGTCACGAAAACAGGTCAGGCGGTTTTTGATCTCGGAAACGGATGGATAAGTTCCATGTTCCATATGATAATCATAAATATATTCTACAATATAACCGTTGAATTTCTCCTCCGCACGGATCAGCGACTTGATCCTGCCCTTGAACGTAAACGCCAGAAACGGATACTCCCTCGCCATATACTTATAAAATTCCCGAATCTTCTGAGACTGCGCAGTAAGGAAATCATTATGTTCCAGAAGCTCCGTGATCTGCAGCAAAAAATTACAATGCGCCAGATCGATCTCATTCCTGCTCTTCCGCGCATCCCTGCGGAGATCCCCCGAATAATTATGAAGGATCCGCAGAAGCGTATCTCCTGAATATAGGTAATCGTTTAATGTGATCATAGTTTGTGCCCCCTCTGTTTTATCAGCCGTTGGATCTTTTATTGTTATTTTCTCTCAAGCAGCACACAATTCTCGCAATGCTCGGTCGCCGGGAACATGTCTACGGGGATGACGCGGCGGGCTTTGTAGCCGTGTTTGGTGAGGTATTTGAGGTCTCGTGCGAGGGTTGTCGGGTCGCAGGAGACGTAGACGATCTTCTTTGGGTGCAGGGTGATCACGGAAGAGAGGAACTTCTCGTCGCTTCCGCTTCTCGGCGGGTCCATGAAGACAACGTCTGCGCTTTCTCCGGCGTCTGCCATCTGGCGCATGAAAACGCCTGCATCGTTGTTGTAGAAACGGACATTTTTGATTCCGTTGCGTTTCGCATTTGCGATCGCATCACGCACGGCGTCGGAATTCAGTTCCACGCTGATGACTTCTTTTGCCTTGTCGCTGGCGATCAGACCGATGGTTCCGATTCCGCAGTATGCATCGATCACACGTTCTTTACCGGTAAGTCCTGCCAGTTCGATTGCTTTGCTGTACAGTTTCTCTGTCTGTACCGTGTTGACCTGATAGAAAGATTTGGAGGAAATACGGAAAGTCTTTCCGCAAAGTTCATCTTCGATGTAACCTTTTCCATAAAGAACCGTTTCCTTCTCGCCAAGGATCATGCTTGTCTTCTGACCGTTTACATTGAGAACGATCGTCGTGATCTCCGGATGAAGCTTGCGCAGTGCCTTGACGAAGTTGTTCTTGGACGGCAGGATCGGAGAACCGAGTACCAGAACTACCATGATCTGTCCGCTGTGATAGCCGGTACGGATCAGCACATGACGAAACAGACCGTATCCCGTGTCTTCATTATAAGTTTTGATCTTGAAAGATTTCAGCAGCCCGCGGATATCACGGATGATCGCATCTGCTCTCTGATCCTCGATCAGACATTCATCAACCGGCACAATAAAATGCGTTCCCTCCTGATAGATTCCTGAGATCACGGTACCGTCTTTCTTATGACCGAAAACGGCATGAACTTTGTTTCTGTAATGGAACGGATCATCCATTCCTATAATCTTCTCCACCTGACAGTATGGCTTCAGAAGTTTCGCAATCTCTGTCTGTTTTCTCTTTAACTGCTGCTCATACGGCATGTCAAGTAGCTGACATCCACCGCATTTGCCATGCACTGGACAGAGTGATTTCGTGGCCGGCTTCTTTGCTTCTGTTTTCTTTGGTGCAGCTTTCTTCTGTTCTCCCTTTGGAGCAGTATTTTTCTTAAAATCCGTTTTTTTCTTTTCTGTGTATTTTACAGATTCTTTCTTACCTGTCCACTGTTTCTGTTTTCCGGCAGGCTTTGCCTTATAATTTTTCTTATTGTTTTTGAATTTCTTTTCTGATGTCATTTATACTCCTTCTCCGTTGAATTCCGGTATAAAACTTTCTTTTGCTGTCTCACCCTCCTGGATAAAACAATTCGTCACTCCAAGAGAGATCGCATGGTCGAGCAGACGGTCATACTCTCTGTCCGTAACTTTTCTGGATAACTGCGGATCGTCTTTCATCGCCGGCATCGGCGTGTACTGGCTCATCAGGCTGATATAGATCTGGTCACCATAAGTCCCATATAAATATTCCAGTACCTTTTTGGAATTCCGTACATGTCCCGGCAAAAGCAGATGACGCACGATCACACCTTTTTTCATCATTCCCCGCTCGTCAAACTCCAGCATTCCGACCTGACGAACCATTTCTTCCAGTGCTTTCATAGCAACTTCCGGATAATCCTTTGCATGTGAATATTTCCCCGCAAGGTCAGCCTCCAGATATTTAAGATCCGGAAGATAAATATCGACCAGCCCCTCCAGATACCGCAGCATCTCGGCTTTTTCATATCCACTGCTGTTGTACACCACCGGGATCGTAAGCCCCTGCTCTTTCGCAAGGATCAGTGCTTCCCGCACCTGCGGCAGAAAATGTCCCGCCGTCACCAGATTGATATTGTTTGCCTTCTGTGCCTGCAGATCCAGAAAAAGTTCTGCAAGGTACTCCACTGTGATCACCTTACCGCTCTGCCCTTTGGAAATCGTCCGGTTCTGGCAGAACGCACATCCCAGGGAACAGCCGGAAAAAAACACCGCCCCGGAGCCTTCTTTTCCTGAAATACACGGTTCTTCCCACATATGAAGGGCGGCCCGTGCTACCATGATCCCTGCATCCACGCCGCAGAATCCCTTCTGGCCCGCCAGGCGATCCACGCCGCAGTTTCTCGGACAGAGATGGCAGTCCTTCAGCATTGTCTGTAATTCTTCCTGCATAAAATTTCTTCTTTCTTTTTAACTCCCCCTATTCTACCAAAAAAGAACCCAAAATCCAAGTTATTCGTTGACAAATTCTGTTGCTTCCCGTATAATTATCATAAATTTTCAAATATCTTTAAATGCAGTGACGGGAAGCAGTACATGATTTCAGTATGCCCAGAGAGAAGGTGGCTGGTGTGAACCTTCGTGACAGAATTATGGAAGTAGTCCCCGAGCAGTGAACTGAACCATGATCTTATCTGGATCATACAGTAGGCTTCAACGTAGTTTCCACGTTACAGGAAAGCAGTATGATCATGTACTGGCAGAGAGAGAGTATTCTCTGAAATCAGGTGGTACCACGGATTTATCCGTCCTGAGCATATATTATATGCTTGGGACTTTTTTTATGGTATCAGAATCTTTTTTATCAAAGGAGGGGTTTTATTTGAAACAGATTTCAGGAAACAAGCTTTTAGTAAAAGCCTTAAAAGAAGAAGGTGTTGAAACTTTATTCGGATATCCTGGTGCATGCACCATCGATATCAGTGACGAATTATACAGACAGAACGGGATCGACATTATCCTTCCGCGCCATGAACAGGCACTTGTCCATGAAGCAGATGCCTATGCAAGAACTACCGGCAAAGTCGGCGTATGTCTTGTAACCAGCGGTCCTGGTGCTACCAACCTTGTCACCGGACTTGCAACTGCCAACTATGACAGCGTTCCTCTCGTATGTTTTACCGGCCAGGTTGCCAGACATCTGATCGGAAACGACGCTTTCCAGGAAGTTGACATCGTAGGGATCACCCGCAGCATCACCAAATACGGCGTGACCGTCCGCAACCGTGAGGATCTCGGCCGCATCATCAAAGAAGCTTTTTATATCGCAAGAACCGGCCGTCCGGGACCTGTTCTTATCGACCTTCCTAAGGACGTCATGGCAGAACTTGGAAGCGCAGAATATCCTAAGAGTGTAAATATCCGCGGCTACAAACCAAACACCAGCGTTCACATGGGCCAGCTCAAAAAAGCCCTCAAGATGCTTCAGAAAGCCAAGAAGCCTCTGTTCCTCGCAGGCGGCGGTGTAAATATCGCTCACGCAAACGAGATTTTTACCACTGTAGTTGAGAAAACACAGGTTCCAGTCGTTACAACTGTCATGGGACGTGGCGCGATCTCCACAAAGCACCCGTTATTCATCGGAAACCTTGGAATGCATGGTTCCTATGCTGCAAACATGGCAGTCAGCAACTGTGATCTCCTGTTCTCCATCGGAACCCGTTTCAACGACCGTATCACCGGCAAGCTCCACGAGTTTGCACCGAACGCACAGATCGTTCACATTGATATTGATACTGCATCTATTTCCAGAAACATCCACGTAGATGTTCCGATCGTTGCCGATGCCAAAGAAGCGATCACAAAAATGGCTGAATACGTTACCGACTGCGGTACCAAAAAATGGCTTTCCGAAATCGAAGGATGGAAGAACGAACATCCACTTACCATGAAAAATCGCCCGCTTATGGGACCTCTTGATATTTTTGCAGCGATCAACGAACAGTTTGATGACGCGATCATCGTCACCGACGTTGGACAGCACCAGATGCTTACTTCTCAGTTTGTCGATATCACTGAGAAACGTCAGCTCATCATGTCCGGCGGTCTCGGCACCATGGGCTATGGCCTTCCTGGCGCGATCGGTGCACAGATCGGAAATCCGGATACTCCTGTCATCTCCATCTCCGGTGACGGCGGTGTACAGATGAACATTCAGGAACTCGCAACTGCAGTTCTGGAAGAATTACCGATCATCTGCTGCATCTTCAACAACACTTATCTCGGAATGGTACGCCAGTGGCAGAAATTATTCTACGGCAAACGTTACGCAATGACCAACTTAAGAGCCGGTGCCCTCTCCCGCCGTACTGATGGTGAAGAATATCCGGAATACACACCGGATTTCGTCAAACTCGCCGAAAGTTATGGTGCCAAAGGCATCCGCGTCTCCAAACGTGAAGAAATCGCCGCCGCTTTTGAAGAAGCAAAGAAAAATAAGAAAAGACCTACGATCATCGAGTTTCTGATCGATCCGGAGGAAATGGTCTATCCTATGATCAAACCAGGTGGAACACTTGCAGATATGATCATGGATTGTTAGGAGGAATCAGGATATGGATAAAGGAATGAAAACAAGATGGATCTCTCTCTATGTAGAAAACCAGGTAGGTGTACTCTCCAAGATCTCCGGGCTTTTTTCCGGAAAGTCCTATAACCTGGACAGTCTTACCGTTGGAACCACTGAGGATCCTACAATCTCCAGAATGACGATCGCAACTGTCAGCGACGATGAAACATTTGAACAGATCAAAAAGCAGTTAAACCGCATGGTCGAAGTCATCAAAGTCATTGACTTTACAGATATCTTCGTCCGCATGAAAGAGATTCTTTACATCAAAGTCAAGAAATGCTCCGCAGCAGACAAGGTGGAACTTTTCCAGATCGCAGAGACCTTCAAGGCAAGAGTCATCGATTATGGCAAAGACAGCCTTCTTCTTGAGTTTGTCCAGACTGCAACCAAAAACGATGCCGTTGTCAAATTGATCAAAGAAGAATTCAAGTACATCGAAGTCGTTCGCGGCGGAAGTGTCGGAATTGAGTCCATCAGCATGATGGAACGATAAATTAACAGGCAGCACTGATCTTGTCCCCGTCTTTTATGACCGGTTACTGTACAAGATCAAATGCTGCCTGTTTTTTACACTGTTTAACTTTTTTAATATGCCAGTTCCTGCATCAGTTCATGAACGGTCGTCATCTCATGGATCCTTCCGACATTCGCTCCACAGAAGATCAGACCCTTATCAAGATTTCCCTTCACCGCCTCGATCAGTGCTTTTGTGATGCAGTACGGGACTTTGCGCGGGTCACATTTTTCCAGACAATTGTAGCATTTACGGATCGGCTCTCTTCCTGCTTCCAGGTGCCGGATAAATTCATTTCGAAGCGCACGCCCCGGCATTCCCACCGGGCTCTGCACGATCTGGATATCAGATGTCTCCGCCTCAATGTATGCTCTCTTGTATGCCTCAGAAGCATCACACTCCTCTGTTGCCACAAATCTGCTTGCGATCTGCACACCATCTGCGCCAAGTTCCATCACATGATCAATATCTGCCCGGTCAAAAACCCCTCCCGCAACGATCACCGGGATCTTTCTGTCAAATTTCTCTTCGTATTCCTTTTTGCATTCGATGATCCTGCAGATTTCTTCATCAAAATCCAACGCATTTATATCTGCCAGCTGCTCCCTGGAAAATCCAAGATGTCCCCCTGCTTTCGGTCCTTCGATCACAATAAAATCTGCTGTCCTGTCGTATCTGTGTGCCCACATTTTGAGGATCAGATTCGCCGCACGCCTGGAAGAAACGATTGGTGCGATCTTCGTTCCTGATTCTTCACTCACCAGTTTCGGAAGATCCATCGGAAGTCCCGCTCCGCTGATGATCACATCTGCACCTGCTTTCACCGATTCCCGGACATGTTCCTCATAATGCTTCAATGCCACCATGATATTGACCGCAACAAGCCCTCTGCCGCCCGCGATTTCTTTTGCTTTTTTTACATGCTTCTCTATCGCCATACGGTTACATCTCGCCTGATCTTGCTCAAATCCCTCTTCATCATATCCAATCTGTGCCGTCGAGATCACACCAACACCGCCCTCTCGCGCCACTGCTCCGGCGAGCCTGCTCCGGCTGATCCCGACTCCCATGCCGCCCTGGATGATCGGAATCTGCGCCGTCTTTTCTCCAATGCGAAGTTCTTTGAGTGTACTTTTATCTGTATTCATCCTGATTTCTCCCATCTATCATTTGTTTTGATTATCAAACTATTTGATAGTATACTCTTTCGTAATTGTGATGTCAATGTATTGCTGAATCTTTTTCTAGTTTATATAGTTTTTATTACTACTTATGTTTTTATTAAAAATCATTGGACAAATCAGACTCTTTTTACTAAAATAGCTTCATACTATACAGACTGACAAAGAGGAAGTTTTTTATGAACTATCAGGATGGATTTGAATTTGAACACCGCTGCGCGGCATTTCTCAAAACCAAGGGCTATCGCAAAGTAAGCGTTACACCACCAAGCGGCGACCAGGGGATTGATGTGATCGCATACAAATCAGGGGTGAAATACGGCATACAGTGTAAATATTATTCTGCTCCAGTCGGAAACAAGGCGGTACAGGAAGCATACAGCGGGGCTCGCTTCTATGACTGTGACCGTGCTGTGGTCATGACAAACCATACCTTCACAAAAGCTGCAAGAGAACTCGCCGATAAACTGGAAGTAGAATTATGGGAGCATTGTTCACCTGGCAGAGAAACAGGAAAATTCCGCAAACTGATCCATGCTTTTCTGTTTCTTTTTCTTCTGGCAGGAATTGCTGCGGGTGCTTCCATGCAGATTTTTCAGTATCCAAAACCGTCTCTTCTGAACTATCTGGATGTTTTTCTGGCGGTCACTGCCTCCCTTTTGGGTATCTTCGGATGGCGTTTTTTGTCACTGAACCTGCTTTCCGGAGCTTTGTATCTGATCCTGTTTTTCCTGCTTCTGTTTTCCGGGGCAGCAAAGATCCTTCCTTCTGAGGTTCTTCCGGTATTTTTGCTCCCGGCAGTCCTTCTCTCCGGACATGCCATTTTTTTGCAGCGGCAAAAAAGCTCTGACAGCGACGGTCAGGATTCCACTGACCATCAGAGGGCTTTATCAAACCAGAATACCGGCAAAGCCTACACCAGACTTCTCTCTCAGGGGCTTCGCTCCAAAGTGCAGTTTCTGTCCTCTGAGGAAGCCGACTACGGAGAAAAATTTCTTTATCACATAGACGAATGCTCTGCCAAAGATCTTGCTCTCCTCGAAAAAGAAATGAACCGCTCCATGAAAGACCACTACCGCCTTCAGAGAATCAACAATTCTCAGTTTTATCTGCACCGCATCCCCAAAAAGAACAAAAAAAATCAGGACAGTTCCGACTGAAAACTGTCCTGATTTTTTTATTTGTGGTCTTTGCCATTTGTGCCAAAGATCTTTATCATATTTACATTCATGATAAAATAATACATCACGATCAGAAGGCCGCCCGCAAGCACCCAGGCTGCCGGACCTGCCAGACAGACACCCGGATAGCTTCTCTTTGCCCCGGCGATCACCGCTACAACGCCTCGTCCGATCAGCTCTGCGACACCCGCCATCATCGGAAGGAGTCCATAGCCAAGTCCCTGAATACCATTTCGGTAAATATTTACCACTGCCAGCGGAATAAAGAAAATCCCGATACATTTCAGATAAATATCTACGGAATTCATAATGATATCAACATCTTCTGATACAAAAAGATAGGTCATATATTTGCCGACAGTCATGATAAATCCTGCTGCCACGAAGGAATATACAACACCAATAACCGTACATGCCTTGAATCCTTCACGGATACGCTTCACAGAACCGGCGCCCATATTCTGGGCTGCATAAGTTGCCATCGTCGTTCCCATTGCCACATATGCCTGTGTTACCACCTGCTCGATCTTGCCTGCTGCCGTGTACGCTGCAACCAGTGTTGATCCGAGGATATTTAAGGAAGACTGCACCATCATGGTACCGATCGCTGTGATCGAATACTGCAGTGCCATCGGAACTCCGATCCGAAGCTGGTTTTTGTAGATCGTACTTCCAACATCCAGATCTTCACGCTTCAAATGAAGAATCGGAATCTTCGCAATGATATAAAACAGGCAGAGGATTCCGGAAACGCCCTGTGCAATAACCGTCGCAACTGCGGCTCCCTTCGCGCCCATCCCGAATCCTACGATAAACACAAGATCCAGGACAATGTTCAAAAGTGCGCTTATAATAAGAAATACAAGCGGAAGCTTACTGTTTCCAAGCGCCCTGAGGATACTGGACAGAAGATTATAAAGCATCTGTGCCAGGATTCCGCCGCTGACGATCATTATGTACGAATATGCGTCCGCAAAAATATCCGATGGCGTATTCATAAGGATCAGAAGCGGTTTCATAAATGCCATAAACAGTATCGTCAGAAGTGCTCCGACTACAAAAGAAAGAATCCCTGCTCCCGCTACTGTCTTTCGCATGCCCTTCATATCACCGGCTCCGAATTTCTGCGCCGTGAGGACAGTAAAACCAGCCGTCATTCCCACGACAAAACCATAGATCAGAAACATGATCGTTCCCGTGCTGCCGACCGCCGCCAGAGCCTTGTTTCCGACAAACTTACCAACGATCACAGCATCTGCCATATTGTAAAACTGCTGAAATACATTACCGATAAAAATCGGCAGGGTAAAGCTCAAAATAATCTTCATCGGATTTCCGACAGTCATATCATTCTGTGCTGATTTCATCTCTACACTCCTTATTTTTTCTTTAATCGAATGCATATTATATACTGCTTTTTGGTATTCGTAAACCCGTTTTTTTGATTATTTTTGAAAATATTTCTGTCTGTTTTTCGTCAGTTTTACTCTTCGCTTCGCATCTCTGCCTGGATCTCATCTTCGCAGGTCGCCATCGCCTCAAGAGTCATGGTCAGAAGCTTCGGAAGTTCCCATCCAAGCTGCTCTGCCCCGCGCTCGATGACCTCTCTGGAACATCCTGCCGCAAAACCTTTGCTCTTGTATTTTTTCTTGAAGGATTTAAATTCCATGTCCTTTGTACTCTTGGACGGACGCATCAGAGCGACTGCCCAGATCAGCCCTGTAAGCTCATCTGCCGCGAAGAGGACTTTTTCCATTTCGTGCTCTGGTTTTACATCGATCGTTGCCCCGCATCCAACAGTGATCCCATAAAAATTCCTCCTGCTACACATTTTAATTTCTATTAATATACTACTTTACTATGTTGAAGTCAATTTTGTGTTTTCCTGTTTACAGGATTGTTTCTGTCCTGTTATAATAGAAATAAAACATCTGTGGAATTTCGTATCATCTTCCCCTTTTGTAAAACTGAAATGAGGTATTTTCATGAGCAAGCCCAGACATGCAGACAAAGATTCTGCTCCCACATCTTCTGGTTCAAAGCAGATCCATCATCTGTCCAATTATATCTTTTTATTTCTGCTGGCTGTATTTCTTATCGCAGTTTATACTTTTCTACTGCAAAAAAGCTACAGTACCAGCACTCTGGAGGCAAACGTTGACCAGAATATCACTTGTTCCGATGCCATCCACAAACTTGTTTCCAACACTTTTACCAGGGACGACTTTACGGACATCAACACGGTTGATGATATGTCCTCTGAGCGGTATCAGACACTTCAAACTACTTTGAACCAGATCCGAAGCCTGAATTCCACCCGATATCTCTACACTGCCAAAAGCAACTCTGAGGGAAAACTGATCTATCTGGTCGATGGCCTCGATCTTGATACCTCTGATTTTGCTTATCCGGGAACCTACATAAAGGATGAAATGATTCCCTACATTAATTCTACACTGTCAGGCAAAACCATTTATTCGCAGGAGACCATTGACACCACATGGGGACATATCTTCACAGCATGCTATCCCGTCAAGGCAACCGATGGCTCCAACGAGATCATCGGCGCACTCTGCATCGAAATGGACATGGAATCTGCCTATACTTTTCTGAGCAAAAGCAGCCGGAATTCTCTCCAGATCGCAATCGCCGCAGCCATCATTGCACTGCTTCTGCTTGTCTGTGTTTATCACATTCTGCAGAACCAGAGGGCGAAGGACAGGGAACAGCAGATGCTCCTCAGGAAATCTGCCGCTGCCGCCGAAGCTGCAAACAAGGCAAAGTCCGCATTCCTCTTTAATATGTCACACGACATCCGGACTCCTATGAATGCGATCATCGGCTACGCAGGGCTTTCCCGGAATCATCTGCATGAACCAGACAAATTAAGCGAGTATCTTTCCAACATCCGCACCTGCGGACAAAAAATGCTCTCCATCATTGACAACATCCTGGAGATTGCCCGGATTGAAAACAACCAGATCGTTCTCGAAGAAAGCATCTGCAACATTGAAGAAAGTTTTGACTCCTGCATCGTCATGTTCAATACGGCAGTTCAGGAAAAGCACCAGACTATTACCGTACATAAGCAGGTTGCAAATCCTTATGTCTATATTGACAGTTCCCATCTGTCCGAGATTGTACTCAATGTTATCAGCAATGCCATCAAATACACCGGGCAGAATGGAAAAATCGACTGCTGTCTTACTCAGAAGCCGCATGAAGATGCCGACTGGTGTTACATGGAAATCTCTATTGCTGACAATGGTATCGGTATGTCCGAGGAATTCCAGGCACATATTTTTGAATCCTTTTCACGTGAACGTTCTTCTACCATAAGCGGTATCGAAGGCACCGGTCTTGGCATGGGTATCGTAAAAAATCTGGTAGACCTGATGCATGGAACGATCGAGATCCAGAGCAGTCCGGGAAAAGGCTCCACTTTTACGATCTGTATTCCATGCCGCACTGCACGCAAAGAAGAGGCTGAGCCAAGGAAATCCTCATCCGACCGCCCACAGAAAACTCTTGCAGGAAAAAGGATCCTTCTTGCTGAGGATAATGATCTGAATGCTGAGATCGCCATCGAACTTCTCAGTGAAGAAGGTCTGCTTGTCGACCGTGTCAGCAACGGCGTTGCCTGTGTGGAAAAACTTGAGAAAGCAGCACCTGATTTTTATGATCTGATCCTCATGGATATTCAGATGCCCGTCATGAACGGATATGACGCCACCCGCAAGATCCGACAGTTAGAGGATCCATTCCGTTCCAGCATTCCGATCATCGCCATGACTGCCAATGCTTTTGCCGAAGACCGTCAGAAAGCGCTCTTTGTCGGAATGAACGACCATGTCGCCAAACCTGTTGATATGAATGTCCTGATTCCTGTATTGGAAAAACATATACGAACCAAAAAAGAAAATTAAGTCAGAAATCCCCATCCGGTCAGTATCAGGCTGACATTGGATGGGGATTTTGTTTGCTTTTTTATTTAAACTCACTAATCTGTGACCAGGCTTCTTTGAGCCGGTCCAGGGAATAGCCTGCATTGGCAGGGCTGGTTGACGGAAGCTTATGTGCCTCGATGCCATTTACCGGGTAAATATATTTACAGTACAGCTCGTACGCCTTGCCGCCATTCGTATAGATTGCCTGGATGTCAGCAGTGTCCAGTATTTCGGACAGATCATTTGGGACCACATCGCGGATGCTCGCATCGGAAGAGCCCTCGATCTCACAGCTCTGGATCACATCCCACATGGCAATATGATACTCAAGGAGCATTGCTTTCTTTTCTTCTATCGTCTGCGGCACCTCACATCCCAGAATCCCTGCAAGCACTTTCCAGAACCGGTTCTGCTTATGTCCGTAAAAAAACTTCTGCTCCCTGGACTTCACTGACGGAAAACTCCCAAGTATCAATATCCGTGAGTGTTCGTCGTATACAGGGTCTATTGTATGTTCCATAATTTCTTTATCCTCTTTTCTTCCGTTTCACCTTCCACGGCCTGTTCTTACCGTGCCATCCATGTTCTTCCCAGTAGCCATAATCCGGCTCGAACTTCCAGAATGCTTTGTGCATCCAGCGTATCATCGAAAACCACATGCGGGTCTTGAGTGTTGGTTTGAATGGGGCATGATTTTTTCGGATCTTTGCTGCCATCCGGTCGGTCTCCTGGTGGATCTTCTTCTGGATATCTTCCGGGATCTCGGATGGCTTCGCTGCCCTGACAGCAAATCCCATGCGGTAGATCCGCGGATAGCCCCAGAAAAACATACTGTGGTAAAGATCCTTCGTCGTGCTCGCCATGCCACCGCCGGCAGCTGTCGCAATCGCCACGCCCTGCTTCTGGAAGGCACGTGCATCCGGCCGGTGCACCATCCATCTCGTACCAAAATGATCCAGAAAGGCCATCATCTGCCCGGTCGCATGATACACATATACCGGGCTTGCCAGAATTACTACATCCGCCTCATCCATCGCATCCATAAGAGGCTTGAGCTTCTTATAATGCGGGCAATGTGTCAGGTCCTTGTTAAAACACGTCCAGCATCCGAGACATGGTTCATCAAAATCACGCGGCAGGAAAAATTCCGTCACCTCCCCGCCGATCTTTTCCGCAAGTTCATGCGCAATCATATACGTATTCCCCTTATGGTTCTGACCATGTATAACTGTAATTTTCACAGTATCGTTTCCTTTCCTGTTATATCTCTTCTATCTACTTTATGCATCCCTGCGCTTACAATACTCCATGATCTTCCTCATCAGCAGCTTTGCATCGAGGGGCTTGGCGATATGTTCATTCATTCCTGCTTCCCTGGTCTGCTGACGGTCCTCGTTAAAAGATTATACTCTGCTACTTTTCTCTCTACCGTTTTTTCATACAGTGATATCTGGCGGTTCAAAAAAGCATATGCCGATTTCAGCAGTCTGTATTCCTTTTCTCCATGTTCCATATCTATATCCCCGTGCTTCTTTTATTTTTGTATTTTATTTCCCGTCAATCTCCAGCATCAGATATTCTGATCTGCATCCTGTTTTGAACTTGATCGCCCAGTCTGAGATTCCTGACGTTACGATAAAGTTTGTACTGCCTCTTTTTTCGTATCCGTAAACCCGGTCATCCGGGGCCAGATCTGTGTGGTTCTCGATCGTCATAAGCGGAAAAAGCTGTCCGCCGTGAGTATGCCCGTAAAGCACCAGATCAACGCCCGCCTCTGCCTGTGCCTCATAATCCTGTGGCTGATGATCCAGAACGATAGAAAACTTGTCCGGATCCAGATCAGCTGTCAGTTCTTCCTTCGTCTCACGGCCTCCTGCATAATCCTCAGACTTGTCCTGTCTTCCTTCGTCGTATCATCATCCACAAAATCGCCAACGATCAGTACAACATCCGGATTCTGTGCTTCAATGGTCTTCATATGTTCCGCAAAACCTTCTCCATGAAATGTCGTTCCTGTATGTGAATCGGAAAAAACTGCCACCTTAAGATTCCTGACTTCTTTATCTGTCTGTATCTCATACTTCTTCTCCCACACATGATGTGCCTAATATCAGCCTGCTGCAAGATAACATACAGTAAAAACGATCGCCACGATCCCGGCATAATATTTTGCAAATGTCTTTTTGCGTATCTTTGTGATCAGGGCAAAAATCGCTTCGCTGACCATCCAGAATACGATCAGATGCAGAATACACACAATAGCATTCATAGAACCCCATGCCATCCAGATAACTGCGGTATAAACTACAGCAATCAGAAGTCCTGTCAGTGTGCTGAATCCTTTTTTGCCTTTTGTTATTTTTCTGATAAATGCAAATTTCCCAATCCTGTTCGCAAGATACAAAATCCCTGCAAAAGACAAAACTGCCAGGACGATCATCAAAATAAGCCACATATTCATAATCCTTATTGCCCTCTTTCTTCCTGTGTTATTTCCCATTGTACAGGAAAAAAGCTGCTCTGCCTACTATCAGTATTATCTCAGGGCTTTCATTTTTTACACTTTTGTAATGTAACGGGCCGCCACGAAACCATAATATTTGTTCACGATCCGAACATAATACCAGGCTGTGCCGTCGTCGGCTTTGATCGTATTGCACACGTCAACAAGATTGTGCTGTGCAAGAAGCGGATACTTCTTGATCCTTGGATACTCTGTACCTGCCCAGGAGCGCACATTGAGTTCTGCTGTATTCACCATTCCCACCCACTTTGGAGTCTTGTCAAGATGGATTGCTGTTTCTGTGGATCTCTGGTCGGAGGCAGTGCTATAATCAATCCATACATACCCGTCAATCGCCGGATCTGTACGTTTGTATTTTTTATTGCGGCATGACCCGCCATTGGCTACAACGCCTGGTGTACTGGATGTATTTCCCTCGTTTGTATAAATATAAATGTCATCATATTTCGTAACGGATCCAATATGTGCCCCATTTCGGAACACGACCAGCGCACCCTTCTTCGGCGTACTATGCCAGGTTCCTTTTTGTTTCGCATGCCGCGTCACACTCCGACAGTTATAAAAACCACCGCCCATGATCTGCAGTGCCCTCGCCAGGCCAAATATTTTGACCAGTTTCCAGAACTGATAAACTGCACACCACGGCCGCCCCTGGCATCCAGGCTGTCCCCAGTTATTGACATCACGGGCAAATTTCGTATAGTTTTTGCTGCCGGCATTTCTGGTAAAATCATCCAGATATGCATTGCTCTTTTTTTCCAGATACGGTTTCTTACCGCCATAGTTGGCATAATAATTTCCAAGTTTTATGTGTTTCTCCAACTTATTTCCTGTAGTTTTTTTCTTCTCTTCTGCTTTTTCTTTATAATCTTTGTAAAACAGATCCATATCCACGTTTCCGCTGATCCCGGCAACTTTTCCCTTGCTGGAATACTGCCAGCCGATTCCCTGCTCCGGCTTAAGGCGTGTCTGCACAGTTCCATCATCATTTGCCGGGTATCTGGCAAGCCACAAGTCATAGGATTTCAATTTTGTACTCAGAACATTCTGATACCAGTCTACATTACAATAAATTCCGACCCTGTATCCTGCTTTTTTGATATGATCCAGAAAAACCACCGCAATCTTCTCGACTGCCTCTTTTCCAAGTTTTCTCTGTTTCTCCCATTCCAGATCATAGAATACCGGAAGATCCAGTTCGCGCCCGTCAAGGACTGCGAGTGTTTCTTCTGCTTCTTTTAATGCCTGCGCTTCTGTCAGAGCATAACTGTATTTGTATCCACCCACAGCAATCTTATTCGCCCTGCATCCCTTATAATTATGTTCAAAACTTGTATCTGGTCCGTTTTTCTGATGGATTCGAAGAATTGCAAAATTTATGCCCGCCTTCTTTACTTTCGCCCAGTCGGGCTTCCCCTGATAACTTGATACATCAATGCTTTTGATTTCCATAGCCGCGTCTCCTTATGGCAAAAGCTTCTCTCTATATCCATATTCCATTTGTCTCCAAACTGTGATTTTACTGGTCTTCTCAGACTGTTTCATTTATTTCGCTGTATTTTTCTCATATGCGGCACTTCTGCATAATATATAAGCAACTACAAATTTTATGCAGGGAATTTTGTTATGAACTGTCCAAATAATAAATCCAGAAATTGTTGTAATAACTGCAGCGGATCCTGTGGCACTTACGTAACGATCCAGGGTCCTCCCGGACCTATGGGACCAGAAGGACCTCGTGGAGAGCAGGGTTCAAGAGGAGAACAGGGACCTGCCAGACCTCGTGGCATGAAAGGCGATACCGGATGTCCTGGGCCTGTGGGACCTCGTGGTTCGGTTGGGCCTATCAGGTGTATCGCATTGATACCACCAATGTGGCGAACATTGAGCTTGTGCCGAATATCACCTATGTTTCGTCAACCGTGTGGACCTATATCGTAGATGATGACATCGTAATCAATGGTTGGTATTTCGATCGAGTAGGAGACGGCTTTTGCCGCCGACCTCTCACACCACCGGACATGCGGTTCCG
>NZ_QULA01000030.1:0-42446 GCF_003481595.1 Blautia sp. OM07-19
CTCAGCATTCTTTAAAATGATTAACATTTTGGAATGCTGAGTATAATGCTTCCACTTCCTTTGTTGTCTGGTCTTTTAAGACTCCTTCCGCATCCATTACCTCCCGGTCATGCAGCAATGCGTGGCTCACCTCATGGACTCCGGTTTTCATGGTCTGGAGATTGCTCATATCTTCCTGAATTGCGATATACTTTTCTGTCTGATGGTAATACCCCTTTGCTTCCCCTTCTATCTGCATCATGCGGATTGGCACAGGGGAAATGTTCTGCAATGCTTCCATGAACGTGTCATAAAACTGTACGCTCCCGGTAAGTTCCGGTACTTCCAGTTCTGCAATCGGATCTCCCTCTGTCTGGCTGACATCAAATACTGTTGTCACACGAAACCTTGGAATGACCATCTCCACAATCTCTGTTTCCGGCTGACCGTCATCCCCGATCACTGGCTCTTTTGTTACAGGGTCAATCTTTTCAATCTCCTGTTTCTCACGGATGGGTGCCGGTGCGATGATCTGGATTCCTTTTTCCCCTCTCTTTACATGGCGGTTAAACTTCTTCTGCCATGCCTGATACCCTGCCACCAGAGTAGCCTCCGGTTTCTGCATGGTGATCAGAAGGGTGTTATTAAAACTGTAATTATGAAACTTGGACATGGTATTCAGATATTCTGTATATCTCTCCGAAGTAAAGATTTCTTTTACTCCCTGCTCCAGCCGTTCCGATATTTCTTTTAACTGTTTTTCTATATTATTTGCCATAAACAAACCCTCCATTTTATGTCCCCGCCAGAGAAAACTCTGACGGGAAATCTTTTATAACTCCTGCTCGTGTTTTTTCTTTGCAGTTTTCTGTACAGGTGGCTGTTCCGCCGTATTCTGCTGTGCCTTCTCCTGCTTTAAGCGTTCCAGAATAGATGGCTTATGGATTCTGTCTGCTGTTTCCGGAAGTTCTTTTTCTTCTACAGCATCCCTGCTATCTGTGCTGCTTCTTTCTCTGCCAATATCCTCATCTGCCATAATCGTCTCATTGCCCTTTTCATCCATGTTCAGCAATGCATTTAACTCGGATAACCGTTCCATCTTTTCATTCAGCTCTGCTTCTTTCGGGTATGGTTTCTTTACCTCTTCCTGTGCAGTAGCAAGCTGCTGTTGTACGGTTTCCAATTTCTGCTCACTTTCCGTCAGCTTCCTGTCGATAGAAGAAAGGGTGTTATGGATACGCTGCATATTTCCTACCGGGTCTTTTCCAATCTCCAGCTTATAAGAGCATTTTCCTTTGATCGTCAGTTCAAACGCATTGGAAAACATATTGTAGGAAGCAGATAACGTAAACCCATGATATTCCCCGACCTTTCCGCCGGTGCTGACGGTTTTTAACCCTGCACAGGCAGCGATCAACGCTTCGCCTGCTTCTTTCTTATCTTCATAAAGGACATTCCCTACCGTCATGGCAAACGTGTCATTATCCTGTAAATCCACGCTTTTTACTACCTGCGAATCCACCTGCATCCCGGCAATCCGCTCTTTCAATGCACTGATCTGTACCGGGAAATTCTTTGCAATATCAGATTCCAGACGGTAAATCTGACTGGTATGGTTTGCCTTTAGAAGTTTCAGCTTACTCACCTGCACATCCAGATCCATTTTTTCTTTAATGTACGGATTGCCTGTAGCAAGTGCCTTGATCTCTGCATAGGACAGTGCCGTATCATCCACATCTTCACAAGCTCTGACCGGGGATTTACTGGTCATAATCTGGCTGATGAACTTCTGCTTATTCTCCAAAATCTGCCACATATACGCATCAAAAGTGTTCTCCGTCACATACCGGAATATCTTTACTTTGTCATTCTGGTTTCCCTGTCTTAAGATACGTCCTTCCTGCTGTTCCAGATCAGACGGCTTCCACGGACAGTCGAGGTGATGGAGAGCAATGAGCCTGTCCTGTACGTTGGTACCAGCACCGAGTTTTGGAGTGGAACCCATGAGGATTCTCACCTGCCCAGCCCGTACCTTTGCAAACAGTTCCGCTTTCTTTGCCTCCGTGTTGTATTCATGGATAAAAGCAATCTCTTCTTTCGGGATTCCTTTTTCTGTCAGTTTGTTCCGGACATCATCATATACGTTGAAAGTCCCGTCTCCTTTTGGTGTGGACAAGTCACAGAAGATTAGCTGGGTTGTCCGGTCTGCCTTTCCTTCCTCCCATACCTGGAAAGCATTTTCTACACAGGTATTGACCTTGCTTTTTTCTGTATCCGGAAGAAGCTCATTCAATAATCTCTGGTCAAGGGCACATTTTCTTCCGTCATTGGTAATCTTAAGCATGTTATCCTCTGTCGGATTCACAAGACCGCCTCTTACACTTTCGGCACGTTCTGAAAAAGCACTGACCATTTCCTGCTGTTCTTCACTTGGCTTCAAGACCTCATTGATAAACTCTGCTTCCGGTACAGGAAGATTCAGCATATCCGAAGTCTGAATATCCGCAGCTTCCTTAAAAATGGATATCAGCTCCGGAAGATTGAAAAAACGGGCAAATCGTGTTTTCGCACGATAGCCCGTTCCTTCCGGTGATAATTCAATGGCTCTTGAATTATAGGTACATTATGGAAATTTAATTGATTTCTCCAACGAACTTGTAGAAAATCCTGATATTCTGGACTTTCTCTCCGTCGATGGTCTGAGGTTCAGATACCTCAATCTTTTCGATAAGACGATTTACTATGGCTGTGGTCAGCTCTTTGATCTCTGCACATTCCACCATTTCATTGGCAAGCTGTTCCGCTTTGCAGGTGCTGTCCTTCAGATTGTCAGCCGTAGTTTTCAGTTTTTCAATTTCTTCGGTTGTTTCTTTCTTTTCCTGTTCAAAATGAGTGGACAACATCCGGAACTGCTGTTCTGACACAAGCTGCTTTGTAAAATCCTCATACAGCTTGATGAACTGTCTGTCCGATTCGAGGAGCTTTTTCTCCAGTTTCTCCAGCTTTTTCTGGATATTTTCCCGGTTATTCGCCGCTGTCGTATCCATCTGCCCCAATACCTTCCGCATGAATTTCTCCCTGTTTTTTATGACCCTTTTTGCATGGGTCTGGATGTCCGCAAGTACAAGTTCCTCCAGATCGTCCGCATTGATGCGGTGCTGGCTGCAGAACCCGGTTCCCCTCACACGGTAAATGCGGCACTGGTAAAAAGTCCGTTCAATGACTGGCTTCTCCTTATTCCTGCCATCGGTATGCACCATCAGGGTACTTCCGCAGTCGGCACATTTTAAAATGCCCCGGAACTTATTCTCATACCCGGAAGTACAGGGCTTGACTTTCGTATGACGGTCAAGGATTTCCTGCACCGTATCCCATGTGTGTTCATCAACAAGTGCATCATGGTCACTGGGAATAATGGTACGCTCACTCATGGGGATATACCCCCTTGTTTCCTGCTTGAAATGCTTCTTATCATATTTCTGCACCCAGAAATAGCCTTTGTAAAGCGGGTTTCGTAAAATCCGGATGATGGTCTCCTGTTTCCAGTTATAGGCATCATCTTCTTTTACCAGAAACTTTCCGAAGTATTCCGGCTTATAATATGCCGGCTTTGGGATTTTCTGTTCATAAAGGATTTTCCCGATTTTATTGTTTCCCATTCCCTGAAGTGCAAGCTGGAAAATATAACGGACGGTTGGTGCGGTTTCCTCATCGGCAATCAGGTGGTTTTTGTCCTCCGGGTCTTTCTGATACCCGAATGGTGCGTGTGTTCCCATGAATTTTCCCTGGCTTGCCCGGATGTATTTACCTGACTTCACCTTTTTGGAAACATCCCTTGAATAAAACTCATTAAGAATGTTCTTAAACGGGGTAATATCCATCTCCCCGCTGTTTGCAGAATCCACACCGTCATTGACGGCGATATACCGTACCTGATGTTTTGGGAAAAATACCTCGATATAAGCGCCACTCTCCAGATAGTTCCTACCTAGCCTTGAAAGATCTTTCGTGATCACACAGGTAACTTTTCCTGCTTCAATGTCCGCTATCATCTGCTGAAAGGACGGACGGTTGAAATTCGTACCGGAATAACCATCATCTACATAAAACCGATAATTATAAATTCCCAGTTCTTCTGCTTTTCTTGTAAGGATCGCCTTCTGGCTCTGGATGCTCATGCTCTCGCCCACATTGCCGTCATCCAATGATAATCTTGCATAAAGTGCTGTCCATGTTTCTCTGATTTCTGTTATCTGCATATTGACCTCCTGTGGTTTCTTCAATATCCAGTGACAGAAATACGCTGTCTTTATTATAGCGATTCCTGCCACCTCCTGCAACTGCTGATTTTATTTTTCCGGTGAAATCTGCATCTTTTCTCATCCCACCTTTTTCTGATTTTCCAGTTTCTCCTTTACATTCTGTTTCGCCGCTTCTTCACTAACGGCAGTCAGTACCTTTTCCATGCTCTCCTTGCCGGAATAAACGTGTTCCACCACATAGCGGATGGGTTCTCTCCGACGGTTCCCTGCTTTTCTCTGCATAAAATCCCTCCATAAATACCAATGCTGGCAGAGGATTATCCCTGCCAGCACACCAACTGTCAAACTATTGTTTCTGTTTTTCGTAGTCCTGCAATCTTTACTCATTGCAATCTCCTTTCTGCCTGCCGGGGAACATCCCGGCAGATTTTCCTTAACGATGTATAAATCTAAAGTTCCATTTCCTGATGTTTCTTCTTTTGCTTCTGCCCCCTGTCCATTTTTTCATGCTGTCGGCTCTGGGACTGGTCTTTGTTCTTCTGATCCCGCTCATCCATCTTCCGGTTATGACGAAGCAGCTCCACATAGGCAAGATTGACGGTACTCCTGCCGTAACGTCTGGACTGTTTCTCGTATTCCTGTGTCAGCTCTTTGATCTGTGCTTCCCACTTTTTCGGTGTGAATTTTTCTCCTTCCCGAAGAAGTTCATAGACCGGAATACGGAGTTCTTTCGCCGTTTCCAGTTCTTTCTTATGCTGGCTGTGATAAACTGCCTGTGCGATTCCTTTCTTCTGCAGATATTCATTACGGATGGGAATGTATGGAGCATAGGCGGCATAAGCCTCTGACAGTTCCTTTAACCGCCGGATTTCCCTTCCATCTCTGTTGCAGATTTCCTCTGCTTCTTTCTTGGATGCTTCTTGCTGTACTGCAAAGGTTTCCAGTGCTTCAAAGCTGTCAATGCCTTTTTCTTCCACGAACCTACGCACGTTTTCAATATCCATCAGTACTGCGCGATTACTTACCTTTTTAAAATTCGGTGCCTGTATCAGCGGCAGATGAAGCCTTCCAAATGCTGCAAGAATACGTTCCAGCATTTCCAGAACCTCATTTTTCATCGCTGCAAATACGCTGACTTCCTTTGTACCGGAAGTTTCTTTCTGTATCGAACCAACTGCCGTCTGTTCTGCTTCACCTTCCTGTGCCGCAGGGATGTCTCCTGCCATTTTTCCTGCTTTCTTTTCTGCGGCATTCTTTGCAGCTTCCGCAGCTTTTTCCTGTTCCCATTTCTCCAAATTTTTCACACTGTTCCATGCAATATCATAGAACATCCTTGCCCTTTGCAGCGTCTGGTTATGCTCCATGATTGCCCGGTTCGCATCCCCTTTTTCGGTACGGATGCCTTTCCTCTCCAATGCACTGGCAATCGGGCCTAAGTGTCTGGTCGGCTCCTGCTCCAGTCCCAGCTCTTTAAAAGAACGGTGTTCCCAGTATTCCGGCAGTCCGATCCGGTCATTCACCACATTGATGGTGTCCGTCAAATCCTTTCTCCATTTCCTGGAATTACCTTTTTCATTCCAGTCATTCACATCTACCGCCCTGCTCTTAAATCCCCGTCCGGACTTATTGCGGATTTTATTGCCGTCTTTATCAAGGATATATTCCTTTCTCTGCTTGGCTCCCCACTTCCCGTTTTCTTCCACCGGGCGCAGGGTGAGCATAAGATGGAAATGCAGGTTATGGATGCCATTTTGATTAACAGAATCATGGATTGCCCAGTCCGCACACATCCCTTTGGAAACAAAATTCCGCTGCACATAATCCCGCACCGTTTCTTCTGCCAGCTCATAGCTCCAGTCATTTGGAAGTGCTGCTTTCAGTGTCCGGCAAAGCTGGGCATTTTTCTGTTTCTCATTCAGCTCCACAGAGTTCCACAGCACTGCCCTGTCCAGCCATTCCTCCGGTGCATATTCCGGGAGATTGATTTCACAATGCACCAAATCTTCATGGTATTTCGGGCGATACGTTTTCCCGTCATACTCGCTGACAAGAACACTCCTGCTGATGTAAGAAGCTGCATCTACCGCCGACTGCCCTTTGCTCCGCTTTACAATGCTGAACCTTGTGCTGGCATATTTCGTGCGCATACTCACAAAGTTCCTCCCTTACCGTAAAATAGAGGGCTGCAAGAAAAGCCTTTGCAGATGGACGAAAGCCGGGTGTGTTTTCCGGGTTACGGGCAGATGCAAAGGATACAAGGGGGTAGGAAGCGCAGCGGACGGAGGGGAAAGGTTATTTCCCCTCTTGACTGGTGCAAGGCAGGCAACGCCCACCGCAGGTGCCCTCGGAGAGCGCACAAGACCATACGGAGTGTGGTCTATCTGTGCGCACCCCATAACTGGGGTGAACCCATACTCCCGGAGATACTGCTTACACTCCCTGCGAAAAACTGCCACCCGCAAAATCTTTTGAATTGGCGTATCCGCCGCTGTTTTCTTTTGTCTTCGTTTCATCGGCGTGACCGCCGTTTCTGTCTTTTTCATCTTCCATCTCATCCGCATTTTTCTCCATCCTTTTTACGTTTTCCACCGCCTGCCTGCACTCTGCCGAAGCAAGAGCCGCTGACAAGATCACATTCAGTTCTTTTTCTTCATACTGATAACATTCCGGGAAATACTTTGCAACAATGCCGCCCATCAGATATTTATGATGGTTCTGTGCTTTCCTGCGTTTCTCATTCTCCTTTTTGCGCTCTGCCTCATATCTTGCCTTTGCCTGTTCCAGATTTTTCAGTGCCTTATCCATTGCAGCACTGGTTTCATTCCTGTTTTTTATCATGTGTTTATACTCCTTTTCTCATTTTTCTGTTTGATTTTTTATTTTATGGCATAAAAAAACAGCCTGAACCTTTTCCATGTCCATAGCCGCTCTCCTGCCATTTGGTTTTCTATTTTTCTTAATTTCCGTATTTTCACGGACAGCTTTCTTCCTGACACAGAGCTGTCACCTCTGTGTGCGGTTCTTTCATAAATTTCCCGCATTTTTATGGCGGTTCATTTCCTGCATCCTCTGCCTTGCCCATTGGCTGTGCTCCTCGTTTACCTTTCTCGGTTTCCGAAGATTGATGAGGTGTTTTTCACAGGAATAGGTTTTACTCACTTCGGTCTGCTCTACCACCTGGTAATGCTCCGGATAAGCTGCAGCCAGTGCATCCAGTTTTCGCATCATCTGCGGGCTGGCTGTATAAATACTGGCTTCCTGTTCATCATTATTAAAATTGATAATCGTTTCCTGCTCATACTTTGTCAGTTTCATCTGCTTTTTTCTCCTTTCCGGCTCCCGCCTGTTTTGCTTTATTTGTATGCTGTTCCATCCACAAAGCCAGCTTCTGCTTTGTGACAAGTTTCCGCCCTCCCACCTGCAAGGTTGGAAAATCCGGACGGTTTAATAGCTGATACGCTCCTGCCTTTGAAATAGAAAGGGCCGATGCCAGCAGTTTTGCATCCAGCACGTCCGGCAGCGTTTCAAATAATTCTTTCCCCACAAAAATCACCCCCTGTCCGGAAATTGGTAAAAGAAAGCAGCTATCGTAAGGATAGCCGCCGATGGGATGGATGGATTAGAATGTTTCCAGATATTTTTGATATTCTTCCGAGATAAAATCCTCATAACAGTCTGCAATATGGCGGATTCTTTTCAGCACCGCACCGTGTGTCTTATAGCCTACAGCTTCCGCAATCTCCTGTAACCTATGCCCCTTCATTTTCATTTCCAGAATCTTTTTATCACGTTCGGAAAGCCCTGCAGCAAACTCCGCAATCTGAAGCTCTGACAACACCGAATTTTCAAACGCACTCCTTGTATCCGGAATATCAAAGTCTATGCTATTTTCTTCTGCATCCTCTGCAAGCTGCTCTATGGATACCGCCTTTTTCCTGGAACGGCTGTGTTCCCACGAACGCATGAAGTCCAGTTTTACCTGACTTCCCCTTTTATCGAAGTCCTCAATGGTTCGGTTGTTCCAGATTTCATCGATCATAGGCTGCCAGTTCTGTTCCTGTATAATTTCCGGCACGAGGGTACCGATCAGGTTGCCAAACTGCTGATAAGTAAGCCACGGAAGTTCCGTTCCCTCCGGCACGTTGTAAAGCTGCTGGAAAGAAAATCCGCTGACCTCAAATTTGTCACGCAGGAGCGGAAGCATAGAGTAAGAGAGCCGCCACAACGGAAAGTCCCCGGAATACTGCGCCGCACTGCCGGGTATCTCCCGGTAGCCGCCTTTTTGATATGGAACTTCAAAATACTGCCATGCGCTCCATGCCACACAATCCCATACCAGTTCCAGAAATGTATCATTGTTTATCATACTGTCATATTTATCCGTCCGCAGCACCTCATAAGGGCAGCGTGGGAAGTTCAGATAAACAGGACGTTTGCTGACAAACTCCTGCGGCAGACTATAAAATAATGTCAGCCATGCTTTGCCGCTGTTCTTTGGAATTTTTATCACCTGTCCCTGCTTCATTTCAATGATTTCTCCATTGTCATTCTGCTTCTGTTCTTTTACATCTTTCATCCAAAATCACCCCCCCTACTGATACATGGCAGAAGTCCCATTAAAATGTTCCAATATTTTTGAATATTTTTGAAAAAGTTTTTTCTCTTTTAAATTTCACAATCTGTCCGTTATTTTCTAATATTTTTCTTCTGCTGTCCATCTGTTTTCAGCGGACATAAAAACAGGCGGTACCCAATCTGTTTGAATACTGCCTGTCACTATAATCTTTTTGTATATCCTATGCGTTTTCCCGCAGCCACCGATTGATGATATACTGCCAGTCCATTCCATCCTGCATGACACGCAGAACTGTAACTGTTTTCACTGCTTCATCCACAGTATAAAACAGCAGATAGGATTCACACGGTTTCATGTAAATATCATAACCACGATACCGGAAGCCTGTTGTATTATACCCGGTCGGAAGTGTATCAAGTGCAAGAACCGCTTTTTTAATCTTTTTGGAAAAGTTTTCTGCATATTCCCGGTACTTAAATTGCTGAAGGATATATTTCTTTTTTTCTTTCACATCCAGCTTGCCGCTCTGGGCAATGACAACTTTGTATTTTTTGTTTTCCATCCGTACCCCTTATACTGCATCAATTTCTGCCCATGCTTCTTCCACTGTCTGCACTCTGCCATTTTCCATATCGTCAATGGCTTCATCCAGCTTTGACAGAAGGACATCCATTGCATCGTTGATCGTATAAGTTGTTTCACGGGATTTCGTTGCCTGTGCCAATGCCATAACCATCACCCTTTCTTAAAATAGCACTCATGTTTCTGTCTTTATCATACCACGAACCATCAGAAATATCTATCATTTTTTGACAGTCACACAACACTGGATCTGATTTAATTATTCACACATTTTTTCATTAAACTTATAACCAACTCCCCACACAGTCTGAATATAGACCGGATGACTCGGATCATCCTCTATTTTTTCCCGAATATGGCTGATATGGCTCATCACAATGTTGTAATCACCGGAATACGGTTCCTGCCAGACCATATCATAAATCTGTTCTTTACTGAATACCCTGCCGGGATTTTGAGCGAGAAGCTGGAGGATTTCAAACTCTGTATAAGTCAAGGCAATTTTATCATTATTCCGCATAACCTCTCGTCGCTCTAAGTCAAGCATTATTCCCTTGTGTTGTAAGTTCGATTTTAGATTCATTTTTTGAAATATAAATTTTTCTCTACCAGCATCCAAAATGGAAATAACAGATTCTATTAAATTTTCTTCATCTCCATCAAAAGATAGCAATAAAATTTTTCCTATACAGCTCACCTCATATTATTTCATGCTATAAAACACTATAACTTTACATTCACTTAAACCAAATGATACAATTTCCCCTCATGGATTTTAAGTACCACATCTGCAGCATCAGCTATTTTTTTGCTATGTGTTACGACAATTACACTTTTTCCCATTTCATGCGCACTTTTCATCAATATCTTAATAATTTCGTCTGCAATTTCTTCATCCAGATTTCCTGTAGGTTCATCTGCAAGCAATACCTTCGCAGGACTTGCTAATGCTCTTGCAATAGCCACTCGCTGCTGCTGTCCTCCTGATAACTGTAAGACCTGCCGTTTCCAGTCTTCCCTCGGTATTCCAACCGCTTCCAAAATTTTCTCTATGTCTTTCTTTCCACCCAGCATCACATTTTCTTCTGGAGTCAAATAATCTATCAGATTATAATTCTGAAAAACCAATGACATATTTTTCTTTCGATAGTTGTGTAGTCCTTTTTTTCTTATATTTACCCCTTCATAATAAATTCCCCCATCCGTCGGAGAATCCAAACCTGCCAAAAGCGATAAAAAAGTTGTCTTACCGGAACCACTTGGTCCCAAAATGGCATACATTTTTCCTATCTCAAAGCCATATGATATATCATCTAAAACTTTTTTGCCTTTATTCGCCTTATAGTAATAGACAACATTCTTTGCCTCAAGAACAATGTTTCCTGCATTTTTACTCATTTCTATAACCTCCTACCCCGTTATTCAGCTCATTTCACTTAATATCTGCTTCGGCCTTTTCTTCATTATCGTGATTCCTGCTACTAATACTGCAATAATCAAAATACCTGATATCATCCCAATATCCATCAGAACCATTTCTTTCGTTATATGAACCTCCACATCTTGTATTTTTAAATCCGGTGCAATATATCCATCTATATAGGTACCAGTATTTTCCTGTTCCTGCTGTTCTAACCTTAAGGTCTGCGTTTCTTTCGCTAAATATGAAGCTGAAGTCTCTGCAATAATTGGGGAAATTGCAAAGGATAACAACATCCCTATAATACTTATCATTACTGCTTCCCATAAAAACTGTACCCATATTTCAAATTTGCACTTTCCAAGTGACATCATAATTCCTATTTCTTGCGTACGATTTTTTATCCAAAACAGAAAAACTAAAACTAAAATCACAAGACCTGACACTGAAACTATTAGTAATAATCCCATACTCATCTGATCCATCTGCCCAAAATTTTCTGTCATATTTTTAATATTTCCATTATTATCAATTAAGTCATATCGTGACCAATCTATATTCGCTTTCTGTACAGACTTTTTAACTTGATCGTACTTCCCTGCATTTTGGACTTTGAATATAGCATACTGATAGAAAGGATTTCCTTCATTTCCGGATGGTTTTTCCGGGAAACTCATATCCGTAAATATTGTATTTTCTGGACGATAAGAATCCCCATACATAATAGATTTTCGTTCTTGCTTTGTTTCATAAATTCCGATAATCTCGGCACTGTATATTGTGGAATGTTCTTTGTCATGGTAATCATTAAACTTTAATAAGTTCCCAGTTTTTAAATGGTTTAGTTCTGCCAATTCTTTCGAGATGACACAAACATCCCTGTCATCTTTTTCAATCATTCTTCCTTCAATCAGTGAAATCTTACCTGCAGATACGTCCATATCCATTTCCATTATGCGATTACCTCGTAGGTTGACACCGCCTACATCCGTACTTTGATCCATATCTGAATCTTCTATTCTCGAAAAATTGACCGGATTCACAACAGTTGCTATTGTTATCAAATTATATTCCTCAATCCCCTCCACCTGAGCTATTTTTTTTACATCATCTTCCTTAACCGTCTCAAATGAGTTATCTGTAACTACCATATCCGCCCCATTTTCTAACCATTTATGAGTAACTCCTCCATAACTGCCCTCCCGATCACCCAGTACATCCATTGCCTGATCTAATCGCTTTCTCCTATTCTCCTCATTTCCTTCTATGCGAAAGGTAGCCCCTATTGCCTGTCTTGTAGCGTCTTGTGTATAAATACTTGCTGAACGGCTTGCCATAGCACCTAAAAATAGGCCACTCATAACAATTACAATAAACAATAGAATAATACTTTTTATCGGTTTTCTTAACACTGAACGTACTCCTCTTTGTAAAACATTCATGTTATCCCTCCATTTCTGCTAAAATTTTTTTTGGCTTTGTACATAATATTGGAAAAAGTGAAATAGAAATAGAAAGCAATAAAATTATTGTTCCTGATAATATGAGATAACATATATCTTTATTTTGTGCATATATTTGCATAGATGTAAAAGCCCCAATACTTTTCCAATCTAAAAACTTTTCCAATACTATCAGCATCTTATCTCCAGTATAAAGAGCTATTATTGTAGAAAATCCAAATACTGAAAAGCATTCCAAAATAATCTGCATAAACAAATCTACTTTTGTTTTTCCAAGACTCACATAAATTGCTATTTCTTTCTTTCTGGCTCTCATCCACATAGACAAAAGCAATGTTATTACAAGTACAGACGATACAACCGATAATCCCAACATCATTTTTACAACCCTAACAACTTGTAAGAGCGGAATTTCCATTTTCTGAAACAGGTTATCTGCTTTCATCACTCTATAGTTTTTCAAAATGCGTGTTACTTCTAGCTGTGTTCTGCTCAACTGCTCTGGATTATCTACATATACGATTAAGTTTTCATATCCGCACGTTTCTTGTAAATGACATACGAACTCGGGTTTTCCATAAATTGTATTTTCAATTCTGTTTACTGCTAATGGTTCCTTCCCTTGCTTTTCCTCTATACCCGAAATATAGATTCCTGATATGCTTGCCTGTGATTGTTCACCTGAATGAGATTTGAAACAAACAGTTTCCCCTATTTCCCATTGATTTACTTCTGCAAGAAACTGATTTACTACTATTTCACCTTCTTTGCGAGGATATTTTCCTTTCGTCAGATGAATTTGCCCGTCAGCAAATGGGCCATCATCTTCAAGGCTATCGTAGGCCATTATGCGCAATTTTTGGTTGTCTGCATCAACACTCTCACTTTTCGTTATAATTTTAAAATCCATTGGATATAACTGCACTTCTGCTACTCGATTTACCGCCTTCACATTTTCCAGTTTCTCAAGTTTTTTGTATTCATCATCCGTAAACAATTCCTCCGCTTTTTCCCGTTCGATCAACAATTTCGCTTTTGATTTCCCTAATAGTTCAATTCTTGCTACTTCGGATGCCCGTAATATAGTGACAGTAGATAAAATCATTGTTTCGGTAATAAGCAATACCCAAAACAAGATAATCGCTTTTCCTTTTTTCCTGAAAAGGTAGCGGAATGCTCTTTCTGCAAAATTCATTCCCATTCTCCTTCCTTTTCAAATCGGTCAATAATTACCCTTTTAGCCAAAAACGTACCATCCTCCTGGTAATCCCCATACAGATAGAGCATTGACTGCTTTTTCACTTCTTCTTTCCGGCAATCCTCAAGCGTAATACCCGTCATCGTTGAATGAGAAATCTGAAAATAGGTATTTTCTCCATATACTATTTTCACCTGATTCATTTCTTCAACAACCGCTCCCGGAGCAGGAACCATTTCTGCATCATCCGTCTGCGTCCCTATGCTGATATTACATCCTGTGTCTGAAAATTCCAAAACAGCTCCACGCAAATCTGCATTTGCCAACACTTCTGAATCGTCCGCTGAGTTCTCTTTGTCATCAGCATTACTACTTGACTCGTTCTCGTAACCGCCTTCTTTTTTCTCTTGATCATTCAGTATATCAGATACATTCTCGGTAGTTGTCTGATTATCCCCTGTTACTTTTGAATCAAAATTTTTATTGCTGCACCCAACAACTGATACGGTTCCTATACAACCCAAACATAATACTATACATATTTTTTTCTTCATTTATAAAAAATCCTCCATTACATATTTTTTCTTTATATTATAAAAATTGAATGTATGATTTTCCCGTTTTTTTTATGTATTTTATATGTATAAAAAGGCTGTTGTGATTTTCCGTCACAACAGCCTTCTGGTTGGTTCATAACATCTTATTTCCACTTTTATGCCTTTTTCTGTATTTTCAATACAATAAGGAAACTGATGCTGTTCTAAAATCATTTTTGTAATATATAATCCCAAGCCGCTTCCACCAGTTCTTTTATTTCTGGATTTATCAATACGATAAAATGCATCACATAATTTTGGAATTTCTTTCTCATCAATAGATTCCGTTTCATTTTCAATCCAAAAAATTATTTCTTCACCTCTTTTATACACTCCAACCCATATATTTCCATCCTCATTCGTATATTTAATTGCATTTCCTACCACATTACTTATGACCTTCGTGAAAAGAGCTTCATCTGCCCGTATCCAAGTTGATTCTTCTATTCGTATATGAAACTGTAATCCCCTATCAATAGCCATATCTTCCTGTTCCTTAATCACATTCTCAACAAGTTGGTGAAGTGGTATATCTATCAATTTCAACTCAAATCCCGATGTTCTAATTTTTGAAACATACAGAATTTCCTGCACCATATTCTCCATGGAATTAGCTACTTCAAAAGAACGTTTTAAATATCTATCTCGGTCTTTATATCCCCCTACTTCTAATAACATTCCCTGAATTTGTCCTTTTAGAATTGTAATCGGAGTTTTTAATTCATGCGAAACAGCTGAAAAAAAAGCCATTTGTTGTTGTTCCAGTTGCTGCTCAAGTTTGATGCTTTTCTCTAAATCAGTATTTTTTTCTTTCAATTCATCCAAAGCACTCTCTAATTTTTCCGAAAGTTCGTTCAGATTTTCTCCCAAAATTCCAATCTCGTCCCTCCGGTCTTCTGTATATCGAACTCGAAAATCAAGATTTGCCATTTTTTTTGAAACTTCACTCACCTTTAAAATTGAACGCGTAATATATTTTGTGTATAAAGCAGCAATAGCTAATGCTGCCAAAAAAGTAATAGCCCCCAACATAGGTAAAATTCTTTTTAATGATTCCAGTCCAATATTTACTTTCTCCTTGTTTCCAAACACTTGAATCCAATATGTTTTTCCATTCGTTAACTTACAGGAATAAGATTCCGTTATCCCACTGCCTAACAGAATATCTTCTACATCTGTTCCAGGAGCCAGTGAATATTCCATATCTCCATATATACCAAGTACCTTTTCGTCACTATCTTTTAAGACAATAGAAATCCCATGCTCCAATGCAAACATTTTTAATATTCCATCTATTTCCTGCACTGAAGTATTCGATAATTGAAGTACCATTTTTTCCGTCTGATTACTCAAACTTCTATCCAACTCTAAAAAATAGCTCCGTGACATCCCCAATGCAACCATTCCATAAATCGCACTACCAACAGTAATCAATAAGCATACTGTAATTATAAATATTTTTGTAGACAAATGTTCTCTAATTAGCTTTATCAATTCGATACCCCACCCCTCTTACCGTTTTTATATAATCCCCTGCTTTTCCCAATTTTCTCCGCAAATTTTTGATATGATTGTCAACTGCACGTTCTTCACCTTCAAATTCATATTTCCATAGACGATTTAAAAAGCTCTCTCTTGTTATCACGCATCCCTGATTTTCAATCAATTCTTTCAAAATTTCATATTCTTTCTGTGTCAAATCAATTAACTTTTTCCCTATTTTCACTTGATAATTTCCTACAATCAATATTATCTCTCTGTATTTTAACTCGTGATCTTTTGTTATATCTACTCCTTCATATCTACGCAGAACAGCTTCTATTTTTTTTATCATAATTGGAAGAGAAATCGGCTTGGGGATATAGTCATCTATTTGCATTTCAAATCCCTTTATCTGGTCTTCTTCTCTTCCCAATGCACTTATCATAATGATTGGTACTTCCGATTCTTTTCGTATTAGTTCACAAACTGCATACCCATCCATTTTAGGAAGTAAAATATCGAGCAGTATCAAGTCAATTTGTTCTTTCAGAAAAACCGCAATACCATCTATTCCATCAGATGCCGTAATCACTTCATACCCTTGATCCTCTAAAAAAAACTGTATCAGCTCTTGAATATCCAAATCATCTTCTATAATTAAAATTTTTTTCATTCTTAGCTACCTCTTATTTTCCGTTTTTTTTATTTTATCAGTTTTTCTTGTAGTTTTTGTGTATTTCGTTTTTTTAGTATCAACTTTTTTCAAATTACTATCTTAAACAAACACTTACTTTTACATTATCATTTTAAATGTTGAAAGAGGTAGCAGAAAATGCTTTTCGCACCTTCTGTCGCTTTTCACTTATGCTTCATTTATTGCCTTTTTTCTTTGCTAATCCATATCTATTTCTGGCTTCCTTGCTTCCTGTCTGTTCCAACATTTCCTTTTTCTTTGTTTTTTAGCGTATTTCTGTATGGAATTAAAATTGCTTCCATATGCCTATAATACTTGAGCGAACTCGATTGCGGTTACTGTCTCCCCAAACGTTGCCGCCCAGGAATCAAAGTGTCCCATACCCATACGCATGAGTGTGTCATACTGGAGATAACGCATGATAGTGTAAAGCTCGGTCATACTATTTGATACAGGAGTACCTGTAGCAAAGGTGATTCCTCTGCCGCCTGTCAGTTCATCCATATACCGGCATTTCATAAACATATCCGAACTTTTCTGTGCATCCGTCTGTGAGATACCCGCCACATTCCGCATTTTTGTATACAAAAAAAGGTTCTTAAAACTATGGCTCTCATCCACAAACAGCCGGTCTACACCCAACTGCTCAAAAGTTACCACATCATCCTTTCTGGTCTGGTCATTGAGTTTCTTCATCCTCGCCTGCAGACTCTTCTTTGTTTTTTCCAACTGCTTGATGGTATAATTCTGCCCTGCCTGATGTGCCGCTTCTTCAATGGAAAACGTAATATCTGCGATCTGATCTTCCAGCATGGCAATCTGCCGTTCTCTTGAAAGAGGGATTTTCTCAAACTGCGTATGGCCGATGATCACGGCATCATAATCCCCTGTCGCAATACGGGAACAGAACCGTTTTCGGTTTGCCGGCTCAAAGTCTTTCTTCGTTGCCACCAGGATATTTGCTCCCGGATAGAGACGTAGGAAATCACTGCCCCACTGCTCGGTCAGATGGTTTGGCACAACATAAAGATTCTTTTGTGAGAGTCCCAGCCGTTTTGATTCCATACCGGCTGCGATCATCTGGAACGTCTTTCCTGCTCCTACGCAATGAGCCAGTAACGTATTATTTCCATACAGCACATGAGCCACTGCGTTTTTCTGATGCGGCATCAAGGTGATCTCCGGGTTCATGCCGACAAACTGAATATGGCTTCCATCATATTCCCGTGGACGGATGCTGTTAAATCGTTCATTATAAATTTTACAGAGATCTTCCCGTCGGTGCAGGTCTTTAAATATCCACTCCTTAAATTCCTCTTTGATCAGCTCCTGCTTCTGCTGTGCCAGCATCGTTTCCTTCCGATTTAATTCCCGGTGTTCCCCATCGGCATCCTGTACCGTGTCATAAATCTTGGTATCTCTAAGGTTTAAGGCATCTTCCAAAAGGCGGTAGGCATTGGCTCTCTGTGTTCCATATGTGGAAGTAACAAGGGCATTTCCGTAGCTGTCCACATTTTTTCCCATAACATTCCACTGTCCGGTCACTTCGGCATACTGGACTTTGACCTTGCTCCCTACATAATATCTTGGTGTATGGAATGTTTCTGCCATGAACCGTGTAATGTAATCCTCGGAGATCCAGGTTGCCCCAAGTCTTGCTTCAATCTCTGATGCATCCAGATCTTTTGGCTGTACCTGCTCCAAATACTGCACATTCACCTGATATTCCGGGTGATCTTCTGCAAACTGTTTTGCGATCTGCAGTTTCTCCCTCACATTTCCAGAAAGATATTCATCCGACGGCTCCCATTTTTCACTGATCGGATTCTTAAAGATCACCCCTGCCAGTTCTTCGGTAAGCTCTGCTTCTGTTTTCCCGGAAAGCTGTGCCATATAGGAAAGTTCAACACCTGCCCTCTCACCAATGGAAACAGCAAGGGCTTCACTGGCAGTATCCACAGAAGTCACCGTTTCTGCCCGGCGGATCGTCCTTTTGGTAAAAATATCCGCTTTCCGTTTCAGTTCTCCCTTATCATCCAGAAATTCCAGAGAAGTCAAAAGACAATAGCTGCTGTCCTGACTAAATGCCCGCTTATTGGCATTGCTGCTGATAAGACCATATTTTGCTGTAAAGGTATCGTATTCTTCATTGAGTTTTCCCTGCAGCTTTGTGATCTGTTCATCGCTTCCCTCTTCCATCTGGCACTGGATCAGTTCATTCGTAATATCACGAATCTTCACCATCCCTTTGACACGTTCCGCTGTCATTGCCGGAAGCTCCATGCGGTTCATCACAGAGTTTTCCCGGTAATAAACTTCATCATCTACCACAGTAAAACTAAAATTCTTTACCTCCGGGTCTGCCGGGATAGAGACAACATCCTCCTCCAGCTCTGTATCCGAAAGTTCCAGTTCCGTGATCGTACCATGGATATTCTGGACAGCTTCTTTTAATTGTTCTTCTAAGGTAATTCCTTCTTTTGGTTTTACGGTCACTTCCTGCTTTCCATACTGGGTACTTTCTGTAGTAAACTCACCAAGCACCATTTCCGGATGCTCTGCAAAATAAGCATTGACTGAATAGCCTTCCGGTGTTTCCTTTAAATTTAACCATTCCGGTTCCTCAATGGATGCCCTGTCCCTTTTCTGGAAAAACAGAATATCAGAAACAACGCTGGTATTGGCATTTCTCTGGAACGCATTATTCGGTAATCGGATGGCTCCAAGCAGTTCTGCCCGGTTTGCGATATACTGTCTCACTGCCGGGTTCTGCTTATCCATCGTTCCACTGGAAGTTACCACTGCAACTACACCGCCCGGACGGACCAGATCAAGGGATTTTGCAATAAAATAATCATGGATCATAAAATGATGCCGGTCATATCTGCGGTCACTGACCTGATACGCCCCAAATGGAACATTGCCTATCACACAGTCAAAAAAGCTGTCCGGATAACTGGTTTCCTCAAATCCCTGTACTGCAATCTTGTTTTTCTGGTAAAGCTGTTTTGCGATTCTTCCCGAAACCGGGTCGAGTTCCACACCGTACATATTGGCTTTGCCCATACTCTCCGGGATCAGTCCCATAAAGTTACCGACACCACAGGACGGCTCCAGAATATTTCCCTGTTTCAGTCCCATATTTTCCAGTACTTCATACATACTTCGGATCACGGTCGGGGACGTATAAAAAGCATTTAAGGTCGATGCCCTTGCTGCACTGTATTCTTCCGGCGATAAAGTATTCTTTAATTCCAGATACTCATTCGCCCAGCTGCTGTTACTCTCCTCAAATGCCTGTGGGATACCACCCCAGCCAACATAACGGGATAAGATTTCCTGTTCTTCGGGTGTTGCCAGACGTTCTTCTTTCTCCAAAGTCTGTAACAAATGGATGGCTTCCATATTTGCTTTATACTTTGCTTTCGGACCGCCTGCTCCAAGGTCATTATCCTGAATCCGAAAGTTATGCGGTTCTGTTACAATCTTTTCTGCTTCCGGTTTCAAATATGGCTGGAATTCTCCTTCATATCCAAACAGTTCATTTTCTCCGGGAATATAATTGCGTCCGGTTTCCAGGCACCGGAACACATCGGCAGTTGGTGCATTGCTGACTGCATAAAACTCATCATACGAATATTTAGGGAAATCTTCTGTATGATAGGTCGACAGATGAAGTTCTGTATTGGAACGGGTCTGTGCAACCAGATCTTTTCCCTCTAGTCCTTCCGGCAATACCCCTACTGCTTCAAAGTGATACCCCTGATACTCAAAAACACCCTCATCCCAGGACTCTGCCAGTTCTTCTGCTGTTTTAGCTGTTGTCTCTTCTTCTGGTTCAGTTGGTTCCTGTCCCTCAGAATCTTTCGTTGTTTCCTGTTCCTGACTTTCCAGAATAGATTCTTCGGCAGTAACCTCTTCCTCTTCTATTTCCTCCACATCTGACATATCGACTACGGTCGGTTCTGCCACTGCCTTCGTATCCAAGAAATCAAACATGGTCATCTGGTGCCCTGACGGTTCTGTAAAGAATGGTTCTGCTTCTGGTGTCGGGAATATCGTATAGGTTCCTTCTGCATACTGGTGGAGTTCCGAAAGAAGTTCTGTTTTTTGCTGATAGTTTGTCCCATACGCTTCAAAATCCAATGGAAGAGCTGCCAATGCTGCATCCATCTTCTGTAACAGTTCTTCTGTCTGCTCTGGATTCTCTAAAACTGCCATCATTTCTTTTCTTGGTTTTTCCCAGAAGAAATCATCCGTAAATGGTCTGTCTATCTCTTCCGGAAGACAGTCATAAAAGCGGAGTACCTTATTTGCCATCTGTTCCCGTTCATATTCCGGCATACGACCATAATCTTCTGCCTGCAGGAACTGGTCATTCTTTATCAGATAAGCTACTCTGTTTGCAACTTTATTCCAGGATAATAGAATTGACGTATGCGGATTTCCATAAGTACCTCTTGCAAGAAACAATCCTTTTCCATCATAGTTTGCATGTGAACCATCGGCACCAGACAGTGCATGACTGCTTCCACCGATCCCATACTGTTCCTTGATAAAACCTGTCCTCTCTCTTTCATCCTCATGCAGCAGATAAAAGGAATACGTCCTGAGCCTGCCCTGTGAATATGCTCCACCTCCTGCAAGATAAGCATCAATCTCATCCTGTGTAATGAACATCGGATGTTCTTTCCAGGCAAAGCCGTCCCTAGCCTGATAAGGAATCACCTCATCCGCAAACTTCTGAAACTGCTTTGAGATATTTATAGGATTATAATGATGGAAACGCATAATAGAATGATTTTCTTCATAGGCTTCTGCCAGTGCATCCAGTCTTTCATTCAGTTCCGAAAGCCACTGGGGATTCTCCAGCTTTTCTTCCAGATAATCCGTGATCTCCGGATAGATACTGCGAAGATGTGGTAAATCCTCCTCATCGAAAACAATCTCCGCTACTCCTTCTGCCATATCCCCTTTCATATAGGCAAGAGCCTGGGCGTGTTCTTTTACTGCATTACTTCTTGCCGCATCCAATACAGACTGCGGTGCATATTCACCTTGGTCTAAAAGCTGATGGATACGTCCGCTGACATCTTCCCATGATAAAAATGCCTTATCTAAGATATGGTCTGTAACCGTATGCCCCACTGCGATCTGCATCCCGGTTTCATCAAACCAGACTGAATATTCATTTCCATCAATCTGAAAACCTTTTCCACCTTTACGGTATTCACGCTTCACAAACTCCGTATATTCCTCCGGTGTCTGTTCACTCATGAAATTATAGATGATCCGGAGCTGGCTTGCTTTCCGGTTTCCTCCTGTCCGTAAGATCTCATCAACAACTTCCTCTGGAATCGGGATTTCTCCGGCATAAAGGGCAGCCGTCCTTTCCTCGATGTTCCGCCTTTGTTCATCTGCAGTTGGATATTCGGGCAAAGATAAAGCAGAGGCGATCTCTTCCTCTGCTTTACTCAATCCATTTTCTCTTGTATCTTCGACTAACTGTATACCAATTCCGTCAAGATGCTCTCTTCCGCTGTTGCCATCAGTGCGTTCATGTGTGCTGTCCATGCCATCGGATCTGCTTCCTTGTCCGGTGCCGGATTCTTCTCCAGTAATTTCTCCATCTGGCTGTCCATTCTCTCCTGTGCTGCTTTCTCGATCTGTTCCAGATGGCTGTTCAGCTTCCCGGTCAGGAACAGGCTCTGATAAAGGCTGTTCTTGTGTTCCTTCAGAAATGTCCTCCGCAGCATCCCGTATTTCCCGATCGTCACTTCTTCCTCTTCGACGGTCAGATTCGGAAACAGGTAATCTCCCTTGCGATGATATGTCAGTTCCATAATCGGTTCCTCCTTCATTTTCAATATTTTCTTCTTTTTTCGTTTCTGCATCCCGGTTTTTAGTTTCACGTATTAACGTGGTAAAGTTATTATAGTTCCTTTCATTGGAATTTTCAACCTCTTTTCTCGCTTCTTCCAGAGAAATTTTATGTACGGTCTTTCCAATATCAATCAGAATACTCTCACTGAGCTGGCTTGCCGCATTTCCAAGGAAGGTGAGAACTGACAGACGGTTATAATCTGTGATATGCATGAAGTCCTCTTCTTCCAGAAGTTCCATCGGGTCAAGCCCGCATCGCCTGGAAAGCAGATAGTAAACACTGTCTGTTGCCAGCTGACGAAAATCACTGCGGATCGTCACCTCATCCAGATCTTCCAGATAAGTACCTTCTACAGCATATTCCAATCCATCCAGGTATTCCTCCAGATTGTCATTGACCATTTCCCTTGCGACCGCCATCAATGCGTCCTGCAAAGTTGCCGCATCCTTTTCTTCCAGAGCATAGACTTCTGCCAGATGGGTGAGGATCTCTTCTCTCTGGTGTTCCTGCATCTTCCAAAGATATGGGCTTCTGCCTCCGGCTACCATGTGGGTATCCGAAATATCAAACACATAACGAAGTTTGGTATTCTGCCAGGTTTCATCAAACAAGGCAATTCCTCTTGCACCACGATTTACCCAGCGTAACATCTTTTCATTCCATAGTTCCAGTGATGCACAGGCTGTTGCGTCTGGACGCTGTGCATGGATCAGAAGCTGGTCTGAAAAAGAATAACGATATAACCTTGATGCTGTGTCCATATAATCCATCCAATCCCCTGGCGAACTGCTCACTGATACGGCATGTTCCTGCACCAAGTTTCGGATGTCCTGTAGTTTAGACATTAAACTTCCCTCCTATCAATAAAAAAACAGCCCACTCTTTTTTAGAATTGGCTGCATAAAATGTACTTTACTTTTCGGAGAGAAAATGCTATATTCTAATTGAAAAGAGTAACCGCCCACAAGGTGGATGCTCCTGGATTAGGTTTTAATTTATTTTGCTCTCAAAGAGAGCTGCCTATCCTGTTGGCAGACAGGGTAGGCTATTTTTTTCGCTTGTTGTCCCTATTATCCAAATAGGCAAGCAAAGCAATCAGAAACGTACCGCCTAAGAACAATAAGCTCAAGACTTCGTATGTATCCATTCGCTCCACCTCCCTTCTTCTGTATCCCTTAACGGAATCTGAAAATCCAGGAGGTTTTTACCAACCCTGTACACGGTTACTCCAGTAATATTCTAACAGGTAACTCTCCGCAAAGCAATTCCTTTTTACTTCATACGGTTTTATATTCTGTTTTTCTCTTATCCTCTGGCCAATGCAGTTTCCATTCCAGATATTCCTCTTCTGTGATTCTTCCATCGCCCAATTTCTGCTTTTTCCCCATCCATTCCTGCAGATAAGACATTGTTTTTTTATCCCTCATTGTGATTCCAACTATTTCACTTTCTGAATCATTTAGCAGGAACAGATGAAAAAGCCCTCTATTTTCTTCATCCATCCAGAATAAAGTTTCCATTAATTCGTCCATTGTCGCAATTCCAGGACTTAAAAAATTTCGGACATCAACTTCCAATATTTCTGCTATCCGGATAAGCGTTTCCTGCTTCGGTGTACGCTGTCCACTTTCATATTGGGCGATTCTCACATCCGCACTACTTTCCCCATATCCTAATCTGCGTCCCAATTCCTTTTGAGTTATGTTGCGAAACATACGGATTTTTCTTATTCTTGCTCCTAATTTCAATTTCTTCTCCTTTTCAAAATGGGGCTGTGCAGTAACCACAGCCCCAGAACACTATTTATATTATCATTTGCGTTTTCTCTTAACTGTCACTACAGTTCCCAGACATCCTGCTGATACTGCAAGTGCCAGCACAAAAATAGCAATATTTGTATTATCTCCTGTTTTTGGTGAATTGGATACAGAAGTCGCATCAGAACCATGGGAACCAGGAGTGCTGACTCCCTGGTTTTCTGATGTTTCCGGAGTGTCTTTTTCCGGAGCTTTCTTATTTGTCAGATCCAGAGTATATTCAATCACAGGAGTACGGTCATTGACATATTCAAACTGAATCTTATGCTCGGTTTCATCAAGCTGATAGCCATCCAGTGTTTTTGTTTCTTTCAGGATATATGTGATTGCTTTTTTATACTGCCCATTCTTAAAAGTCGCAATCGGATAATTCTTTGATTCTGCATGGCCAGCACTGTCTGTTACCAGAGTTTCCAGAACTTTACCTTTGCTGTCACAAAGGGCAAATTCTACACCTTTCATTGGCTTCTTGGTATCTTTATCCGTTTTATTTAAGATTACCTTGCCCATTGCCTGTTCATCTTCCATTTTGGCTCCCTGAACATCTCCGGTGTCCTTAACCTCAAATGTCACTTTATTTGCCACAATATAGCCTTTCGGTGCTGTTTCCTCCAACAACGTATAAGTGCCGACTGAAAGTTTCTCTACATAATGGGGCTGATCACCAGATGTCCAGCTTTCCATAACTTCCTGGTTTTCATTAAGAATATACAGTTTAGCACCTTTGACCTCGCTGCTTCCATCTGTCATATCAACTTTACTGATCAGAATTTTTGTTGTATCATCCTGCATTTCTACTTTCTGTATATCTGCAGTATTTTCTACTACAAACGTAATGGATTCTGCAGTTGCATAACCATCAGCAGGAATTGTCCCTGTTAATGTATATTTCTTTCCAACTTCCAGTTCCTTAATGATGTGTGGTGTGCTTCCGGAAGTCCACTCATCCACAACGTTTCCCTCTGAATCGGATACTTTCAGTTTTGCACCTGGTAATTCTTCCCCGGTTGTAATATCTGATTTTGTGATTTCAAAAGTAGTTGGCTCATCTTCATAAGTGAACTCAAAGGATACTTCTGCAACCTCTTCTCCCGCATAAGCAAAATCAAATTCCTTGATTTCTTCTGTTGTCACAAATCCAGCAGGAGCCTGCACTTCTTTTACATAGTAGTTGCCATTGATTGGAAGATCTGCCGTAAATACAATCCTTCCATCCTGATCCGTAGCTTTCTGCTCGATCATGGTATCTGCTTTCAGGATTACTTCGCCTTCTGCATTTAAAATATCATTCTTTGTATAAAGTGCAAATACTCCGCCTTCCAGAACACGGTCTGTATTTTTTTCTTTCTTAACTACAGTTACTTTTGCTTTCTGGCGGTTATTCTGCCAGTCCTCATCATAAGTCACAACCGGAGTATTCTGATCACGATAAGTCAGATCAACCTCTCTGATTTCTCCATCCAGAACATATCCATCCGCCGTCTCTTTTTCCTTTACATAATATTTGCCTAAAGGAAGATCTTCTGATCTTGCATATCCAAGAGCATCTGTCGTAATTGTTGCTACCAATTCGTCCTTTTTATAATAATCACTGCTTTCCCCATCTGCAGCCTTGATATCCTCCGCCGCATAAATTTCAAAAGTAACATCTTTCAAAGAACCTGTAACATAGCCAAATGCTGCGTCCATGCCGCCTGCCAGCATATCTTTCCAGGTAACTTCTTTGACAAATTCACCTTTTTTATTGATGATGATTCGTCCAACCGGAACAGCATCCTTCATTTCTACTTTTTGAACATCTGCAGTATCAGAAACTGTAAATTTCACTTCCTCTGCCTGCAGATAACCATATGGTGCAAACTCTTCCCGAAGTGTGTAGGTTTTTCCCACATGGAGTCTTTTTATTACATGAGCTTTTCCTTTTACAGAAGTCCATTTTTCTACTTCTTTTCCGTCTGAATCCAAAACCGTCAGTGTTGCTCCGTCAAGTTCCACACCTGTTGTAATATCTGATTTCGTAAATTCAGTTGTTGTCGGCGCATTCCTAAAAACAGTTTCCAGTTTTACTGTTTTTACTTCCTGTCCCTGATATTTCGCAGTCACCTCAATCTGCTCATCCGAAGATACAAAACCATCTGGGGCTGCCAGTTCTTTCACATAATAAGTTCCAAATGGCAGATCCTGCTCAAAAACAGCTTTTCCATCTTCACCTGTTACCGCTTTTGTAAGCAGTTCGTCTGCTTTTACCAGTACCTTATCCCCTGCTTTTATATCCTCTTTTGCGTAAAGACCAAACTCTGCTCCAGAAAGCCCTTTCTCATTTTCAGCATCTTTTTTCACAACTGACACTTCTACTTTCTGGCGGTCATTTATAAACTCTGCACTCTGTGAGATCACTGGTGTATCCTGGTCTGCATAGACGAAAGAAATTTTCTGTTCTTCTTTATTTAATACAAATCCCTCTGGTGCAGTCTTTTCTACCACTTTGTATTCTCCTAAAGGCAGATTATCAAGATCTGCTTTTCCGGATTCATCCGTTGTCAGTTCTGCAACTTTTGCACCCTTTGCATATTCCAGGATTCTTTTTGCTGTGTCATCTTTCTGGAAATCAGCTGTATAAATATCCTCTGCAGCATACACTTCATATACTGCACCGGAAAGATTCTGAACTTCATACTTAAAATCATTTTTATAGGTCGAAAGAACCTCTCCTTTTTTCTGTACAGTGAGTTTTCCTTTCACCGGATGATTCTCATATACAACTTCAATGATTGCATCACCTGATATCGGATCAGTCTGATACAGGGTATTGGTGTCCACCTGTATTTCGACATAATTTTTGTTAATGGTATAACCGTCCGGTGCTGTTACCTCTTCGATTCTATAATGACCGATTTTTAAATTCTGCGGCAGGATCAGATATCCATCTGTATCTGTGAAATAAGAGATATGTGTAACGGTTGTCGGGTATGTAGTTACCTGCTCTACATATTTTTCATGATCCATATCATAAATTTTAAACTCTGTTCCCGGAATTAGAACAGATTTTTTAGTCTCATCATCCTGTTTGATAATTTTCAGTTTTGCAGAAAATTCTTTATCCAAAAGAACTCTCCATGTCTGCGGCTCTGTTGGTTTATTCTCTGTAATCCGGACAATAAAATCATCTACAGGTTTGTAATTATGGGGTGTTGTAGTTTCTCTCACCAGATATGTTCCATATGGAATTGCAATGGATTTTACATAGCCTTTCTCATTTGTAAAAATTTCCGTTGCTCCATTTTCACCGATCACAACTGGCTCTGCAGAGGAAAAATCATAATTTCCATCCTCTTTTACCACCAAAGAAGATACCAGATATGCACTAAATCCAGCTCCGGATAATAATGCAGCATCTGTATCTCCATTATTGGCAGCTTTAATAAGTTCAAACGGCTGTTTTTTTACAGTTTCCATCGAAGTACATTCTTTTTCTACAACCGCTGTCAGATCACCTTCATCACTGCATACAAGGTCATATTCATTCTCATCTGTCAGATATCCTACGGAAGGGGTAATTTCCTTGATATAATACTCTCCAAGATAAAGATTCTCTATCCTTGCTTTTCCTTCTTTATCGGTAGTTAGCGTACCAATCTGGCTTCCGGCTTTATAAATAACGCCGGTGTTTCCATCTGGATGGGTAATATCGTTTCTTGCATAAAGTCCATACACCGCATTTTCCAGGGAAGCATCTCCCTGTGCCTTATTTTCTTTTGTCTCGGCATCTTTTTTATTTAAATTGATTGCAGCACTGATCCTGTCATTTACAAAAGTATGACTGAAAGAAATATTGGCCTGCTCATCATTGGTATAATTGAACTGGAAAGAATAAATATCTTTCTCATTTCTGACATAGCCCGCCGGAGCCTGTACTTCTTTCACATAATAAGAAAATCCCACTGGAAGATCTGCTGTAAATGCTGCTTTCCCATCAGAACCAGTAATTGCAGTCTCAATCAAAGCATCTTTTTTTACCGCTACTTTTCCATCTACAGTTTTCATATCCTGTGCTGCAAACAGGGCAAAATGCCCTCCGGAAAGTGCATTTTCAGTATCTTTGTCTTTCTTTATCACCTGCACCACTGCTTTCTGACGATCATTTGTAAAAGTAGTCTCTGAGAAAGCCGCTTCTGCAGTCTGCCCTGCATAAGAAATGGTTACTTTCTTTGTTTCTTTTGCATTATAGAAATTTTCCGGTGCCTGTGCTTCTGTTACATTATAGCTTCCAAGTGGAAGATCCTTTACAGTTACAGAACCGTCCTCACCTGTGATCAGATTTTTTGCTACTTCTGCGCCCTTTTTGTAAACTGTTTTTCCACCTGCTGTCACAATGTCCTCGGCAGCATATACGTTATAAACAGCCCCTTTCTGGCGACGTTTCTCATACTGGAATGAAGTTCCATTTTCATCGGATACAGCTCCTACAAAAACTTCTCCTTCTTTATAAACGGTCAGATTTCCTTTCTGCTCCTTGTCTGTTACAGTCTGTTTGGTTGTACTGCCAACTACTAATTTCACTCCATAAGAGGAAGCCTGGACAACATAACCTTCCGGTGCTGTGATTTCTTTTAAGTAAACTGCATCCTGTGTCTTGGTAAGTGTTACACGTGAAGAACCATTACTGTCTGTTGGTGGCATTTTAACAATCAGTTTTGTGCAGGCATTATCACTATATACCCCATACACTGCTCCAGCCAGATTTTTTCCAGTGTCGCCGTCTTTCTTTGTAATTTCGATAACTGCTTCTTCCGGCCAATTAACTGTAATCTGCAGGTCAGAGGAATCTGTATAGTAGCCAAAACCAATGTCCTGTGAACTCTCCAATTTTAAGAGCATTGCATGGAAATCCAAAGGGAAATTAGATGTGATCGCATACTTTCCTTTCAGACTGCCCATATTGGCAGTTGTAGCTACAAGATGAAATTTCTCTCCACCCTTTACAGTGACATTTCCAGATGCCGTTTTTCCTGTGGTTTCATTAACAAGACTTACTCCATTCTCCAGATGAATGGTAATGGTAAATGCTTCATTCGCCTTCCAGGTAAAACTTTCTGTTTCCTTTCCCGTTGCATTAACGGAAAGTCCTGGAAGAAGTTTCATTGCTGTCGGATCAGGCATTTTAGCAAGAGCTGCTTTGATCTCTTTCAGCATGTTTTTCGCTGTTGTAGAAAGCGCACCTCCAAATCCGGATTCGCCATCATATAAATAATCAACCAGGTAATGCTGCATGGCTCTTGTCTCAGAACTGCATCCATATTTTTCCATGATGGATTTTACATTGTACCCGTTGAATGTATGTCCCCATCCAGGACCGCCATATCCATAGAACAAAGCTTTCCGCAGATACTTATCATCTCCACCCTCATCCAGTTCAACCATATTTTTATATGTTGTCCCACTTGGAGGTGACTGCATGGAGTGCTGCATACAATACGCATTAACTGTGTAAGTCTTTCCGCCTGCTTTATAACGAACATATTTGTAGCTGTCATTTCCACCCTGACCCATAACTGTATCAAACGGATGAAGCTGGCCATCTGAATAATAGTAATATTTATTTGCTTCAATATTTGTTGCATCATCCCATGGAGTATCGGCTGCAAGTAACATGATACCGTTCTCTGCCTGATCCATGGAAACACTTAGGTCAATGTCATCTGCTGGCATTTCAAAACTGAATTTATCCGATTCTTCGTGATAAGTCACCTCTGAATATAATAAATCTTCTGTATTCTCTGTCTGGTTTGCCTGTACTTTTGTTGTTCCTACTGCAATTAAGCTGCCTTGCGGCATATCTCCGGAAAATACAACGGTTTCTCCTGGCTGATACTGTCCATCTTCATGGTTCAGCTCAATATGAAATTCCTCTCCACGAACAATATTTACCTGATAATTTTCATCTGCATCTTCTGTTTTCTCTGTTCCATCTGTAAAAGAATCATCTGTCGCTTCTGGCATTTCTTTCGGATCTGTATCTGCAATTTCTTCAAATGTGCTGTCTGTATCCGGATTATCTATGGCTGGTTCTTCTGTTGAAACTTCCTCAGACGGGTTTTCCGGGATTAATGTGTCTATTGGCTCTTCCTCAACAGGAATTTCTGTCGGAGTTACTTCTTCATAAATTTCATCCTCTGACGGAATTTCTGCATTTACCTCATCCTGCACAGGTTCTTCACTCTCTACAGAGCCTATAGCTGGATCCTCGTCTTCGGCTTCATTCTCATTTTCCTGGTTGCTTACAGATTCCTGATTTTCAGATTCAGCAACCTGCACCACCGCTTCCTTTACAATCAGCTTACGATTGATCTGATAAATTGGGTGTCCACTTACTGGCTCCACATAATAAACAGCTTTGTATGTATCTTCATAATCTGTTGTAAAGTCCTGTTTTTCCTCATTTTTTGCCTCATGGAAAGTGATCTTTACCTTTTTTTCATCTGGTATTTCCAGTCCGGTAAAATCTTTCTCCACTTCAAAAATACTGCCTGTTTCCAGTTCCAGATCTTTTGCTTTTACCACTTCATCTGCATCCAGTTCATTTTTTACCTCTTCGTATAACGGCGGCTCTTCTGGCACTGGCACTACATCTGCCGCATAGGACAGTATTGGAGATAGAATTGTAGATAACACTGTAAGCATTGCCAAGAATCCCGACAAAAATCTTCTCATATTTTTTTTATTCTTCATTCTTTTTTCCTTTCTTCCGTTCCGGGAAAATCAACTGAAACTTTGGATTTCCGGTTTCTGAAACCTCCATCTTTATAGTTGCTTCATACTTCCTTTTTGTTTTCTCTGATACCAGATCTTTGAAATGCACCTGCTTCTCACTCAGCAGCTTCCTGACAGTTGCTTCATCAAGTGTTTTTCCCTGACTCTCAAAAAATCGGTTATTTTTCCATAAAGTAAAACTGCAATCACTTCCTGAACAATAATAATTTCTCTTTCCCACATAAACCTTATTGCCGCATCTTGGGCATTTTCCAATTTCTTTCCGACCATCTGAAAATAGTTTCTGGTATTCTTCCACTGGCTGTCCATTATCACTTACCAGTTTGGTAACCATTTTTTCAATTCCGTAAAGAAACTCTTCTGCATTTTTCTGACCTTTGGCGATCAGTGTCAGATCATTTTCCCATTCTGCTGTAAGTTTTGGCGATTTGATCATTTCCGGAAGAATCCTGATCAGATTTCTTCCATCTGTTGTCGGTAATATCTGCTTCTTTTTACGCTCAATAAAACCTTTCTCGACCAGCTTCTCAATAATCGCCGCCCTGGTAGCCGGAGTCCCAAGACCTTTTCTCTCTGCGTCTTCTGTCATTTCCGAGCTACCAGCGTGTTCCATGGCACTAAGAAGTGTATCCTCGGAAAGATTTTGTCAAGGGTAGTTAAGAAAAATCTTCACTGTTTATGTCATGTAATATCAATCTGTTAATCTTATCCGTCATGGTTTCCTTGCTTGTTTTGCTGAAATGAATTGCCACGTTGTAGGTAGTTCTTCCGATTTTCTTTTTGATATGCGGACACTGTTCTTTGTCTGTTGTCTGCTTTTCTGTCTGTTCCATAAATCTCCTTTTCCCAACGAAAAAAGGTGCATGAAATCCTTCTGTTTTCCATGCACCTCACGCTGTATTTAAATTGTATTTTCGTGTTTCTTATCCGGGTTCTGCTCCCTTGTCTGCTCGTCCGCTCTCTGCTGTGCTTCCATTTCCCTGAGATTGCCTTTGAAAACGGAAAGCCTTGCAAGGTCGGTAGCAACCCTACTGCTATTTCTCTGTATCTGCTCCTGCTGTGCCAACACCTCCGCTAACTGCTTATCAATATATGGCTTTGATATTTTCATATTTTCCGGCATGACTGCCTTTACCCTGTCACGATATATCGCATAGTTTTCAAGCTCTGTTTCATGCTTTTTCTTAAAGGAATTTTTCCTCAATCCGTTTAATGCCTGATATTCTTTCATGACTGGCTGATACTGCTTGTAATCGTCATAGTCAGATACCGCCTGCGTCCACTTCTCATAACGCACACTTAACTCTGCAAGTTCTGCCCTGCAATTCTCCAACACCTCCGTCTGCTTTTCCTCAAACGCCCTCACATCCTCCCATGTTTCAAGACGGTTTGTGTCAAGCAGCTTTGCAAGCAGTTCCACATTACCCAGAAGCCGCTTGTCTTTAAATCTCTGTACATATGGGAAAATCGGTCTTACAACCATTTCTGACCTTTGTTTCTGCAACATCTCCAATGCGGTCTGAACCTCTGGCTTTTGTTTCGGTACGGAAGGATTGATGGATTGATTACCGTCCTTTTCTGTCCGGTTTTTTCTCTCAAAAACAAATCTGAAAACTCCCTTTTTCAGTTCCTCTTTGAGTTCAGAGATAAATCCACAAATCTTCATTATCATGGCATTATATTTCTCGATTGCACGATTGATATTGCCCCTTTCTGTCCGAATGCCTTTTCGTTCCAATGCACTTGCTCTTTCCCCTAAATGAATGGTCGGAATAAGAGGTATTCCTCTGTCCTTATAGGAACGTGGATCAACACGCTCGGCTATGCCTGCTTTTTCATTGGTGGCATTGATAACCTCAGCAATGGCATTTCTCCATTCCTTTGCCTTGCCTTTCTCATTCCAGTCAATCACATTTACTTTCCGGCTTTTATAGCCTTTTCCGCTGGCATTGGGTATCTGGTTACCGTCTGCGTCAAGGACATATTCTTTTCTTGATTTTGCTCCCCATGTACCATCCTCATTGAGAGGTCTGAGGGTAAGAAGGATATGGATATGCAGATTAGGCTGTCCTTTATCGTTGTACGAACGATGAATACCATAATCTGCACACATTCCCTTATCTACAAACTGCTCTTTGATAAAACGCTCCATGACCTGCCTTGCGGTGGCTTCGTCCCACTCATTGGGCAGGGAATATTTCAGGCTCCTTGCAAGCTGGGCATTCTTCGCTTTCTCGTTCTTTTCTACAGAGTTCCATAATACTGCCCTGTCTGCAAATTCCGGTGGTGCGTGTTCCGGCAGAAGCACACCTGCACCGACTAAATCCTCTTTGGCAGTTCTGTTATAGGTCATGCCATAATAATCACTGTAAAGGGATGTCCTGCTGATATAGGCTGACTGCTCAACCGCCGACTGTCCTTTGCTCCGCTGGACTATGGATGCCCTGCTGCTAATTGTTCCGTTCTTCACTGTCCTCTCCTTTCCCACAACGTAGCGGGTTGCATCGGCAGACTTTGTGGGCAGATGAAAGCACGTCTTTTTGTGATTTCATCTGAACGCAAAGTTCACTAGGGTAGGCGGTTCTTTTTACCGCCGAAGGGAGTGTAGCTCCCTTATAACAAAAGGCTTGCCTTTTGTTCAACAAGGTGCCTGCACCTTGTTATCGGATACGAAGTAGCCGACTGCCCTCTGCAAGGTCTCCGCTCCGCTTCGGTCCGTGCAAACGGATGTCCCCCGGACATCCTGCACCCTTCGGAGAACGCACAGCACCGCCCCAAAGGGTGGTGTATCTGTGCGCCCTCAACAAAGTTGAGGGAATTGGCTACAACGCTGCACATTCCCTATTCTTCTTCGTTTTCGTCCTCGTCTGCTTCCTCATTTATCGCCGTATCCGGCATTTTTTCCTCCGCCCTTGCAAGCTCCCGTTCAATCTGCTCCATGCAGTTCTTGACCTCTCTTGTGGCAAATGCCACCTGCATAATCCGTCTGGTCTGCTCCTCGCTGTATCTCCTCGGCTCATTAAGGAATGTTTCAAAGTTTGCACCCACCACAATCTTTCTGTGGTTATCTGCTTTCCTCTGCTCCATCTTTGCCTTTTTCATCAGCATATCCAGCTTGTTCTTTTCCTGCTCCATGCGTTTCCGCTGTGCTTCGATTTTATTTTCTAAATTCATCTTTCATTACCTCTGCTTTTTTATATTTTTTGTCGGTAAAACAGAAAAGCGGTGCTTCCGTTTTATTGGATAACACCGCCTAAATGACTGCCCGTATTCGTTTTGATTTCTGCAATGTACTCCTGTCTCCTTTCTGCCCCTGTCGCTGTAAATAAAAAGAGCAACTAAGATTTTTATTTCTTAATTGCTCCATACTTGTATTACTTTACTAAATTTTTGTTAAAACGATAGCCAACTCCCCAGACCGTTTGAATGTAAATTGGCTTGCTAGGATTGTCCTCTATCTTTTCCCTTATGTTGCGGATATGGCTCATGACAATGTTATAATCGCCGAAATATGGTTCTTTCCATACAGTATCATATATCTGCTCTTTGCTAAATACTACTCCGGCATTTTGAGCTAACAACAATAGAATTTCAAACTCAGTATATGTCAGTTCAATCTCATTTTCCTCACGAACCACGTTCCGCTTATACTTATCAATACAAAGTCCTTCAAATTGAAGTATACCTCTATCTTCATATTCCAAAATCTCTGTTCTATTACCTATACACGACAAAATACGGGTAAGAATATCCTCTTCATTCTCCTCAAAAGTTAATAATAAAACTTTCACATTTTTATATCTCTCCTACCAACTATGCATCATAATTCGTTGATTGTTGCCGTAATTGCCATATTGCGAATACGTTTTGCTGGAGCATATATTGCCACAATACATGAGAAAACAACCAGTAAAAGTACAATTGCAATGGTAGCAAAAGGAATATTCCATGAACCACCAAAATGAGTAATAACAATCTTTGCATAAATCAGATAGTGAAGTAGCAGCCCAAGTATAATTCCGGCAGCGGTGCCACAGATAGCATATGTGACTGCTTCAGCAGTTATCATCTTCGCAACCTGTCCGCTTCCCATACCAACAGCACGCATAGCTCCATATTGCTTTATCCTTGCAGATACCCCCATGGAAATACTGTTTGTAATATTCAGCACCGTAATCAGAGAAATGATTGCCAGAAAGCCATATGATGCAATTCGGAATACCCAATAAGAACCGTTGATGTCACTATTTTCTTCCCGGTTATCTACAAATAAACAATCGCCCACCAAATCACGAATTTTACTTACTGCCGCCTCCGATACATCTTTTTTCAATACTACGCTTATCATAGCAAATCTGCACTCTCCCGTCAGACGCATAAAGGTTTTTTCCGAGCAGACCACGGTCGGTGCACCGCTGACACTTCCTACACCCTCGGATGTAACGCAGACAATCTCAAGTTCCTGGTTTCCAATCTTAATTTTATCCCCGACACCCAAACGGTAATCTTGATTATACACTGCCATCGCATAATTTCCATCTTCATAAACTCTTGATATATCACCGCTGATTACTGACTTCTTGAATGTATCAAGCAGAGTCTTATCATGGGAAAACAAATCAATTTCTGTCTCATTGCCATTAACCTCTACAGAAAATGCTGTGCGTGTCATCATACCAAAAGCCGATTCTACGCCCTCTATTTCAGCAATTTTGTCCGGAAGATTACCATCCAAAGAATTCGTGTCATCTTGGCTTGCAATTGTAATATCCGGCGTGAATTTGCTGGTCACTGATGGGAGAAGCTTATGCACAAAATCAAGGCAGGCAGAAAATGCCAAAAACAGCACGATCATAAGTGCGAAGGATCCTGTCATAAGGAATAGATTTTTCTTCGTACCAGTTGCATGATGGATGCCCAGAGATGTTTCAACTTTTAAAAATCTTGTTTTAGCTGCATGATTAACATTTTTAGACATATCTGCATTGCCGGATACCGCCGCAACTGGAGAAACCATAGCCGCTTGCTTTGCCGGAGAATGGGCTGCAATAAATACAGTAATGACACCAACTAAAGCACCGCAAAGAATACCGTTTATACTTACTGCAAAAAGTGGCATATCAACCCATTCACCTTTCACAAAAAACCTTAAGATTGCACATAATATCCAACAGGTCACTGTCCCCAATGCACAGCCTATCGGGATTGCCGTTTTACACCAGTTTAGTGCTTCAAGCCTGACAAAACGGATTATCTGCTGCTTGCTTGCACCAATACAACGCATCATACCGAAAAACTTTGTCCGTTGTGCCACATTGCTATTCATACAGCTTGAAATCATAAATACACCTGCAATCAATATAATAACAAAACAAGCCGCTGCCAATGGATAAAGTTCATTTACACTTTCGTTACTGCTGGCTCCCAACATTCCTAAAACAGCTGTATTCTCCTTTACATTTTCTGCAGTCAGATTATATTGTTGCATCATATCTGCAATCGTTTTCTTCAGACCGTTTTCATTTTGGAAACGAATATAGAATTGAGACTCAGACTCTACACCATTAAGCCTACGAATTTCGTCAAAAGTCTTCCGATTCATAAACACACAGCATCCACCAATAATATCGTTAAACTCTGTATCATCCTCGTAAAATCCGGAAATAGTATATTTAACGTCTCCCACAGGAGTATCTAAAGTAATTTCATCTCCAATCTTAACACTAAAAAGTTCTTTTGCATCAGCACTAAGAGCAACTTCATTTTCATTCTGCGGATACACTCCCTCTGTCGGATACTTCATAATATCTGTAATGTAGCTTTCCTCAATGCCATATAAAACTGCATTTTTACCATCTATGTAATAATTCTGTTCTGCATCGGTATTTATCTCATCGTACCAAGAAGAAACTGCAACATTAGAGTTCTTTCTAATCTGTTCTGCTTCATCCTTCGAAACATTTTGTAAAGCAATATGCCAGTCCCCATGATTATGACGCATTGCTGTTGTTTCTGCATCCGTCCACATCTCAGCCATAGAGAAGATAGATGTTACGAGAAACACCGCAAGAATAATACAAATTCGTGTCATTCGACTCTGACGTTTATGCACTTTTGCAGAGATGGGCACAAGACTTAAATAACTTCTCATTCCCTACACCTCCCGAAATCAGTCAATACACCATCCGATACCTGCAATACACGATCTGCAGTCTGTGCGATGCTACGATTGTGAGTAATCATAATGATAGTCTGTTCGTATTTTTTCGATGCCTCTTTCAGCAATGCAATGACCTCACTACTGTTCTGTGTGTCCAGATTTCCTGTCGGCTCATCGGCGAGTATGAGTGACGGTCTGGTAATAAGTGCTCGTCCAATCGCTACTCTCTGCTGTTGACCACCGGATAACTGGCTCGGCAAGTGATTTCTGCGCTCCTGCAAGTTCAGAACAGTAAGCAGTTCTTCCAGATACTTCTTGTCGGGTTTCTGATAATCAAGAAGCACCGGAAAAATAATATTCTGCTCTACAGTAAGCTCTGGAACAAGATTGAACGCCTGAAAGATAAAGCCAATATTTCTGCGCCGGAACACAGTAAGGTTTCGATCATTCATGGAGAAAATATCCTTTCCATCAATCATTACCTTGCCCGATGTTGGCGTGTCCAGAGCACCAATCATGTTTAGGAGTGTACTTTTTCCAGAACCAGACTCTCCGACAATCGCTACATACTCACCTTTTGGAACGGAAAAACTGACATTTTTCAATGCCTTCACAGCAGTCTCTCCGCTGCCATAGGTCTTACAAATATTATTGACCTCTAATAAGTTCATAGTGCAAACACCTCTTTCTCAATGATTTTAATATTAGGCAGGTTGACTTTCCCCCTGTCCTATGTCTGAAAGAATAGCACATGAATATTACTGCAAGGCTACAGTCAGCCTACAATTTTGTAGGAATCAGAAAATTCATTGTGAAAGTCGTCCCTCTGCCTAATTCGCTGTCAACCTCAATGGAGCCGCTATGTGCTTCAACGATTGCTTTTGCCAAAGGTAAACCAAGTCCAATTCCTTGCTTATCCTTTGAAAAGCGGCTACGATAAAACCGCTTGAAAATATGGTGTAAATCCTCTGGGTGAATCCCGCAGCCGTTATCTTTTACAACGATTTGAACGGCATTGGATAAAGCTTTCCATTCAATGCGAACTGTATCTCCATTGGCTGTATGGTCGAGCGCATTTTTTACAATATTATCTATGGCTTCGATCAGCCAGTCACGGTCACAAAGGAGTGAAATATCCTCTGATTCAGACAAAAGGATTTCCTTCTGTTCCTGTCTAGCCCTATATGCAAAATGTTGTTCAACATCCTGCATCATATCAGCTACGCTCTCCATACTTTTCTCAATCACAATGGAGCCAGCATCCAGCTTTGTAATCTTTAAAAGACTTTGAACCAATGTTTCAATACGATCAAGTTCCTGTTCTGATAGTGTGGCAAATTCTTTTATATTTGGCAGTTTCTCCGCTTCATCCTGCAACAAACCATTATATATATTCAGTGCTGCCAACGGTGTTTTCAATTGATGCGATATATCAGATATGGTATTTTTCAAAAATTGCTTTTCCCTTGCTTCATTCGCTGCATGGGCATTTAACACCGCAGCTAGTGAATTTACCGAATGGAATAATCTATATAATTCGCCCTCATCATCACATTCAATACGGGCATTTGCATTTCCTCCAAGATAAGAATTAATCTGTGACACTGCATCCTCCAACATTTTGTTTTGTCTGCGAAAATACAAAAAACAGACCATCAAAATTGCAAACGTTGTCAATAAAGAAAGAAACAATAACCAAAAAGAAAATTTCTCATACAGCACCCAAATCAATACTTCTGTCAGAACAAGGAAATTTACAAGAACGACCATTATTGCAAGGAAAAAATGCTTTATGTCTTTATTTACAAATATTTTCATAGAATACCTCAACCCAAAACATTCCACTTATAACCCATACGTCGTACCGTTAATAACATTTGCGGTTCACTCGGATTATCTTCAATCTTCATTCTCAATCTGCGCATATATACAGTAAGCGTACTGCTGTCAATATAGTTACCCTCACAATCCCACAGCTTATCCAGTATCTGTTCCTTTGTAAGTACAACATTGGGATTTTTCATGAACAAACAAAGCAGCTTATATTCTGCGGCAGTCAAATCAATCAACTTCTCATTTTTGAATACTTGTCCTTGCAGCATAAGCACCTTAATTCCATTTGATTGCAGTTCTGTATCAGTTGAATTAAAGCCCTTTGCTCTCCGAAGCAAAGCATTTATCCTTGACACCAAAACTCCCAACTTAAATGGTTTTGTGATGTAATCATCACCGCCAATATCCAGCCCCATAATAATATTCATTTCCTCGTCAGAAGCAGTCAAAAAGATAATCGGCACTTTTGAAACTTGCCTAACTTTTTTGCAAAATTCATAACCTGTACCATCGGGCAAAGATACATCCAAAACCAGTAAATCATACTTGCCCTCACCCCATAACTCATTTGCTTCTTTTAATGTTCTGACAACAGCTAACTCAAATCCCTGCTTTCTAAAAGCAAAGGAAAGCCCATTAATCAAACTTAAATCATCTTCAAGCAGTAATATTTTACTCATGTTTATTTTCCTTTCTTCTACCATCCTTAGGTTTTTGTGCTGATTTGGGTATCAGCCAAACCGTTCCCATCTTTACAGCGCCGGGAATACGTCCGGCAGAGCAATAATAATTTATCCAACGAGGTGTTACACCCCATTTTTCACTAGCTTCTTTTAATGTCATATAATCCATATCTATCCCTCCGAATATTATTATAATTCGCTTTCTCGAACAAAACAAGATTATACTCTACTATGCTGATATATCACTCAAGGATTTCCAAAACCAACGTATCAAACTTCTACCCATTTCCTCCGCTTAGAGTAATATTTCCCACACCACACAATCCTGCACCGGAAGCTCTGCTTACATTCATACACACACTTCTTGCACTGATCATTATATTGTATCCTGTTCTTATCATTCAAAAAGAACACCCACAACCGTTTTTCTTTTTTGCCCATCCTCGCCACTGCGATACCCTCCTGCAAAATGTTCAAATTATGTAGCCTTTTTTCGTTTTTTATGCCCTTTAAGCGTATCAAAAGATATGCAAGGCATATTTCCCTGTCACTTCATCAGGAACGCCTTAAATCGTCAATTTCCTGTCAGGAAAGGCAATCAGTGTTCAAACCGATTGCCCCCTCAGATGTTGTGACACTTTCTTATTCCGTCTGTATCTGCCGGAATGCTGCTTCAAAATGTGCTAAAGCCTTATCCCTTTCTGTCTGCTGTTCCTTTGTCAATGACCGTTCATAATCTTCAAATTCTTCTGTCCCGTTGACCTTTGCCTTATCCACAATCCAGCAGAATTTCCATTTATCCAACAAGTGATGATACAAGTCCTCTACATTGTCGTAGTTGGAATTATTCTCAAAATATCCATCCATGTAATACTCCAGTACAATAAAGCCGAACCTAACATCATATACCACACACATATCTCCCAATTCATCCATCATACTGCGGAACAGTTCCACAACCTTTGTACACTTTCTGATTTCTTCCTGTTTCATAAGCTCTCTATCCTCCATACCCTTAACCGTTTACTGTGACTTCCTTTGATTTCTGTTCTTCCCCTGCGATACGCTTTCTCCGCTTTTCCATGTATCTGCGGTTATATTCTGCTTTTTTTGCCCTGCGTGCTTTCAGCTTTTCATGCTCTGCAATTTCTTCCGCAGTCGGTTCTTTTACAGGCAGTTCAAACTTCCCGATAAAGTTCAGGTAAATCTCCACTTCCTGTACCCTTTCTCCGCTGGAATAATCCGCTTCATGGACAAGTATCTTTTCCACAAATTCATTCAGCATGGGGGTAGTTAATTCACTGAAATCCGTATAGCGTTTCACAAGTTCTATAAATTTGTCTGCCCGGACTGTATCACTCTCATATTTTTCAATCTCGGCTTTGGCATTTTCCATAGATATTTCAATGGTGTCCTGTTCATTTTCAAACTCGCTGAGCATAAATTCAAAACGCTTGTCAGACAGCTTTCCGCTGATATTATCCTCATACAGTTTCTTCATCAGCATATTCAGCTCGTTTACACGCTTGGTATCCTGTGCAATTTTTCGCTTTAAAGACCTTATGCTCTCTTTCTGCTTGTCTCTCGAAGAGGAATATATCCTGTTGATAAATTCCTCCTCATTGGTAATCACATAATCACTGACCGCTTTGATGGTTTCCAGCACCAACTTTCTTACAACCTCTGTCCTGATATAATGCTGGCTGCACTGTTTGTCATAACTCTGTCTGCTTAAGTTATAGGTGGAGCAGTTATACTCATCACGATCCGGTCTGCGTTTTCCGTTTAATTCCCCTTTCCAATTTCTTGCCCTTCCTGCTCCGCCACGATGGTTGTACATTTTCGCACCGCAATCAGCACAATACAAAAGCCCCGTAAATGGATTGGCTTCGCCGACTGTATCCGTCCTGCGGACGGTCTTTCTCAGTTCCTGCACCTTATTCCACATTTCTTCAGAAACGATTGCTTCCTGTGTATTCTTGAAAATAACCCAGTCCTCTTTTGGTGTCTTTTTTGCCCTCTTATCCTTGTAGGACTCTTTATAAGAGCGGAAATTTACGGTATGCCCCATATACTCCGGCTTGGAAAGAATATCCCTCACCGTTGCCCCACGCCACACATAAGGGGTTGCAGTATTATTGTTGGAACGACAGGTTCCAAGTCCCCGCTTGGCAAGATAATAGGATGGACGCTCGATTTGTTCCTCCGACAGTATCCTCGCAATCTCATAGGGTCCTTTCCCCTCCAGAGACATCCGGTATATCCTGCGCACCACCTCGGCAGCTTCTTCGTCAATTACCCACTGGTTTTTATCTTCCTCACTTTTCCGGTAACCGTAAATGGCATTATTGGTGGTGTGTTTTCCCTCCATTCCCCTTGCACGAAGCACCGTAGTCACTTTCCGGCTGGAGTCACGAATGTACCACTCATTCATGATGTTTAGAAACGGGGCGAACTCACTGCTCTCCCTTTTCTGATTATCAACTCCGTTTGCAATCGCAATAAAGTGGACTTCCTTTTCCTTGGACATGACCTCCGTATAAAAGCCCACCTGCAGATAGTCACGCCCTATCCGGCTCATATCCTTTACAATAACTGTGCCAATGCTTCCGTTCTCAATTCCTGCTATCATTCTTTTCCAGTCCGGTCTGTCAAATGAACCGCCGGAATAACCGTCATCTGTGAAATGCTCTATGTTAGTATAGCCATTCTGTTTTGCATAATCCTCAAGCATCTTCTTCTGGTTGACGATACTGTTACTGTCCCCTACCATTTCATCATCACGAGAAAGTCTTTCGTAGAGGGCAGTAATCTTTTCATTTTCTGCTTTTTTTGTTCTCATTTTTTGTCCTTTCTTGTGCTTTTTTCTTAACTACCCTTTACAATATAAGTCCTCCGTATAATGCTTCGGCGGTGCTGTAAAATGTTCACTAAATTTTACAACAACACATTCAAATACCTGTCCTATTTTTATATCTGGAAAATCACTTTCCTCCCTATATAGTCAAGTCTTTTTTCCTTGAAAATCAAGGATTTTTTAGTGTTT
>NZ_QULA01000031.1:0-42052 GCF_003481595.1 Blautia sp. OM07-19
CAGATTGTACAGACACTTGGGCTGGATGATCGTCTGGATGCGCTGCCCAATCAGCTCTCCGGCGGTCAGCAGCAGCGTGTGGCAATCGCCCGTGCGCTGGCGGCAGCACCCGCTATCATTCTGGCAGATGAACCCACAGGCGGTGCATAGTTAGTACGACAAAAATTATAAAAAATGAATGTCCATGCTTCCGTCTTCATGCACCAGCACAGATTCGACAAAAGACTTCCAGAAGACGTTCTTTTCCTGATTGCTGAAAGTGTTGTACACAGCTTCCCAGTCATCGTTCAGCAGCTTGCGGACGCTGTCGAGATTACGAACAGGGGCAGCAGGACACTTCTGAAGTTCTTCGATCTGTTTTTTGAATTTATCATATTCACTTCTGTATGCGTCTTTATCAATTAAGTCATCCATAAACAAATCATACAGCTTCTTGATCTTGCGTTCGATCTTTGACATTTCTTCGACAGGATTCTTCTGCACCGCACTGGCAGCAGTCACTTCATACTTCGCAACATAGTCTGACAAAGCTGGTCTGATATGATTCAGCATGTATTCTTCAACGTATTCTTCACGATACGTTTTGCCGCGATCACAAAGTTTTGACTGTGCCTTGAAGTTACACCGATAACTTTTGTATGCTTTTTCTGTGCCGTCTGCCATGCGCCTATATGTAACAGTGCCAGTCATAATGTGATTGCAGGATGAACAGATCAGAAGACCTGAAAAAATATAGAATTGCTGTGTGTGTCTGATCCGAACATTCCTGATCGCAAGTTTCTGGATGCGCTCAAAGCGTTCAGGACTGATTGTCGCAGGACAGAAGTCAGGATCATCACGATACTGACCTTTGAAAAGCGGATTCTTCAGGTATCGTGCAACTGTATCATAGCAGACACGAATGTTGTATTTGTCCTGAAGAAAAAGCTGCGTGTCACGCTTGCTGCATGTAGCTTCAAAGCGGTCAAACATATCAAGCGCAAAGCAGTTCCATTCAGGATCAATGATGACATGCTTTTCTGCATCCAGCTTCAGACCGCGCGGAAGGCTACCTGACAAATATGTTTTGTTCTTCAGCTTATAAGCGAACACATCTTTGATTCTGTCGGAATCGCGGTCACATTCGTCCTGTGCAACTGACAGACGGATGTTGATGTGCAATCTTCCGTTCGTGGTCGTTGTATCATAGTTTTCTGTGACCGCCTTCCACTGTACGCCATTGGCTTCCAGAATTTCTTGTATTTTGTGATAGTCGCCGATGTTACGAAACCAGCGGTCAAGTTTTGTGAAGATGATCAGATCGAAGTCGTGAGCCTTCACACCATCCAGCAGCCTGACAAACTCTTTTCTTTTTGTGAATTTCTTTCTTGCTGTCAGGGCTTCGTCAATGAATGTGTCTACAAGCACCATTTTGTTGACCTTGACAAAATCGTCAAGAAGTTCGTTCTGCGCATCCAGCGTGTCGCCATGAAGCACCTGATCATCGTGTGAACAACGGATATATTTTGCAACACGAAGCCCGAAAAGTTGTGGGTTTGGAGTAAAAAAAGACATATAAAAACCTTCTTTCTAGTAGCGAAAGAAGGCTTGATATGATAGAATGTAAAAGGACATAATATCATCGTGGGCGGTCTTCCGCGATATATTTTGTTTAACATTTTGCAAGGGAAGTCGCTGGTCACGGCTTCCTTTTTTATTTGTATAGAGTGCCTGAAGCGTGTACATAATCAAAACTAGGAGGATGACGCAATGGAAATCCTGACGTGGCAGGCACGAACAGACAGACACTTGACTTTGAAGCAGCTGGAAGCCTTGACAGGAATCAGCAAGTCAACACTGAACACGATTGAAAACGGCATCACATCGCCGACACTGCGCCAGCTTGAAGCGATAGCAGCTGCACTTGATGTCAAGATCACTGATCTGTTTGATTCTGAATATAAATGATAAACTGTGCGCCGACAATGCTTCTGACGCTTATTTCCTGATATATGGAAATAACTGGAAGCGGTCTTTCATTCCAATAATTTCCATGATACAATCCCGACAAGAGAAGGGAGGGAAGCCGATGATCCGAAAGAGAATCAACACGCTTCTGAATAAGTTGTCGGATGCACAGCTGAAGCGCATATATAAATACATAAAGTATGTATACATACACAGATAAAGTAAAAGGAAGTAGGACTGGTCAGGTCACTGCTTCCTTTTGTTTTGCTTAAATTCTTTATATGCTTTATGACGCTTGAAACCAAAATATAAAAGCGGCGCAGCGATCACAACGCACACAGGATTGAAAGCAACGAAGAAACCTAACAACATGAAAATGCCGAAGCCAATCAGAACATTTCCACTTTTAGGAACTGAAACAACTTCAACAAGCTTTTGTTCTTCATGCTTAATAATATTGTCAACCGAACGATAAACGCCAGTTGCATACACAGGAACTTCAGGAACATCGCCGAAGATTTTATAAAAGCAGAATAGTGTTGCTTTTGCATCGTCAAGCGCATTGTGCCAGTTACATTCACTATATGAATAATATTCTGCACACGTCTTCAACTTTTGCCATTTATATTCGTTGTAACGCTTTTGTCCATAAATTTCAGCAAATGCAAGCATTACATCAACGACAATAGAATTTTGCTTCGCATGATACTCAATGCCAGAATTAAATATAAAAGGCAAATCGAAGCCGTGAATGTTATAACCGACAATCATGTCTGCATTTTCTAAAATACGTTGAATAGTATGTGCATAATATAAAAGCGGTTTACAGTCTTTTACCATTGAAGGGCTTATGTGGTTTACTTTTTCAGCATCAGTCCAGCATTCGTGACGAACAGGCTTTACATATTCACTAAAAAGGATTGAGCCAGAGCCGTCAATGATAGAAAGTTGAAGGATTTCATCGTCATAGTGATTCAGTCCTGTTGTTTCTGTATCAAGACAAATAATGTTCAATAGATCACTTCCTTTATTCAGTTTTATCCCAACCAACTTTCTTGACTAGCTGCTTCATATATTCTTTGATTCTTTCACGGCTTCCAGCTGGTAAAGACACATACATTTCAACAAGTGCCTTGTCAAAATCGTTCAAGTCATACTGCGCACACAATTCATCAACGATCGTCTGCGGCAGATCGTCAAACATTTCCCCTTCGCCATACATCAAATAATCATAATTCACATTGTATTCACGACAGATAGAAATTGCCATCTGATCAGTTAAGTTGTTCACACCTTTTTCAATTCTGGAAATAGTGGTTTTTGTTACACCTAACTTTTCCCCGAACTTTTCAAGAGTTAAACCAAGTGATTTTCGCACTTCGTTGACGCGTTCGCCATTTGTCATATTTATTCCACCTTTCTGAAATTTGCTTTTCTAGTTGTAGAATAACACGGCAGCAAGCAAAGGTCAATAAAAAAGTTACCGTAAGCAACAAAAAACTGTTGACAAAGTGACTGTAAGCATCTATACTGTAACTGTAAGCAACAGAACAGACCGCAGAAGGGAGCAGATAAGATGACAACAACAAAGATTTACAGAAATAAGAGAAATGGAAATAAGTTCATCGAAGTGAGAAATGACGGACACTATCACAATACAGTCAGACAGTACATGTTCTGGAAGAACACAGGAGTGAAGAACCTTCTGGGCGACAGATGTCTTCATAGATGGAAAGCAAGAAATCTGAAAGCACTGCTTGAAGATTATGAACTCATAACAGTATAGAAGGGAGGAAACAACATGGCAGCAGTTACAAACGAAAAAAAGAACCTGAACAGCCAGACCGAAGATGTCAGCGAATTTATTAAGCTGCTGAAGCAGATGTCTGACAGCGACAGAATGGTCATCAAAGGGATGATGATGTGGGCGGCAGGAGAAAACAGACCAGTGAAAACAGCCTAAAAGGGCATAGGATGTCCCCGACTGGCAGCAGTCGGGGAGTAAATGAAAGAGAGGTACAACATGAACACAAAAGGAAAGATTGATTTTACAAAGACAGACAACATTCAGTTTATTGAAGAAGTAGCCAGCGAGATCAGCAAGGAAGACAAGAACTGGCAGTGGGAAGCAAGAGAGATAAAACAGCATAGCTTGTTGCTGTGGTGGGAATATCTGGAAGACGAAAAACAGGAAGGCTTCAGGATTGAATATGACGAAGCTGAAGAAGTATTCAGCGTATATGACGAATGGGACAACGACATCACATATGAACTGGAAGACACACTTGACCTGAAAAGTACGATGCGAAGTGTGTTCTGGTATGCATCAAGCAGATATTAAGAAGGGCGGTGCAGCAGTATGGAAAAGCAGAATTTATTCACAGAAGAAGAACTGGCAAAGGTTACGGATGAAGCAGAAAGAAAGCATCTGATCGAGTGCGCGCAGGATAAGTCAAAGATTGATATGAAGTACATGGAGATTATGAGCAAATATGACTTGTGGGAAAAAGGGAAGCGCAGCAGATACTTCCACGCAACAACACATGAAAATGCAAAAAAGATCATGCAGGACGGAGTGATCCGAAAAGGAATGGACGGCGGCGTGTATATCTGCAAACAGCCACTTGAAGCAGCACGATTTGTTGCGATCCGCGGACATGAAACAGGAACGATCTTTGAAGTCGAACTGGAAGAAAGGAAGATTGTGGAAGCACACGATCACAACGAAGCCTTCTTCGGTTGCAAAGCATATATGTACATGGATGACATACCGACAGCAAAGATTGTGAAAATGTCAAGATATTCAACAGAGCAGGAGGACGACAAAGAATGAAAGTTTATGAATTTATGGCAGTAATAACAGGAAGCAGAAGAATATGTTTTTCGGATGAAAAAACACCGATGACAGCGAATGAGTTCTGGAAGAAATACAGAACAACAGAAAGATGGGCGGCTGAAATTGATGAAGTTCACATGGTAGCGAAAGAAATACCAAAGGCAAATTATTTCACAGAATGCACAATAAGACTGAAAAAATAAAGCCGAAACAGGGCGAAAGCCCTGTCGATGAAGGACGGCAACCTTCATCCTGACGATGGCAAGCTGAAAGCCAGTCGGATGAATACTGTGAAAACATAGCGGCGTGTGTGTACTGCCAGAATTACACATGGATGGTCAACAGGTTTTAGGAATGTTTTTAATGTGAAAACAAACAACACAGCATAATACATGACCAGAAGGGGGAATGTTGAAAAAATTATTTTGGACTTTGCGAAAGCAGTATGTGAAGGAGAATGAACGATGATTGACGAAAAGAAAATCGAATTGATGAAGAAGCTGCAAAGACTTGCGGAACGTGGAGTGGGCGGCGAAAAAGAAGGCGCACAGAAGAAATTGCAGCAGCTTATGAAAAAATACGACATTGAAGAGAGTGATCTGTCAGATGACAAGCTGGAAGACCATGAATGGAAATATCATAACGACTTTGAACTGCGCTTGCTGAAACAGACAATATACAAAGTAATGGGAAAAGACGGATTGAACCAGATGTATCACTACAGATCAGGAAAAGGAAAGAAAACCATTCAGGGTGTACAGTGTACAAAAGTGCAGGCAATTCAGATCGGGATTGAATATGAATTTTACTGTGAAACATGGAAAGAAGAACACGACTTCTTCTTCAAGTGCTTCGTACAGAAACACAAGATTTTCCCAACCAAAGAAGAAATGATAATAAGACCACAAGACGATGTTGAAATGTCTGACGAAGATGCGATGCGGATGCAGATGGCTATGTCAGCAATGAAAGACAAGAGCATGACGCAGAGAATTGAGGGGTAAAAGATGATAGTAACAGAAGAAAAACCAGTGCAAATACTGGAACTGTTTGGAGGAATAGGAAGCCCACGATGTGCCTTGCGCAATCTGGGAATACCGACAAAGGCGATTGATTATGTTGAAATAGATGAAAAAGCAGTCAGATCATACAACAATATGTTTTCTGAAGAAATGCCGTACAAGACACAGTCGGTTGTCGGTTGGAACTTGAAGCCAGACATCCTGATCCACGGAAGTCCATGTCAGGACATGAGCATTGCAGGGCATCAGGGGAAGGCGAAAGCAGAAGACGGAAGGATCAACAGAGGAAAAGGCGCAGACGAAGGCAGCGAAACAAGGTCGTCATTGATGTGGGAAACAGTTCACATCATCGACCAGATGGGAGAATGGAAGCCGCAGTATGTGATCTGGGAAAATGTAAAGAACGTAAAAAGCAAACACATGATTGCAAACTTCGTCAGGTATCAGAAAGAACTTGAACGAATGGGATATACAAACAATTATGAAGTGCTGGATGCGAGAGAATTTGGACTTCCGCAGGCAAGGGAAAGAGTGTTCACAGTCAGCTGCTTGAATGGCGAAAAGTTCAATTTTGATGACTTGATCAGGACACCGATGCAGGACATCAGGAACTTTCTGGAAGACAACGACAGCGTGCCTGAAGTGTACGATGTGACGCAACCTTCGGTCAGAAGCGCAATCGGCAAGAAGGGAATCAGAAGGGCGACTGTTATTGAGGACTGTGCTTTTACAATCACAACAAGGCAGGACAGGACACCGACACAGGTTATTGACTGCGGCGGCGGTCGATTCAGATATTTGACCGAACTGGAATGCTGGCGGCTGCAAGGGTACACAGACGAAGACTTCGAGAGAGCGAAAGCAGTACATAAAAGGGCTGGGCGATACTACACAGCATTATACAAGCAGGCAGGAAACAGCATCGCAGTTCCAATATTTGAAAGCATCTTCAGAAAAATTATATTGAACGAAACAGCATAGGAGGAAACACAATGGCGAACATAGATGTCATGTACAGCAGCAAGACGGATCAGTGGGCGACACCTGACGACTTCTTCAAAGAACTTGATCAGGAATTTCATTTCAACCTTGATCCTTGCGCTGACGAACAGAATCACAAGTGTGAAAAGTATTTCACGAAGGAAGACAATGGTCTTTCAAAGGACTGGGGGGGGTATCGCGTGTTTTGCAATCCTCCGTATGGTAGAGCAATTACAGACTGGGTTGAAAAGGCATACAGAGAAGGAACGAAAGACAACACGATTGTTGTTATGCTGATACCAGCGAGAACAGACACAAGATATTTTCACGACTTCATTCAGTACCGATCAGAAATCAGATTCGTGAAGGGGCGTTTGAAGTTCGGAAACAGTAAACAGGCAGCCCCATTCCCTTCAATGGTAGTTATATTCAGGGGTGCTGGAATGTAGAAAGGAGAAACGCGCATGAATACACCAGACGCAAGAAGAATATTTGAAGCAATAGCAATGATCCTGTCGAACAGGAACGATGGTGTCAGGGTGCAGCTGTCAGAGATTAAGACAAAGGCAGCGAAAGCATCTTGAAGGACAAAAAAGAAAGCCTTCGGACTAGCTTGGCGGCTTCCGAAGGCGATCCAGATTGTGACTTTTTAAGGTCTGCACATCTATAAAAAATTATACAGCAGACTTCCCAAAAAGTCAATAAATCAGGGACTTTCAAAAGGCTTCGCGTCCTTGTAATAGATAGTAACAAATCAAAGAAATATATAAATATCTATAACAGGAGCAAAGAAGGACATGAAGAGAAGGAAGAAAGCTGTGTATATAGATTATGACTATGAAGCAGCATACCAGAAGATGTTGACTGACTTGGAAGAAGACAACATGTGCAGGATGCTGAATGAAGGCAAGGTCAGATCAATATATGCCACTAAGGAGATAAAGGCAGCAGAGCAGATGGATGTTGAAATATATCCAGAGTTCAGAAGAGGACAGAAAGAGCAAATACCAGACGAAGCAAAGCTGAAGAAGCAAAGACAGGCGCAAAGAAACCTGAATGAGAAGAACAGCAGGAAGGAATGTGAACGGACGATCAATGCGAATTTCACGGACAATGACATCTGGGGAACACTGACATATACAGACGACAACATGCCGAACAGCATGAAAGAAGCGAAGCACGATATGACGCTGTACATAGGACGATTAAACTATGAGCGAAGGAAGAAGGGACTTGCAAAGCTGCGTTATGTGTATGTGACAGAGTGTTCAGACAAAGGACGCTGGCATCATCATTTTGTGTGCGATGGCGACATGGGGCTGGAAGCAGTTGAAGAAAAGTGGAAGAAGGGGCGCAGAAATCAGGTGCGCAGGCTTCAAAAGGACGAAAACGGACTGTCAGGAATGGCGAACTACATCACAAAGCAGAAGCACCCTGACAAGAAGGGAAAAGAGCCAAAGCCAGTCGGGAAGTATCAGAAAGCATGGAAAGCCAGCAAGGGACTGAAAAAGCCTGAAGTACATAAAAACCACTATAAGTTCAAGCAGAAGGACATTGACGAAGTCGTGACAGGACGATGCGAACTTGAAGACAAGCTGAAGAAATGGTATGCAGCAGACGGCTACAAGCTGACATCGTATGAAGTCAGATATAACAACATGAATGGCAGATTCTACATATACGCAAGAATGTACAGACAGCCAGAGAAAGGAGAAAAGATTGACAAAGCAACAAGTAAGGTTAAGCAGAAAACAGCGAAGAAGAAGACGAAGAAGAAGACAGCTGCACGATGCAACACATAACATCATCAGGGCAGCAAAGAACTTTCTTCAGCGCAAACCGAAGACGGCAGCAGCAATCCTGATCACATTCATCACAATATATGTGTCGGTAATGCTGGGATTTGCGATCGGCGACATGATCAGTGCAAAAGGAAAGACGGCAACAGAACAGGAAAGCGAAGCAGAAGAACAAACAGAAAGTGACTTGGATGCAGATGAAGAATATCCATTCAACACAATGTCACAGGATTGGAGTGGCGAAGACATGGAAGGATTCTGCTATCACGAAATATCAGACGAATGCAAGGCAGCAGGCGGCAAGTTTCCAGTAATGGCGCAGATATACACATACATCGTGTGTCAGAACTATGGTGTTGACTATGAAATGGTGTTCGCGCTGATCGAACAGGAAAGCGAATGCAACTGGAACGCTTCAGGCGATGGCGGAACATCATGGGGGTATATGCAGATAGCGCAGAAATGGCACAAAGAAAGAATGCAACGCCTGAACTGCACCGATCTGACAAATCCATATCAGAATGTGACAGTCGGCATTGATTGCCTGAAGGAGATTCAGGACAGCTTGCAGGAAGTTCCAGAAGATGTGCGTCCATATTACGTTCTGGCAGTCTACAACTACGGAGCAGCAGGCGCAAAGGAAAACTTGTGGAATCATGGTGTGTATAAATACAGCTATAACACAGCGATCATGGAAAGAGCAGCACAGCTGAAGGCAGAGAAAGAAAGACAGGAAACGAAGGAGGAATAAAAGTGGACAACAAAAAAAGATTGTGCTTGGAAGATGCAGTCACGAACGCAGAAATCTACGCAGTGAAAGTGATTGAAGAAGAACTGAACCGAAAAGGAATCGCACCGAACAGCATTGAAAGAAAAATCATCATCACACGTACAGCGGATGTACTGGCGGCACACAGGGAAGAAGTTAGGGATATGTATAAAAAGTCAGGATCACTTCTTCAGGACTGGATCATAAAGATGTCAGGCATAAAAGACCTGATCGCATTCAAGAAAATGAAGCAGTTGGGATTCACTGGCGATATCATGCAGGACATGAAGAAAATGGAGGAAGCACGATGAATATGAAGTATGCGATGCGTTCGGAAGATACCGAACAGATCAATGTCATCAGCTGGGCTTCTTGGCAGATGCAGAAATATCCTGAACTGAAATGGCTGCATCATATCCCGAACGGCGGCAGCAGGAACAGAGCCGAAGCAGTAAAGCTGAAGCAGATGGGCGTGAAGTCAGGCGTGTCGGACTTATGCCTTCCGTACCCAAAAGGAATATATTGCGGACTGTACATCGAAATGAAGTATGACAAGGGCAGACACCAGCCGTCACAGAAAGAGTTCTTGACCGATATGGCGACAGCAGGACACTATGTCGCGACATGTTACACGGCAAGGGACGCGGTTGAAGTTCTTGAAAAATACTTGAATTTGAAGCGCTTACAGACACACATTCATGTGTCAGATTCAGACACCGCAATCACGGAAACAGCAGAACGCATGAAAGAGCCAAACAACAGCGTATGGAAAGACGGCGAAGTGAAACCGCTGAAGGTGTAGTGTAGGACATGAACGGATATGCGGCAGCAGTCAGACAGTTTTATGACATATACAGACCGATTGCAAGAAGGTATGGGCTGCGGATGTCAAGCCACACTTCAATATACGATGACGGCTGGATAAAAATATACAAGGGCGAAGGAGCAGACAGACAACAGATCATCAAGATTGAAGAAGCGAACGACACAGACCTATACGACAGGGCAAGGGAAGCGGTGATCAGCTGGGAGAACAGCAAGAAGGAAAGAAATGCAAGACGATAGGAAAGCACATCAAATCACATTGCAGGAACTTGGGATCATACCAAAAGAGCCAGAGCAAAAAGAAGTCAGAAAACAATATGCTTTTCCTTGCGGCGGTTGCGTGTGTAGCCACTGCGCAAACAATGTGGAAACGCCAGACACATGCACAGGAGAAATGAAAGAACCTTGCTTCACATGTGACTATTGCAAGCATTATGACGGAAAAGGAACAGACAGGCGACTTCAAGATTGTGACAAATACATTGTGACGGACGAACATGCAAGAAGGTTAAGAAGACACATGAAAATAATAAACAGGAGGAAAGCACATCAATGAAAATAATAGCAGTAATGAATCAAAAAGGCGGCATCGGAAAGACAATGACCGCAGCAGCTATTGCCTACATAATGGGCGAAGAAAAAGGAAAGAAGGTGCTGATCTGTGACGCGGATCAGCAGGGCAACATATCACTTCTTTACGACAGATTTGATCCTGAAGGACAGGGGATGTCAGAATTGCTTGAAAATCATCAGGCAGCAGGCGGCGCATATTCGACAACAGACCTGATCCAAACAACACCATATGGAAACATCGACATCATACCAGCGAACGGATATTTGATGCGAACAAACATGACACTGCTTCAGGAAGAAGGAGAAGATCAGATTCTTCGATTTGCAGCAGCAATGAATGAAGTCAGAACAGTATATGACTATTGCATTGTTGACTGTGGATTGCTTATGGACATGACAGTCACAAATGTGATGATTGCAGCAGACCTTGTGATCGTGCCTGTCAAGATCGGAGGGTTTGAGATTGAAGCGGCATCGAACATGGACAGTCAGCTGGCATCGTTCAGAAGCGTCAATCCCGACATTCGCATGAAGGTGTTGATGACAATGCGCCAGAAGAACCAGACGACACTTCAGGTTGAAGAATGGCTGAAAACGCAGTCAGGACACGATTGCTTTGCGACAGCGATCAGGCGATCAATAATCGCAGAGAAGTCAACAGTCGCACAAGTGCCGCTTCCAAAGTTTTCAAAAAACTGCATCGTGACGCAGGACTATCGTGCAGCAACGTATGAATTGATGAAAGAGGTGTGAACATGGGAGTGTATGAGATAATCACAGGAATCACAGAAAACGAAGAAAATCTGAAAGTCGAAATCAGGCAGACGGAAGGAACGCTGGAAAGAAATCTTGTGTACATTAAAAACACAAGAACAAACAGGGCGTATTCCTTTACATTAGCGGACGGCGATGAATATGGCGCAGACGCAATGACACGAAATGCGGTTGCAAAGTTACATTCGGACATGTACGGCTGCAACGAAGATACACTTGACAGAATTGAACATGCGCTGGGAATAAAACTTGAAACATGGCAGTCAGAATATATCCTGTCGCAAGGCATCGCATATCCGCACGAAGGAAGAAGGACAGGAAAGACGCTTGCATATCAAATCAAGACGCTTTTGATTGCGCACAATGACATAACGATCTACGGCAACGAAGCGCAATACTATGTTGATGAAATACATGGCAGCATATATGAAAAAACTTATGTCACAGACCTTGCAAGGCTGTCAGAACGCCTTCGCAAAGCTGGCATCGGAGTTCCGAAAGTGACATTGAAACTGGACAAAATGAGAAGAAGGGAGGACGGAATGAGATGGAACTAAAAGGACAAGTCACAATCAGCATTGAAGACTTTGAAAAGCTGAAGGCGGCAGCAGACGCGAAGGAATATGCAGAAAACCAGCTGGAAGCGTTCAGGGACAGGATGACACAATTCTATGAACTGGACGACACAGACTTCTGGAAGCGTATAAAAGAGATTGACAGCACACCGAACATGTCGGACAGGCAGATCAGCAAAGCAATAAGCGAAGCCAGAAAGACACTGAAGATCGTGATTGATACAGACAAGCTGAAGAAGCAGATCAGGGCATCAATAAACAAAAAGGCATACAAAGACGATGATTCACACATTGATCTGAAGAACACGACAGACAATGAACTGGATGCAATAGAAATATGCTTCAGAGAAAAGGAGGATTGAAGATGGCGTGGAATGTAATGGAGCAGCTTAACAAAAACGCACAGAAGGCAGCAGTCGGCGATGAAACACCGAAGGCAAGATTCAGGACGAAAGACATCAACATCAAAAAGCTGTACAGCAACGACAAGAACTTCTATTCGGTCACAGACATTGAACCGCTTGCGCAGAAGATTTTACTTGTCGGGCTGATTGAAAATCTTGAAGTTGTTCACGATCCTTGCGATCGCGGCGAATATAGGATCACAGCAGGCGAAAGAAGATGGCGCGCACTGAAGCTGCTTGTGGAACAAGGCTATACAGATTTTGAAATGGTAACGTGTCAGATTCAGACACCAGCGTCAGCAGATGAAGAAATGCTGCGCCTGATCATTGCGAATGATTATCGAAATAAGACAGTCGCAGACATTCTGGAAGAAGAAAAGCAACTGAAGGACATCTTGCAGCGAATGAGACAGGAAGGAAGAACAATCAAGGGTTACAAACTTGACAGCGGTCGCCTTCGCGATGTCATTGCAAAGATGCTTCAAATGCCAGCAACAAAGATCGCACAGATCGAGAGCATCAACAAGCATCTGATCCCTGAATTTGCTGAAGAATTGAAAGAAGGTCGCCTGACGTTTTCTGCTGCCTATGAGATCAGCGGAATGAATGAAGAAGCACAGGCAGAAATGCTGGAACGCTATCAGGAAAACGGCTTGACCTACAAGGAAGTAAAAGAGATCAAGCAAGAACAGGAGGAAAAGGCGGCAGCAGAAGAGACTGAAGGTCAAATGAACATTGACCAGTTCACAGAAACAGAAGAAGAGATCGAAGAACTTGAAGACGAAAGACTTGACAAGGTCATTGAAAATATAACAGACAACATTGAAGCAGTTGAATGTGTGGAGATGTTGGCAGAATTAGGGATATTGATTGCAGACAAAAGCGGACAAGCAAGAAGAATCGGGGATGTGCTGGAAGATGTCAAGAACGCATGGGGAAAACTCACAAATGCAGAAAAAGACAGATTGACAAGCAGAACAGAATGCTGGAACGAATGGGAAGATGCACACCCTGAAAGCATCACATCGCTGTGTTATAGCTGCAAGAGATATTCAGACTGCAATGTGAAGACAGGAACATGTCAAAGCTGCGATCAGTACATCAACAAGGCAGAAGCCGAAAAGACTGAAGAAGAAAGATACAGCGAAGAACAGGACGCGATTGACAGAGAAACAGCGAAGAAACTTCGCGAGAAGGCAGACGAAGAAAAGATGCAGCAGCTTCCTTCGGACGGCAACAAGGACAAGTGTATCAGAATGTCACAAAGCGCATTTGAAGAAATTGAAGCAGGCAAGCCATACATCATCACGAAAGACGACAGCTTCAGAAAGGGACAGGAAGTGACGCTGATTGCATTCAAGGAAGGCAAGGCGACAGGACAGCAGTGCAAGAAGACAATTATCTGCGTTGACACAAGCATCACATCATCAGCACTTGAAGACGGCTATTGTATTTTAGGACTGGGAGAAGTCGAAGAAACGCTTCAGGAAGCAGCAACAGGCGCAGGACAGGACGCAGACAACAGAACACTACAATATGGAGCATAGGAGGAAAAGACATGCAGGCAAAAGAAGAAATTAAGGAAATGGCGCAGACATTCAGAGAAGCAGCAGACATTCTGGACGAGATTGCAGAACTTGACGACAAGGAAGGCATGACAAGAGAGGAAAGAAAAGAGAAAGAAGAAGAACTGTCAGCAAGATTCTTGCTGAAAATGATTAAGATTCAGCAGGCATAAACAGCAGAAAGGGGAAACAGCATGAATGAAATAATCTGCGATAAATGTGCGGCAACATTCACACCTGACATGATAGAGATTCAAAACAGAGTGATCACACAGGACGAGGAACACAACGACATCATCGAACAGTATTATGAATGCCCGATCTGTGGCACACATTATACAATCACAATCACTGACAGGGTGCAGCGAATAGCGATTCAGAAGCGCAGACAGCTTCAGACGGCAGTCAAGAACGCGATCAGGGCAAGAAGACCAGCAAGGGCGCAGACATACAAGAACAAAGAAAAAGAACTTGCAGACGACATTCAGGCGCGTGCAAAGATGCTAAAAGAACAGTACGCAGAATATACGGAGGAATAAAAACATGTATGAACATTTCACAAAGACACAGCAGCAGTTCGATGTCAGACGCGGCGATGTGTATTATATCAACAACAACAGAGGACAGAGAGGAAACGAGATCAGGAAGGACAGACCAGCCGTCATTGTGTCGGCTGACTTCCTGAACAAACACAGCGGCGATGTGGTCGTTGTGTTCCTGACATCACAGCCGAAGAAAGACATGTCAACACATGTGACAATCAGAACAACTGGAAGGGTATCTGAAGCACTGTGCGAACAGCCGACAACAATCAGCGTTGAAAGACTGAATAACAGGATCGGAAGCGTGACAGACAGAGAAATGCAGCAGATCGACATTGCGCTTCAAATTGCATTGAAACTGGATGCAGGAGCAGACACGAAGGAATATGTCGAAAATCAATCGGGGGGGGCATCGCGTGAGCAGATGATCAGGCTTGAAGCAGAGCGCGACACCTACAAGAAACTTTATGAAGACATGATATGTCGAAGATAACAGGAGGAAAGAAACATGCGAAGTATATGGATTGAAGAAGCAATCAGCAATCTGGGTGGAATTATCGTGATTATATTGCAGTTGGGATTCATAGCAGTCCTGACAGCACTGATCATCTTGATTATTACAGAGATAATCAAGGCAGCAGTCAAAGGAAACAAAGAACAAAAAGGAGCAAAGAAGAATGAATAAGGTCATATTGATGGGAAGGCTGACAAGGGATGCACAGACACGATATACAGAAGGCGCAGAGCCTATGGCAATATCGCGCTTCACACTTGCGGTTGACAGGAGAGTCCAGAGAGATCAGGAAGGACAGTCAGCTGACTTCATTTCCTGTGTGGCATTCGGAAAGACAGGACAGTTCATGGAGAAGTACGGACAGCAGGGAACAAAGTTTGTGATTGAAGGACGCATTCAGACTGGCAGCTATACAAACAAAGAAGGTCGCAAGATTTACACAACGGAAGTTGTTGTTGAATCGGTCGAGTTTGCGGAAAGTAAAGCGGCGGCAGGCGACAACCAATCAAGACCACAGCCAGCACCAGACAGCGGCGATGGTTTTATGAACATACCAGACGGCGTTGACGATTTGCCTTTTACATAAAGGCGCAGGAAGGAGTGAAAGACATGAAGCTGAAGGAATATGCAACAAAGATTAAAAACAGGCTTACTGGCAGGAATACGAAGCCACAGAAGGAAGAAAAAGATGATCTGTCAGAACAGATTCTTGAAAGAACACAGGAAATGATCAAAGAGGACAGACAGGAAGCTGTCAGGGCAGCAGTTGTTGAAGAACCTGAAGAAATAACAAAGCCAGAAGAACCAGAACCGAAGAAAGAAGAAAGAAACGTCAATACAGATGTGCTGCGATTGCTGGCGATCACGAATGACATGAAGATTGATCCTGAATGGTCGAAAGACGAACTGATCAAGGCATTGTCAGAGAAAGGAAAGCTGACAGAAGATGAAGTTGTGGAACTTCTTGGATCGCTGGACGTATGGGCGCACAGAACCAGCGAAGCACTGGCGACAACATTCAGGAAGATCAGAGAAACGGCAGTGCAGGCAGGCGAAGCAATAAAAAGAGCATTTAAAAAGGCAGGAATGACATCTTTTCAGTTCAGGAAGCAACTAATCAGCAACAACAGGCGCAAAATGAAAGGAATGCCGATGATCAGGGCGAAGGCACTTGAAAAAGCCAGAAAGAATAAAAGGCGAAAGCCTAAGAAGTAGGGAAGAAGGTGTGCAATGTGCAAAATAGCGATGAAACACAGCAGGACATGACGGAAGCAATCAGGATCGCGGTGCGAAGGGCATTTGCTGAAGTCAGAATCGAAGAAAAGAGGGCAGAGAAGAAGAAAACACTGTATAACACACGAAGATTGATGGAATCGTACATCGACCTGAAAAAATATATAAATAATGCAATCACGGAAGAAGAAGAGGTCGCAGAAGCAGCATACAGCGTCCTGAAGGGCGAAAATGCAAAGCTGAAATCTGTCAAGGAAGCAAAAATGGTCACGGCGATGATGATAATTAACATTGACAGGGCATTGACCGAACTGGAAGCCGAAAGCAGGAAAGAAGGCACATTGTACAAGTTTGAAGCGTTCAGAATGCACTATATTGACGGATTGACCTTTGAAGAGATTGCGGATCGGCTGAATTGTGGAAAAAACAGCCCTTCAAACTGGTCTAAAGCGATTTTGAAAAAAATGTCCGTCAAATTATTCGGAATTCACGGAATTTGAAAAACGCGATCTGAAAAAAGGCTTTTTTCGAGGGAAACGACAGTGAAAGCATGGGAAAAGCGTGGGAAAAGTGGGGGTTTTTATAGGGGACATCCTAAAGTAAAATAGTATCGTGAAATGTTGTACAGAAAGACCGAAACAGCACAGAAGTGTTGAATCGGTCTTTTTTATTGCATTTCTGCCCTCTTATTTGCGGAATGTGGGTGCTTATATAAGGGCATCCACAGGAAGCATAAAAACAAGGCTTTATATAGGGGCATACCTGACAGGGGTGTATATATAGGGCATATATAAGGGGCATATATAAGCGGCTGCGTATAGAGCCTATACAGACGGATATATGAAGCATATGCAGCAGTAGGAAGGCGGTGCAAGGGTTTGTTATTTCACAAGTGCAGATGTGGGGCTTTAATACCACAGAATATAGCTGAATGTGAAGCCTGTGCAGCGAAGGCAGCAGGGCAGCAGTCAAGACACATGGAATACAACAAACACCGAAGAAACAAGAAGACAGCAGCCTTCTATGTATCAAGTGAGTGGAGGAAGACAAGAGCCGAAATAATCAGGCGGTTTGATGGCGTTGATATATATGCCTTCTATGTGCTGCATGTAATACAGACAGCTGACATGGTGCATCATATCACACCTATTGAAGACGACTGGAACAGACGACTTGATGCAACCAATCTGATCCCATTGAGCAATCACAGTCATGGAATTATTGAAGCCTTGTACAGCAAGGATGAACAGACGAAAAAAGCGACACAAAAGATGTTGTATGACCTGATAGAACGCCACTGGAAGGCGACAGGGGGAGTATGAAAAAGTATCGGGTTAAGTTTATTTAGTCGCGCTTCCCCTTTTCCGTGGAGAAAACTCCCCACGGAAAATCCAGATCAGGGCATCCGAAAAGGGTGCGTGTCAGATTCTGACACACCGCAAGGAAACCAGCAAAGAAGGGAGGTCGCAGAAGAATGGCAGGACAACGACAGCCGATCGCGCTGGTACAAGCAAAAGGAAAAAAACACCTGACAAAAGCTGAAATTGAAGAACGTCAGCGAACAGAAGTGAAAGCGGCTGCGGATAAAGTGACAGCACCGCAATACTTATCGCCGACACAGAAAAGAACCTTCAAAAAAATCGTGAAGGAACTTCGTGCGATTGACCTTATATCAAACCTTGATGTTGATGCGCTTGCAAGACTGGTCATCGCACAAGAAAAATACATCGCAGTCACGCAAGAACTGAACAGACAACCGATCATGGTGGAAATTGAGATCGCAACAAAGCAGCTGGACGAATACGGACAGCCAGTGAAGATCAAAAAAGAAGTCGTGAACGGAGAAGTGGAAAGACTTGCGCTACTTCAAGACAGATATTTCAAACAATGTCGTCAGGGGGCTGCGGACTTCGGACTGACAGTGTCAAGCCGCTGTCGCCTTGTAGTGCCAAAAGCAGACAAGGAAACACCGAAAGAAAATAAGTTCGCGAAATTCGCATAAGGCGAACGCATGACAACAGATAGAACTACACAATACGCGCTGGATGTCCTTGCGGACAAGATTGTTGCTGGCGATCTGGTCAAAGCAGCATGTCAAAGACATATAGACGACATGAAAGCGGCTGAAGCTGCGCCATATCGCTATTACTTTGATGTTGAAGAAGCGGAAAGGATCATTGACTTCGCAGAAACGCTGACCATTGCGGAAGGCGAAGAAGAACAGCCAGTGACAGCATATCCGTTTCAGTGCTTCATTTTGGGAAGCCTGAACGGATGGAGAACTAAAGACGGACATCACAGACGATTCAGAACCAGTTATATACAGCTGGGACGACAGAACGGCAAGTCATTCCTGAATGGTATTCTGGCGGCTTATTACGGCAATTTTGACAAGTACAAATATGGTCAGGTTTACTGTACAGCCACAAAGAAGGATCAGGCGATGATTGTCTTCAACGAAATTGTGAAGTTCATAAATTCTGACAGCGATCTGTCAGAGTGCTTCAAGATTCACGAACACAATTCAACAATCGACTGCAAGATCACACACAGCAAGATCAAGGCACTGTCAGGCGACACGAAGTCGATTGACGGCTTCAGACCATATCTGGGAATCGTGGACGAATATCACGCCCATAAAGATGATCAGATGTACAAGCTGCTTGAAGGCGGCATCAAGAAAATGAAGTCGGCACTGATCAGCGTGATCACAACGGCAGGATTCGATCTGAAATCGCCGTGTTTTGCACTGTATGAATACTGTGTGAAAGTCCTGAAGGGTGTAGCAAGTAATGATTCACAATTCATTTATATCGCGCAAATGAATGAATCTGACGATATGTGGACACCTGAAAACTGGATCAAGGCGAACCCGATTCTGGAATATGACAGGGACGCATTGCAGAACATGATCCCGATTGCTGCCACAGCGAAGGAAATGGGAGGATCGACACTGCGCGACTTCATTGTCAAGCAGCTCAACATGTGGATTCAGTGGACGAATGATGTTTATATCAAGAACATGGATGTCTGGACAAGGGCAGCAGTCAAGAAGACACTGGCTGACTTCAGAGGTCAGAAGGCTTATGTCGGACTCGACCTGTCATCAGGCGGCGACTTGACATCAATCGCAATCGTGATCCCATTTATGCGCGGCGAAGACAAATGTTACTTCATACACGCACACAGCTTCATTCCGAAAAGGAGAGTTGAAGAACACATCAAGACGGATCGCGTGCCTTATGACCTATGGATCAGACAGGGACTTGTCGAAGTCACTGAAACAATGGGCGGCGTAAAAACAGACTATAAGTACATAATTGCGTACTTGCAGAAGATCGTGAAGCTGTATGAATTGGATGTGCAGTGGATTTGTTATGATCCGCACAATGCTTCAGCGTTCCTGACAGACTTGGAAGCACTGGGATTTGACAGCATCGCAGTGAAACAGTCGGCAAGAGAATTGAACGATCCGACAGTTGACTTCAGGCTGGAACTGGAAGCAGGGCATGTCGAACATGACGGAAACGAAGCAACAAAGTGGTCTATTGCGAACGCAAAGACGACTTCAAACAGCTTCGGGGAAATAAAAATTGATAAAGAATACGCAACAGAGCGAATCGACATCGTGGATGCAATCATTGATGCATGGATGATGGCAATGAAGGGCGAAATCAAGCCAGATGTCAACAGATACCTTGATATTTGGTTTGCAGGAACAGAGAAATTGCGACAGAAGGGAGGTGCGCAAGGTTGAACATGTGGAAAACACTGAACAAAGGAATTATGAAAGCATTCGGAATGAATATTGAAACAGATACAGCAACACTGAATGATGAATCGTTTCTGGAATGGGTTGGGATTAAGCGCGACAGTGAAAGCAAGAAGCCAACATCTGACGTGACATACTTCACTTGTTTGAAAATGATGTCAGAAACAGTCGCGAAAATGCCATGGAAGTTGTACCAGAAAACAAACAAGGGCATCAGTGAGCCGATAGACAACGACATTGCAAGGCTTATGAAGCAGCGTCCGAACCCTTTTATGACACCGACAACCTTCTGGAACGCTGTAGAAATGAACAGAAACCATTATGGGAACGCATATGTCTATGTACGCAGGAAATTCAAGCGCAAGAAATATGGTGGAGAATATAAAGCGCTGGACATGTGGATCATGCCATCGGACAGGGTGCAGATCATAGTTGACGACAAAGGCATTTTCGCAGGCAAAGGGAAAATCTGGTACTTGTACAGTGATGAATATTCAGGCGAACAGTACATATTCAGGACGGAAGATGTCTTGCACTTCAAGACTTCACACTGCCTGAACGGAATAGTCGGACTACCAGTGCAATACATCCTGAAGCAGACTGTTGAAGGCGTGATTGAATCACAACGCTTCCTGAATAGTCTGTACAAAAACGGATTGACAGCGAAAGCGGTGCTGGAATACACAGGCGAACTGAATGAAGATGCAGTCACAAAGCTGCGACAGACTTTTGAACGCTTCGGAGCAGGAAGCCAGAACACAGGCAAGATTCTTCCTGTGCCGCTAGGAATGAAGCTGACACCACTGGATATTAAACTGACAGATTCACAGTTCATCGAATTGAAGAAATATTCTGCACTTCAGATTGCAGCAGCGTTCGGAATCAAGCCGAACCAGATCAACGACTATGAAAAATCATCATACAGCAATTCGGAAATGCAGCAGCTGTCATTCTATGTGGACACAATGCTTTTCGTACTGAAGCAGTACGAAGAAGAAGTGAACTACAAGCTATTATCGGATGACGAAACGGAAGACGGACTGTACTTCAAAATGAATGAAAAAGTATTGCTTCGTACCGACAGCAAAACACAAATGGAAATCCTAAAAGAAGGAATCAACAACGGCATCGAAACAGTAAACGAAGCCAGAAGAAAACTTGATTTGATGGACATGGAAGGCGGCGACACATTGATTGTTAATGGAACTTATGTGCCATTGACGAAAGTCGGGGCAGCATATGACAAAGCTGAAGAACAGGACACTGAAGAAAACAGCGATTCTGACAATCCTATAAATGAGCCAAACACAGAAGGCGGCGAAAATACGGATCAGGATGAACAGGAGCAGGAAACAGCCGAAACGAATGAACCTGACACCGATCAGGAAGGAGGGGAAGACGATGGAGAAGAAAATGAACTTCACAAGAAGAAATCGAACGAAAAGAACGATTGAAAATGTCGGCTTCATGCAGATCAAAGACGCGGCAGCAGGCGGCGTTGAACTGTACATATACGGCGACATTGTATCTTCGGCGTGGGACAAGTGGACATCAGAAGACACCTGTCCACAGGACATCACGGACTTTCTGAACGGCATTGACAACAATGCAGAACTGACAGTGTACTTCAACAGCTGTGGCGGCGATGTATTCGCAGGAATTGGCATATACAACATTTTGAAACGTCACAAAGGACATATCACAGGCATTGTGGACGGAGTTGCAGCGTCAATCGCATCCGTGATCCTTATGGCGTGCGATGACATTGTTGTGTCAACAGGCGCACAGATTATGATTCACAAGCCGCTGACAATGGCGTGGGGCAATGCAGACGACTTCGCGGCGGTTATAAGCCAGCTTGACAGCTGTCAGCAGATGATCACAGACATCTACATGACAAAAGCAAAGGAAGGCGTGACAGCAGACCAGCTTGAAGAGCTGATCAATGCAGAAACATGGATGTCGGAAAGCGAAGCATCAGAGTGTCGCGCTTCAGACTATTTCAACATCAAAGTGGATGAATCAGCGGAAGCAGTCGCAGCATGTGTCGGCTACATGATAGACAGATTCAAACATGCGCCAGCAGGAATGAAGACTGAAACAGCTGAAGACATCGAAGCAAGACAACAGCAGGCAGACGAAACAGAAGAAATTCTGGGCGATCTGTACATGTATGGAATTTAAGAAAACGGAGGAAAAGCAATGAGCAAAGAAGCAAGAGCGTTATTAAAAAAGATCAACGACAAAAAGAACGCAATCAAAGCCCTTGTGAATGAGGGAAAGACAAAGGAAGCAAAGGAAGCAAAAGCAGAACTTGTGGACATGCAGGATCGTTTCAACATCCTTATGGATTTAGAGGATGACGAGGACGAGAGCATCAAAGACCAGCTTGACAAGGACGAAGCAACAAGGGTTGAAGGAAAAGACAAAGCACCTTCAAAGAAAGACATTGCGCGTGCATTTGTCAATCGTATTGTCTGCGGAATGCGCAAGACAAAAATGGATGAGAAAGACAAGAAGATCATGGATGCAATGTCGGAGAAGACAGACGAGGACGGCGGCTTCACAGTCCCACAGGACATTCAGACAGACATCCACGAATTAAGAAGGACAGATGATGACCTTGAACAGTATGTCAATGTTGAGCCTGTCAGCACATTATCAGGAAGCAGAGTGCTTGAAAAAGATGCAGATTCAACACCATGGGACGATGTAGATGAAGCAGCAGAGTTCGGAGAGGAAGAAACACCGAAATTGCGACAGATCAAGTACAAGATCGGCAAGAAGGGCGGCATCCTGAAAGTAACACGCGAACTTCTTCAGGACACAGCAGAAAACATTCTGGGCTTCCTGAATAAGTGGATCGCGAAGAAGTCAAGAGCCACAAGAAACGCTGCGATCCTGAAGAAACTTGCAGAGATTACAAACACGAAAGAAGTTGCAATCAGCACTGTGGACGATCTGAAGACAGTCTTCAATGTGACACTTGATCCAGCGATTGCAGCGTCTTCAATCGTTCTAACAAACCAGTCAGGATTCAACTATCTTGACACATTAAAGGATGAACGCGGCGACTACATTTTGCAGCCAGATGTCACAGACAAAACAAAGATGCTTCTTTTTGGTGTATATCCGATCAAGAAGGTCAGCAACAAAGTTTTGAAGAATGCAGAAGTGAAGACTGATGGAAGCAATGTGTCAGCGTACAAGTACCCACTTTATATGGGCGACTTGAAGGAAGCAATCACATTATTTGACCGCGAGAAGATCAGCATCGAACTTTCAACCGAAGCTGGCGATTTATGGGCGAAAGACCAGACAGGAATCAAGGTGCGTGACAGATTCGATGTGCAGGCATTTGATGAAGAAGCAGTCATCAAGGGAGAAATCACAGTTCCTGTTGCTGGTTAATGGTAGCAGGCTTCAGGAGAGGAGGAAAAGACATGGAACTGGAAGAACTGAAAGCATATTGTCGTATCGACTATGACGATGACGATGAAGTGATCAAACTGATTTATGCAGCAGTGCTGGAAGAAATGACAGACCTGATCAAAGACTTCAATCCTGAAGCACTCACGAACCGCCAGAAGTTATTGATCTGCATGTATGTCAAAGAAGCCTACGACAACAGGGACAGAACAGCACCAACAGACGACAAAGTCAGATTCGCGGTGCAGTCGATGATGCTGAAAGAAAGGTTGAAGTGATATGTCAAGCGCAAGGATCAAAATATACAAATATCAGTATGGGAAAGTTGATGGAAGGCGAGTGGAAGCAGAACCAATCTTGTATCACGAATGCTGGTGCGAGATCGGCAGCCTTTACGGAAAAGAACTGTACAAGGCAATAGAAATCAGACTGGAAGACACAATCGTGTTTGACAAGATCAGGTATTGCAAAAAGGTCAAAGAGATAGCAGCACACCTGAAGGACTACTTCGTGGAGTACGAAGACGAAAAATACAATATTTTCGCAAGGGACTTCAGACAGAATGACAAGCAATATGTACAGCTGAAGGCGAACCGCGTCACATAGATGTGTCAGATTCTGACACGGAAAGGAAGCAGCATGAAAGTGACTTTTGAATTTGAAGGACTGAAAGAACTTCAAAACAGATTGGAAACGCTTGCGAGCGATTCAGAAATCAGAAAGACAAACAAGCAGATATTCCAGCGTTCTGTTGATTATACCGAACCACGAATGAAGGCGGTTATGGCAAGGTCGGCAGACAATTCAAAGTCAGGAAAGAAGGGATACAGACCTTCTGGACACGCTGCGGATAATATCCCCACGAAAGCGACAACAAAAGGCGGCGAAGTCGGCTGGACGCTTCTGGGCGATGCTGAAAATTGGTTTTACATGAAATTTGTAGAGTGGGGGACAACGAAACAGCCACCACAAGACTTCCTTTACAACACAATGGAAGAATGCCGCGGACAGTGGGACACGATAGCGGATCAGGAATATCAGAAGTTATTGAATGAAAAGCTGGGAGGATGACACATGGACATTGTGAAGAAGACACTGGATGCGCTTGCAGTGCTGGAAGCAGAAGGAATCACAGTGCAGCAGGGCTGGTATGACGCAGACATCAAGGGACTGCATGTGACTGTGTGGAATCTGGGGGACTACGGCGGCGAACATTCGGACGATGACGAAGAAGTCGAGATTGCAGCAGTGCAAGTGTGCATCTGGTCAAGCACAGATCAAATCAGGCTAAAAAAGAGAATCAAGCGACTTATGAAAAAGGCAGGATTCGCATTCATGGGCGCAAATGACAATCTTGAAACAGATACAAAAATATTTATGAATGCCGCAAGGTTCATGGCGGCAGAAGAAGCAGAACAGGAGGACGAAGAAGAATGAGTGAAGCAGGAAAGCAGATCATCAGATCGAGAACAAAGTCATTTCGCGACATCTATGTCGCACCAGTAACACAGAACGATGCGACAGCATATGCAGCAGGCACACCAGTCAAACTTGCGCGTGCTATTTCGGGAAAAGTGTCTGACAAGTTCAGCGTTGAAAAGATTTACAGCGATGACGGAGTGGAGGACACAGTTGAAACCTACGAAGGAACAGATGTGGAGTTTGAAGTCAATTCCCTTGCACCGCAGGACAAAGCAATGTTATTCGGTCACTTATACGAAAAAGGCTGGCTTGTAAAAAACAAGGACGACAAAGCACCTGAAGTCGCTGTCGGATATAGAGCAAAGAAGCTGAATGGCAAATATGAATTTGTATGGCTTTATGTCGGAACATTCGGACAGGGATATGACGACAACTACCAGACACAGGAAGATAAAGTCACAACACAGACAGCAACACTAAAGGGAAGCTTCTATGAACGCGCATGTGACGGAAACTTTGAAACACAGGTTGACGAAAGCAACCTTCTGGCAGAACACACGGACGCAGCAGCAGCGATCAAAAACTGGTTCGGAAAAGTACAAGAGCCAACAGAAGCAGCGTAAAAGAACAATAGGAGGGCAAACACAATGAAAAGAAAACTAATTATAAACGGCAAAGAATATGAAATGCCAAAGATGGACGTTGACACCTATATGGAATATTTGGAAGTCAGGGACGACATCATGGGAACTGAAAAGAAAAGCGGACTTTATACCGCAGAACAGTTCCGAAAGATGCTGGACTGCATTTGCATGGTTTACGGTAATCAGTTCACTGTTGACGAGTTGAAGGACAAGGAAACAGGGCTGGGAGTTGCAGCAATCATCATGGAATTTGCACTGATCGAAGAATCGCTTGGCGATGAAGTCAACGGAAAGGTTGAGAAGCTACAAAAAAATTTTACAAGTGGCAAATAATACCCGAACTGACGCTGACGTGCGATGAAAAAGAATATATATGCGCGTCAGTGTCGGTTGAAAAGTACAGAGCATATACAGAACTTATGGAAAAGAACAACGGCGATGATGTTTCATCTGCATTTCAATTCAATGCAGCAATTATGAAAATGATCTTCGGTATATCTGAAAGAGAAGTGCTGAAGGCAGATGTCGCAGAACAGCTAGCAACAGCAAAAATGATTCATTTTGTGATGCAGGACATCATCACACCGAAGTTCCTTGAACTAAACCCAAACAGACCAGATGAAGTCGAACAGGAGAAGTCAGCATTCGATGATTATGACGAAGAAAACGGCTACAACGAAGCGGAAAAGCAGCTGGACGATGAAAACATTTGGAAAGTGTGCCGCGACAATGTGGACAGGGTTGTCAAGCTGTGTATAAAAGGGCTGAACGATTCACTTTCAAATGTAATGAAGTCGGATATTATGAGCCTTTTGGATCATGTGGCGTTCGAGATCAAGACCATCAACGAAAAGTGATGAAAGGAACGTGCATATATGGCGCAGGCATCAATCAAGATCGGTGCTTCAATGTCAGAATATCAGTCGGCTATGAAAGCGGCGGTCGCAAGCATGAAAGAACTGTCGTCACAGTACAGTCTTGCTGCTGCGAATGCCAAACTGTACGGCACGAAATCTGACGCGTTAAAGGCGAAGATCAGCGAACTTACACAGAAAATGGATGTCCAGAAGACAAAAGTCGCGGATTGTAAAACACATTATGAAACGCTGACAACACGACTGGACAACAACAAGAAAAAAAGCGAAGAACTGAAGACAAAAGTCGCAGAACTGTCAAGAGCCTATGAGGAAAGCAAGGAAGCGACTGGCGAAAATTCAGAGGAAACAAAGAAATTAAAAACAGAGCTGGACAAAGCGGAAAAACAGCTGGCAACAACAGAAGCGCAAACAACGAAATACGAAGCGGCAGTGAAGAAACAGGGCGCAGCAGTCACACAGGCTGAAGCTGACCTTGCGAACATGGAAGTGCAGCTTCGTGATGTCAATGCGGAACTTGCACGCCAGAAGTTCGATGAATACGCGGAAAAGGCTGGAAAAGTCGGACAGGCAGTGCAGACAGCAGGACAGCACATGATGAAGGTCACAACCGCGATCGGCGGCGTGGCAGCGGCATCAGTAACAGTTGCAGCAAACTTTGAACAGCAAATGTCAAAAGTGCAGGCAATCAGCGGAGCAACAGCAGAGGACACAGACAGGCTGACAGAATCAGCGCGTCAGTGGGGGCGTGATACAAAGTATTCAGCAACCGAAGCAGGCGAAGCGTTTGAGTACATGGCACTTGCAGGCTGGAAAACGGATGACATGCTGGAAGGTATTGGCGGCATCCTGAATCTGGCAGCAGCATCCGCGATGGACTTGGGAACAGCGTCAGACATTGTCACAGACTATCTGACAGCATTCGGACTATCGGCAAAGGACGCAGGAAAATTCGCAGATGAAATGGCATATGCAATGAGCCATTCAAACACAACAACCGAAGCACTTGGAGAAGCATATAAAAACTGCGCTGCGACAGCTGCTTCAATGGGATATTCGGTGGAAGAAACAACAGCAGTCTTGATGACAATGGCGAACGCTGGTGTAAAAGGCGGCGAAGCAGGAACAGCCCTGAACGCTATTATGACAAGACTTGCAACCGATACAAAAGGTTGCGCAACCGAACTGGCGAAGTATGGCGTTGAAGTGTACGATGCACAGGGCAACATGAACAGCCTGTCAAGCATACTGACAGGAGTGCGCGGCGTATGGAATAACCTGACAGACGAACAGCAAGCAAACCTTGCAAAGACAATCGCAGGAACGAACCAGTTTTCTGCATTGCAGACGATTATGTCTGGCTTGTCAGATGAAGCAATCGCAAGCGGAATGTCCTTCAGTGATTACGCTGAAGCATTACAGAAGTGTGACGGCACTGCATCCGACATGGCGGCAACAATGCAGGACAATTTTATAGGAAGACTGACACAGCTGAAGTCAAAGCTGGAAGATATTGGAATAACTGTGGGAAATACATTGCTTCCATTCATGGAAAAGGCAGCAGCAAAGATTGGAGAACTTGCAGACAAGTTTGCAGCATTAACTCCGCAGCAGCAAGAAACGATCCTGAAGATTGCAGGCGTTGTGGCTGCAATCGGACCTTTGCTGATAACAGTCGGAAAACTGATTGAAGCATCAGGAACAGTGTCAAAAGGCATCGGAAAAGTTGTCGGAAAGCTGGCTGAAATGGGAACAACAGCAGGCGGCGCAACAGGCGGCATGTCTGTATTAAAAGGCGCACTTACAGCGATCACATCGCCAGTCGGAATTGCAATAGCAGCAATCGCAGGGATCACAGCAGTCGTTGTGACACTGTGGAAGACGAATGAAGACTTCAGAAACAAGATCACGGAAATCTGGAACAGGATCAAGTCGGTGTTCACAGAGTTCGGGCAGCACATAACTGACAAACTCAATTCGCTGGGCTTCGATTTTGAAAACTTCGGGGAAGTAGTCAAGGCGATATGGGAAGGCTTCTGCAATGTGTTAGCACCGATCATCGAAGGCGTGTTCAATAACATCGCGATATTTATTGAAACAACACTGAATGTGATCACAGGCGTGTTTGATTTGTTCGTGTCGTTATTCACAGGCGACTGGTCAGGGGCTTGGGATGCAGTAAAAGGAATATTTGAAAGCGTATGGAATGGACTGAAGGAATATATCAGCAATATCCTGAACACGATCAAGGGCGTTGCTGACGCTTTTCTGGGCTTATTTGGTACTTCATGGGATGAAGTATGGAATAGCATCAAGACAACATTCGAAAACATCTGGAATGGCATTGTATCGTTCTTTTCTGGCATACTTGACGGAATAGTGAACACAGTCACGACAGTGTGGACAGCGATCAGCACAACAATTTCAGATGTGCTGACAGGAATCTGGAACACATTCAGCAACATATTCACGACAATCAGGGACTTTGTATCAACAGTCTTTGAAACAATCAAGAATGTGATCACAGTTGTGATCATGGCGATTGCGGAATTTTTCAGCGCAGCCTTTGAAATCCTGACAGTCCCGTTCCGATTCATTTGGGAGAACTGCAAAGAAACAATTATTTCAATCTGGGATGCAATCAGCACAAAGATACAGACAGCAATCACGTTTGTACAGAATATTATCACGACAGTATGGAACGCGGTCAGCAGCGTATTCACGACAGTGTGGACGGCAATCAGCACGACAGTGTCGAATGTATGGAACACGATCAGCACGAAGATACAGACGACATTGCAGACGATCCAGAATATTATCACGACAGTATGGAACGCGGTCAGCAGCGTATTCACGACAGTGTGGACGGCAATCAGCACGACAGTGTCAAATGTTGTGAACAGCATCAAGAACACGATCACGAATGTATTCAATGCGGTCAAGACGACAGTCAGCAACATATTCAACAATGTGAAGTCAACAGCGACATCAATCTGGAACAGCATCAGCAGCACGATCAGCAATGTTGTGAACAGCATCAAGAACACAGTCAGCAACGTGTTCAACACATTAAAATCAACAGTCAGCAACGTGTTCAACAGCATAAAATCAACAGCAACATCGGTTTGGAATGCAATCAAGAACGCAATAACAACACCGATCAACGCTGCGAAAAACGCTGTACACAATGCGATTGAAGCGATCAAGTCGAAATTCCACTTCACATGGTCGCTACCTAGACTAAAATTACCACATCCGAGGATCACAGGCAGCTTCAGTCTGAATCCACCTTCAGTGCCACATTTTTCAATAGATTGGTACAAAAATGGTGCGATCATGAATGATTCAATGATATTCGGAATGAACGGAAACAAGCTGCTTGCTGGTGGCGAACCAGAAACAGGCGGCGAAGCTATTCTTCCGCTGAAACCATTCTATCAGGAATTGAACACAATGCTTGATGAAAAGCTGAAGAATATAGAGTCAGGAACGAATGTGAAGGTTGAAAATCACACATACATTGACGGCGAAGAAGTGGCAAGCAAGACATACACGAAAGTGGATGAACAGCTTGTGGAAGACAAAAGGAAAGGAAGGTAAGGCAGCATGAAAGTGAATGGCATTGACGCAAGAAAATACAACGCGAAGCAGCTGACAGCCGAAGTGCTGCCACCTTCGCTTGCTGTCGATTATGAGATCGTGACAGGCGCGATCCTTCCGACAGAATTTGAAACAGACATGGAACTGGGAAAACTGAAGCTGTGCATGTACTTCAGGGGCAAGGATAGAAACAGCCTGATCAGGAAGATGTCAGCATTTCTGGAAAACTTCACAAAGTCAAGCGTGCTGGAAGTGGATGGCTACAAAGGAAAGTTCAAGGCATACACAGCAAGCAGCGACTATTCAAAAATGAAAGTGAAAACCAGATACAAGCTGAACATCGTTCTTGAAGGCTATTTTTTTGATGATGAATTAAATCTGGAATATGACGGAATCACACAGACAACGATTGATCGACAAGGGACACGAAAAGCACCAGCGATCATTGAAGTCTATGCGAAGAAGGCGTTGAAGAATTATAAAATCAGCGGATTTGAAGACGACATCATCGTGGAACAGCTGGCAGCAGGGCAGACGATCATCATTGACGGAGAAGAAGGACGCATCACGAACAATGGCGCGGACGCATTCGGAAGTGTTGACTTGTGGAAGTTCCCAGCAATCGCGCGGCAGCAAACAGCCCTGAAGTTTTCAAACGCAGATGCAGTCGTTCGGATCAGGTACAAGCCTATGTGGATATAAGGAGGAAGACAGATGCAGATTTTTAATGACAAAAAGCAGCGTGTCGGAATCCTGAAGGGTTTCAAAGATCGCAAGATCGTGAAGACGCTTAATTCTGGCGACAGGGAACTGTCTTTCAAATATCCTTCAGATGGCGAAAAGGTTGACCAACTGAAAGAAGAATATTACATCAGGACAAAAGATGATGAATATGTAATCAGGAAAAAGAAGACAGGTGTGCAGTTTAATGAGTACACAGCGCAGCTGAATGTCGAAGAACTTGAAGGGGCGGTGTTCCCTTATGGGTTTGAAAGCAAGGAACAGACGATCAGGGCGTGTCTTGAATTTGCCTTTGAAGGAACAGGCTGGAAGGTTGGCGTGTGCCAGATCACGAAGAAAAGGACGATCAACAAGGATGAAGAAACAAACGCATGGGACGTCCTTCAAGACTGCTTGTCAACATACCGCGTTGAATGCAAGATCAGAAGCCTTGAAAAGACGATTGATATATACGAACAGATCGGAGCAGACCGCGGACGATATTTCATCGAAGGACTGAACCTGAAGAAGCTGACAGTGACTTCAGACACATATGATTTTTATACACGGCTGATCCCACTTGGTAAAGATGGAATCGGAATCGAATGGCTTGGCAAGCCGTATCTTGAAAATTATCAATACAGCAGCAAGATCAAGACATATGTGTGGAGCGATGAAAGATACACAAACACAACAAGCCTGATCGAAGATGGAATCGCAAAGCTGGAAGAAATGTCGAAGCCTTATGTCGCATACAAAGCAGATGTGATTGACCTTGCAAGGCAATCAAAGAAATACAGCAGCGTATTTGATTTTGACATCGGCGACACTGTCTGGATGATCAGCAAGTCAACGAAGACAAAAGAGAAGCAGCGAATTGTGAAGCTGACGGAATATCCAGAAAGCCCACAAAGCAACACTGTCGAACTTTCAAATGCAACGAAGACTTTTGCTGAAGTACAGCAGGAAGCAACGGATCAGGCGAAGTCAGAAGCAATCAAGATCGCCAACAGCAGCGCGAAGAAAGTTCTTGAAGATGGATATTACACGAAAACAGAAGTCGAAACACACATAACAGCATCGAAGGAAGAAATCGAACTGGGCGTGTCAAAGACCTATGAAACGAAGACCATTGTTGACCAGAAGATCAAGAGTGTGAACGATCTGACCGATGAAAAACTGACGGAATACAGCACGACAGAACAGATGCAGGCTGCAATCAACCTGAAGGCAGAAGAAATTGATCTGGAAGTGTCGAAGGTGTATGAAACAAAGACCAGCGTCACTGAAAAAATTAAAAGCGTGAATGACCTGACGGACGAAAAACTGACATTGTATTCAACAACAGAGGAAATGAACGCGGCTATCAAGGTGCAGGCTGAAGCGATTGATCTTTCAGTGTCAAAGACCTATGAAACGAAGACGACAGTCACAGAGAAGATTAAGAGTGCAAACGAACTGGCACAGTCAGCAGCGGACACGGCTGAAGAAAATGCGAACGATGAAACCGATAAAAAGCTGAAAGAGTATTCAACGACAAAGGAAATGAACGCGGCTATCAAATTAAAAGCTGACAGCATCACAACTGAAGTCAACAAGAAGGTCAACAATTCGGAGTTCGGAACAAAGATCACACAGAACGCCTACAACGTGCGTGTCGCTTGGAACGGCAACAGCAAATATATACAGCTGGAATATGGTCAGCTTGCAATCTACAACGGCGATGTGACGGCAGCAGAAAAAAGAGCAGTATTTGACGAACGAGGAAATCATTTCTATCGTGACGGATATTATGTCGGAAAGATTGGAACAAACCAGTGGTCGGGGAACAACGCACACAAAGGGCTTGTGTTCGATCTGGACTATCAGGGAAAATACATGGCATTTGCGCAGATGAAGTCACAAGGCGCAGGATCATATACAACGATGCTGTGCTTCAGCCGCGCAGGAAGCATATACGATCAGTATGGCATACACTTGGGATGCGACTTCTACGGTCATTGGTTCGACATGTACAATGTCGATCTTCACGATGTCAATATAAACGGATACGGCGTGGCAGATGGTAAAAGCATACCGATAGTGACAGAAATTCACGACAACGGAAACGGAACAGTCGGCTGGACGACATCATCAATCAGTGTCAGAGGTGGAATGATTACAGCAGTACCACAAGGGAGCGCGAATATATAATGAGCAAAGAAATCATAATTGAAGAAGATACAAAGACGGAAACAAAAGAAATGACCCTTGATCTGCCTGAAGGCGAAAGAGGGATCACAGAAGAAGAAACAGAAACAAAGGAACAGCAGATCAAAAACACGATGCTTGCGCAGATGGATTCAAAGCTGGACTTGATACTTGCATATCAGGAAGCTGCGCTGGAATAACAGGAGGATGGCACATGAAACCAATCGAACAAAGAATTGCTTGCGCGAAAGGAGAAATCCTGAACGCAATGGCAACAATCAGCACAGAACACGATCTGTCAGCGACAGTCATGGAAGGCGTGCTGGCTGACATACTGTCTGAAGTGAAGTCACAATCAAAGATGGAACTGCTGAACGCATACAACAAAGAAGTGAACGATGCACAACAGGAAATCAAGCAGCTGAAGGAAGAACTTGAAAAAGCGAAGGCAGCAGCAAAGAAGACATTGAAGACCGAACCTGACACTGATCAGGAAGGAGGGGACGACAATGGCGATGCAGCTAATAACTGACATAACACTGGAACTGACAGGCGATGAACGCTTGTATATGGCATCAGCAAAGCAGGGCGACAAGCGCACACGATTCATCAGAATCGCGCTAACAAATAATGGCAAGGTATTCACGATCCCGACAGGGTACATCGTAATTGCGAACATCAAAAAGCCAGACAAACACTTTTGTTATAACGAATGCACAGTGACCGACAACAAAGTCATGGTCGAACTGACAAATCAGGCACTTGCGGCAGCAGGAACAGCACACTGCGACATTGAGATCAGGGACGCACAAAACGTGTATGTGTTATCTTCACAGGCGTTCACGATTGAGATTGAAGAAACGAACAGGAATGACGCTGCGATTGAAAGCTGCAATGAGATCACAGCACTGGAAAAGAAAGTGCAGCAGTACATCGACAACATCGTTTCAACAAAGAATGACATCTTGTCAGTTGAAGCAGCGATGAAGGTTGCTGAAGCTGCCAGAGCATCGGCAGAGGTTGACAGGATCAACGCTGAAGCACGAAGGAAGAAAAGCGAACAGGACAGGGAAATTGCTGAAACAGCAAGGCAACAGCAGCTTCAGATCATGCAGGAAGCGACAGGAGCAGCAAACAATGCAGCTTCTTCAGCAAATACGGCAGCAGGCGCAGCGAATACAGCGGCGGCACGCGCTGAAGCAACATACAAGTCACAGGAAGAATTGCAGAAGATGTATGAAAAGATGCTGGACATCAAGGGGGCAGTCGGAAGCACGATCGACGGCGGCACAGCGTTCAGCATTGATCCGATGACCTGTGACGGCGGCACAGCGTTCACAACAGAAGAATGCGAAGCGGATGCAGGCACAGTGTAGGAAGGAGGAAACACGATGGCAACATGGACAGTCAGACCGAAAAAGGACACGACAGCGAACTGGAAGGCTTCAGGACGCATCCTTGAAGTGAACGAATGGGGCGTTGAAGAAACCACATCAGGCAAGTACATATTGAGGATAGGAAACGGAAAAGACAAGTTTCTTGATCTTCCAGCGGTTGTTGATACGCCGACACTTGAAAAGATGTACAACACGATTCAAAACTTCAACAACAACATGCAGCAGGCGACATCAGCCGCGAACGCAGCAGCACAGTCGGCACAGCAGCAGGCAGCAGCCGCGAAAGCAGCCGCAGCAGCTTGTCAGGACATTGAAAAGGGAATCAATTCAATGTCGGACAAAGCAACAGGCAAGAAGTACACGATCGGCGTTGAAGCTGGGCTTGTGTTCTTAGAAGAAACAACATAACAGGAGGAAAAGAAAATGGCAAGGCTCTATGTAGCAGACAAAGAAACGCTTGACGCGGTAAAGGCTGACACGACTGGCATCTTGAAACAGCTTCAGGACGCAGATGGAAAATTCAGCAATATCAAGCGTTATGGAATCAAGATCAACAAAGCAGACAGCAATCCTAACACACGCATCACATATCTGTATGATGCAGCAGGCTTCACACCAGCAAAGATGAACTTCACAGACGGATCATTCGACTTCGGTTCATGGGGCGAAGTGTTCTTCGTTAAGCAGAACAGACCAGTTATGCTGAAGGCAGACAGAACAGTTGCGTATGAGTTAAACCACACAGACCATTCAAAGAAGCTGGACGGCACTGCATCCGATGTCGGGGATGCATCAACAACAATGAATGCAATGTCTGAATTTCCGTTGATGTGGCTGTGCCAGTACGAAGTCGGAAACTATGAGTATATCATTGTATCTGACACAAGAGTTGACAGCAACTACAACGCAGACGCATTCATGCGTGAAGATGGAACAATCGCAGATCATATGTATATGCCTATGTACGGCGGCAGCTATGACGGCGCGAAACTTCGCAGCTTGTCAGGAAAGAAGCTGGACTGCAACACGAACGCACAGACAGAGATCAACAGGGCAGCAGCGAACGGAACAGGCTGGACAATCATTTCATGGAGCAGAAGAAACCTGATCGAAAGTCTTCTGACATTGATCAGCAAATCTGAAAACTTTCAGGCGAAGTTCGGTCAGGGCGTATGCAACACATATGTCAACGATTCAACAAAAGACTACGGAAAAGTTACGACAGGAACACTGGACGCAAAAGGACAGTTCTTCGGCTACAATGACGGAACGCACGAAGTGAAGGTGTTCTATTGCGAAAAGCAATGGGGAAACCGCTGGGACAGACTTGTGGGCTATTTGTGCGACAACGGAACAATAAAAGTGAAGATGTCGCCGCCTTATAACCTGACAGGGAAGGACTACATAAAAGTTGGAACAGCGTGTAAGACAGAAGGATGGCAGAAAGACACATTGATGACGCGCTATGGGCGATTTGTCAAAACTGTCGGCGGCAGTGCTTCGACATATCGTTGTTGCTATTACTGGATCAACGTGACGATCGTTGCGGTCGCGCTTGTCGGCGGTAACGCCAACCACGGCGCTTACTGCGGTGCTTTCGTCAACTTGGGCGTCGCTGCTTCGAGTGCGGGTTGGAACGTCGGCGGCTCTCCTTCTTGTGAAGAACCTTTGGCGGCATAGCCGCACAGGGGGACAGGGGGAGCAATCCCCCTTGAAGTGTAAGTAAAAAGAAAAATTAAATAATAGGGATATTGTGTGCGCCTTCCGATGCTTCTGCGTTGCGGTCGCGCTTGTCGGCGGTAACACCAACAACGGCGCGAACTGCGGTGCTTACGTCAACTTGAACAACACTGCTTCGAATGCGAATTGGAACATCGGCGGCTCTCACTCTTAACAATCATGGGACAATAACCTAATGCACACGATATTCCGCGCCACTTGGCGAAAGTTAAACCGAAGAAAGGGTTGTGCTAGTAGGGCGAAAGCCGTGAACGTGCAACAGGTGTTAAGAAGGAAACCTTTTGAATGAAGACATATAAACATATATTTGAAGAATTGCTGAAAGAAGAAAACATCACACAATGTTTTCACGATGCAGCAAAGCGCAAGACGACACGTCCCGAAGTCGCCAGAGTGCTGAAGGAAGAAAGAGAAGTCGGAAACGACAGACCTGAACCGCAATGTCTTCAGGAACATGTGAAAGCACTTCAAAAAATGTTGGAAGAAGAAACATATCAACCGCCAGAGCATAAAAAGATGCTGATAAACGAATATAGCTGCGGAAAGGTCAGGGAAATCATAAAACCTGAATTTCAATATGAACAGGTCGTGCATCATTGCATCATAAAACAGCTTCAACCGATCGTACTTCATGGACTATATGAACACGCGCTGGGAAGCATACCGAACAGAGGTTGTCACAGCGGAAAGAAGCAAGTCGAAAAGTGGATAAAAGGCTATAAGGGAAAGAAGTTCTATATCCTGAAGGCAGATGTCCGACACTGCTTCGATACAGAAGACATTCGCGTAATTGAAACAAAGCTGAAACGCGTGATCAAAGACGAAAGATTTGTCAGATTGTGCAGCACAGTCATGGAGCATGAAGCGACAATGAAGCCACCTGAATTTGATCGGGAATGGATCGAGGATGAACAATGGAAAGATACTGAATTTTTGTCAGGGCTTCCGCTTGGGTTCGTGACTTCACAATGGTTCACGCAGCTGAATTATAAAGAACTCGATCACAAGATTGTTGAAGAGTGGAAGGAACTGGGCGGCGTTGACCATTCAATTCGATACGCGGACGACATTGTCGCGTTCGGAAGAAACAAAAAGAAACTTCACAGACTGAAAGATATTATGTCGGAATATATGAAAAATGAAATGCATCAGAAAATCAAATACAACTGGCAAGTGTTCCGTTTTGAATATCCCGACAGGAAAGCACCGCCAGTCATTGACAAAAGGACAGGAAAAGAGAAACCGAAGACCAGAGGACGCGCACTTGACTTCATGGGATTTGTATTTCATTACAACCGCACAACGCTTCGCAAATCAATCCTGAAGCGTGCGACAAAGAAGGCGCACAGAATCGCAAAGAAAGAGAAAGTCAACTGGTATGATGCTTCAGCAATGCTGGCATCAATGGGCTGGTTTACACATACGGACACTTATGGCTTTCATGAAGATCATATCAAGCCATATGTCAATATAAAGCAACTGAAAAAGAAAGTCAGCAAGCATTCAAAGAAAGGAGTGAAGAACAATGATGTCAGAATGGTATCAGTCAGAAAGTATGGACAAGCCGACAGAGTGGGACACGACATCAAGCCCGACAGTGGTCTATCAGCGAAAGAGCATCGCAGAACAGATCAGGAAGGACATTGACGGAGAAAAAGACCGCACTGTCTATGTGTACAGCGAAAGGACTATGACACAGGAAGAATATGCAAGACTTCAGGCAGAGCTTGAAAGTCCAGCGACAAAGATGATTATGCAGTCAATGTCATCAATTGAAATGAACGTGGCAATGATGCAAGAAATGATGGAGGTATAAGCATGGCAGAAACAAGCACAGGAACAAACACAGAAACAACCGAAAAGGTACACAGTAAAAAGTTCGATTCACTGAAGAAAAAGTGGGAAATGGACTATATCACAAAAGACACACTGAAAGGCTGGGTTGCGCTGAATGAGAAGAGAGCAGGAAAGGGCATCACAGCAGAGGAATACAAGGAAATTACTGGCGAAGAGTATGAAGCCAGTGAAGAATAATGACGCAGATTGAATTGATCGACAGGCTGTGCGCCGTGAATACGCTTCTGACAGACATTGTCAGGGAACAGGCAGAAATAATGGCGCAACATGGAATCGAAGCGATACAGACGCAAGACGAAGCCACAGACAGGCTTGACGATCTATTCGGGAAGCGTAAAAGGGCAGAAGACGAAAACGATGCAATCGAAGCAGCACTTCGCAAATATATTTGACGGAGGAAAAGAAAATGACTATTGAAGTATCATTGTTACTTTCAGGCGTGTCGATTGCGTTTGCAATCTTCTTCGGAATCAGCACACGCAACAGAAATGTGAAGAAGGACACACAGGACGAAGCCAGAGAGGATGCAACGATCCTGACCAAACTGGAAAACATTCAGAATACTATGATTGAAGTGAAGTCTGAAATGGGATCATACAGAAACGAAATGAAGGAGATCAGGGAGTATTACATCAGGGCATCAGAAAGCCTGAAGCAGCTTCACAAGCGTGTGGATAGAATTGACAAGATCATTGATGAATCACATCCACATCAGTACATCGAAGAGTAACAGGAGGAAAGCGCGTGGAGAAGTACAGCTATACAATACCAGCAAGAAGGAAGAAAAGACGCAAGAAGTCACTGACAAGCTGGATCATGGAGTTTTCAAAAAAAGTTGTGGTTGTCTGCGTGCTGCTTTACATCATCATTGAACTGTTTTCAGTAATAGCGATCTGGCACTTCGCAGACACATCGGTGCTGACCACACTGATCAGCGAAACATCTGAAGTGCTTCGCATGGGTGTGTTCGGGTACATGATAAAGGCAGGAATTGAGAACTGGCAGAAAATCAAAAAAGGAAAGCAGGAAAGTGAAAACGAGGAAGGCGGTGCGAACGGATGAAAAATGCAGCTTTAATATTAAAAACAATTTATGATAATTTGCCGATGATCCTGACAATCATTGCGATTGTGGCAGGCATCGGAATCAAGGTCAGAAACTTCCTGAAGCAGTCAAAGGAAGACCAAAAGAAGCAGCTTCAGGAACAGGCAGACAAAGTCGTGGAACTGGTAAAAGAAAGCCTTCTGTCTATCGTATCAAAGGCAGAAAAGGAATGGGGAAGCGGCACAGGAACAATCAAGAAGTCATGGGTATGGGAACAACTTCAGGCACAACAGCAGAAGTTGACGGAATACATATCAGAAGGACTGATCGACAAAGACATGGTCGATGATCTGATTGAAGCGGCAGTTGAAGAACTGAACGCTATTTTGAAAAAGAATCAGAAGGCTGCTGAAGCAGTCAAGCCGCCTGAAGAAAGGGAAGCAGCGGCGGTCGCGGCTGCAATTCAGGCGCAGAAGGTACAGAAAGAATAAACGAACAGGAGGGCGAAAGGATGCTACATGCTTATATAACACTATACGGAATCTGCTTCATGGCAACAGTGGTCATCATCATTCTGCTTTTGCTTGTCGGAACAAAGATTGACATTGAAGAAGCAAGACACTACGGCGCGGAGGTCGAACCGCCGCCAACAGCGAAGGACTGGATCGGGTATATATGCAAAGCATTCCTGATCGCCTTCGTGGTATCGTTTGCAGCCCCGATTGTGTTGGTATTTTATATCTTCGTATTCGGCTGCATCGTACTTTCAGCACTTACAGATGATCATTATTAAAACAGGAGGAAAAGAACATGGGAACATTATGCGGATGGGCTAGTATTGACGAAAGAGGAAAAGCAACAGGAGGACAGAAGGGCGATCAGACAGGTCGTGAAGTAAAGACTGGAAACTGGTATGACTTCGGTCAGACAGTCGTGCTTCGTTTCAAGGACAGAAACAAGGCAGCGAAGGCGGCGACAGCGATGAAGCAGCTGTGCGGCAACGATTCAGTCGGATATTGTCAGGGACACAGAACTTCACTGTACACAGAACTTGAAAAGGTCGGCTGGAATCCGACAGCATTGAAAACACCTTGCGAAACTGATTGCAGTGCGATGATGTCGCCAGTGCTTAAATGCGCAGGAATCAGCGTGTCAAAGGATATTTATACAGGCAACATGGTCGATGCTATTATGGCGACAGGAGAGTTTGAAAAACTCACAGGAAGCAAGTACACAGGAACAGGCGACAATCTTATGACTGGCGATATTTCAGTGGCAGCAGGCAAGCACACAATCATGGCACTGGAAAACGGATGCAACGTGTCAGGCGGCAACGGATCAGGAAACGGATCAGGCAATAATCCAGCTGTACCATACGGAACAGCAAAGACAGCGACATTCACTGGATATGTGAACACAGGCGCATTGAACGTAAGAAAGCAGCCCGATCCAGATGCAGACAAACTTGTGTCATATCCTTGCATTAAGCAGAACACAGAAGTCGGAGTGTGCGGAAGTGCAAAAGCACCGAACGGCGCACTGTGGTATTATATTTACATTAACGGAGCAAAGGGCAAGAAGTATGGATATGTAAACGCAAGATACATCACAGCGAAATAAGAAGGAGGAAGCGCGATGGAATACTTCATGGGCAAAACATTCAACAAAGAAAAAAACAAGCCATACAAGAAACTGGATGCAGCAGAGAAGGCAGCAGAGAAAGTGAAAGCCGCTGTATTTGATGAAAATGGCGAAGCAGTAAAAGACTTCAGGGAAAAGGTTGAAACGCCAGCAGAGCCGCCACAGACAGCCACAGACGGCAGTCAGGAGCAGCAGCCAGCAGACAACACCGATCAGGAAGGACAGGAGCAGCAGGCGACAATGACAGACAAAGTCCCTGAAGGCGCGCTGGACACTGACGCAGATGGAAACGTGCCGACATTCGATGAAGACGGAAATCAGGTCGGAACTGCAACGCCTGAAGAAATCAAGGCGGCTGAAGAAGCTGTCACAGAAAACATTGACGGCGTGCCAGCGGTAAGAATCAAAGGAAAGATCAGAAGGGTGTTCAATGGTAGCATCAGAATCAGGAATGCGCCTTCATGGGACAATGAAGCGATCAGAGGTGCAGCAGCATTTACAGAAAAGGAAGTCACACATGTGATGGAAGTTGACGGACAGCCGATGTACAAGACACTTGACGGATATTTCATCAGCGGCGATCCGAAGCTGGTTGAATATATCGAAGAATAATGTCGATAATTTTGGAGTAAAAGAGAAGCAAGACGGACAATGCGCCGCCTTGCTTTTATTTTGTCCACATATAGAGGATAACTGTGTGGATAACCACGATATATTGATTGTACTAACAAAGCAGTACCGACCGGCAATCTGGATTCCAAAACCAGCCAGGATGTATTGAGCCTTTTGAAAGTCACCAGTCAAAAGTTCGCCCAGACAATCGTAATGATCACTCACAACGAAGAAATTGCGCAGATGGCAGACCGCATTATCCGTATCGAAGATGGTCGGATCGTCTCCCAGAACTAACGGGAGGTGGCTACGATGAATGTCAAAAACAGAAAATGTATTCGAAAGCTCAGCTTAAAATCTCTTTATGCGAACCGTCGCCGCAATCTGATCGCTATTTTTGCCATTGCGCTGACAACGCTGCTATTTACGTCCATGTTCACCATTGCCTTGTCGTTGAACGCCAGCTATGAAACCTACCAGTTTCGGCAGGTAGGCGGCTATGCGCATGGCACCTTTAAGGATGTTTCCCCCGAGCAGGCGGAACGCATCGCTGCCCACCCAAAGGTGAAGGCTGCGGGGGTACGGAAGGTAATCGGTATCACTGCGGAGGGGGTCTTTGCCAAAATACCGGCAGAGATCAGCTACATGGATGCCAACTGCACTAAATGGAGCTATGCCACCCCTACTACCGGCTTAACTTGACCCATATTTATACAAGATAATTTCGATAAGCAAGCAATGAATATAGTA
>NZ_QULA01000032.1:0-37834 GCF_003481595.1 Blautia sp. OM07-19
AGAAGATATCTAATCCTTTTAGGAATAAATATCTTCTGCTTTTAAGTTAATGACATTGTATAAACAGGGCGTTTCCGAGCGAATAAAGTTCTATTTGATAACAAAATGATAACACTGGATATCTTTGTATTATTTATCAGGTATCCTGCGGTTATCGAGTAATATGTGTGAAACCGACAAAAAAGGTCTTACTGAATTGAGTGAAATCAATTTGGTAAGGCCTTTTTTCGTCGGCTTTTATTTTGCGCTTTTTGGATAGTTGTAACGCCACTGATCATATTCTTCCTGAGTGATCTCGCCGGATTTGAGTTTTTCTGCCTGTTCCTGCCATGCATGGAACATATCAAACATAGAAAGGTAGGTGGTTCCTTTGGATTTGTCCAGCCGGAGGCAGAGTTCTCCGTCAATCTCATCAATGTGAAGTCCGTAAAGGTCTTCTAAGGTAAATAAGGTATGCATCAGCCCAACGTAACTGTCAATATCCGGAACAGCCAGAGCATGAGGGGATACTTCAAAAATATCAGCCAGTGCGTTCAGGTATTTTTCTTTTGGACTGCGTGCCCCTTTTTCATACTGTGCAATGCGGACATCAGCCTGTGAATCACTGAATCCCAGCTGTTGCCCCAAATATTTCTGCGTGAAACCACGCAGAAGTCTGAAATGGTGGATTCTTTCGCCTATTGCCATATGCTATATCTCCTGTCTTTTTCTTGATAGGTTGAGTATAGCATATCCAAATAGTAGAGACAAGAAAATACATACAAAAAAGTATGGGTAAATGTATTGAAAGTACTTGACCCATACAGAATAGTATAGCATAATTCAACCCATACAAAATAGTATAGTAAAAAGAAAGGAGAAATTTTCTATGAGTAAAATGTTTATGAATGTGAAAGAGGTCATGGAAGTCCTGGAAGTATCGGAATCCTACGCATACAAGCTGATGAAAAGGCTAAACAGGGAGTTACAGGCGATGGGATGTCAGACCATTGCAGGAAAGGTTGACCGGAAATATTTCTATGAGCAGTTCTATGGAACAAGATCGAATGATGGGAGGAATTAAGAATGGCAATTTATAAGAATGACAATGGCACCTGGTATGTGATGATCCGGTATCAGGACTGGACAGGTGCAAGAAAACAGAAATGCAAACGAGGATTTTCTACAAGAAAAGAAGCTGCGGACTGGGAATTACAATTCAAATTACAGAAGAAAGCAAGCGTAGATATGACAATGGAAAGCTTTTGCACTATGTATGAAGAAGATGTCAGACCTTCTTTGAAGCAGAGTACCTGGCTTACAAAAGAAAATATTATTCAGAAAAAGATTCTTCCGTATCTTGGAAAACGTAAAGTATCGGAAATTACAGCTAAAGATGTGATGGACTGGCATAACCAGATGAGAAAACTGAAAACGAAAACAGGAAAACCGCTTTCGCCAACGTATCTGAAAACGATACATGGACAATTAAGCACTATTTTTAATCATGCAGTGAAATATTACGATCTTAGCACTAATCCGGCAAGAAAAGCTGGGGCACTGGGAGAAGAAGAAGGCAAGGAAATGTTGTTCTGGACAAAAGAGGAGTATAAGCGATTTGCAGAAGAAATGATGGACAAACCTCTTTCCTACTATGCTTTTCAACTGCTTTACTGGTGTGGAATTCGTTCGGGCGAGCTGCTTGCTTTAACACCAGCAGATTTTAATTTCAAAAAGAAAACGCTTCGGATCAATAAGTCCTATCAGCGTTTGAAAGGAGAAGATGTAATCAGTACGCCAAAGACAAAGAACAGTGTGCGGACAGTCATAATGCCACAGTTTCTGTGTGATGAAATGCAGGACTGTCTGAAATTATATTACAGTTTAAAGCCTGACGACCGCATTTTTCCGGTAACAAAATATTATCTGAATCATGAGATGGAAAGAGGCTGTAAAGCGAGTGGGGTAAAGAAAATCAGAGTTCATGATCTCAGGCATAGTCATGTATCCCTGTTGATCAATATGGGGTATACCGCACTAGCAATCGGAAAAAGGGTTGGACATTCAGCAGAAAAGATTACTTACCGGTATGCACATCTGTTTCCGTCGGTACAGCAGGACATGGCAGAGCAGCTGGATGCGGAAAATATGGATGAAGAATTAAATGAAGTAGAAGGAGGACTTGCAAATGTCGGCTAAATGTCTGGATCAGCAGGGACGTTGGAGAAATAAAGTTGTAGCATTTCGGATGTCACCGGAAGAAGATGAACTTCTGGAGACGGCAGTACGGCTATCGGGATTAACCAAACAAGAATATATTATCCGAAGATTGCAGGAAAAAGAAGTTGTGGTTACAGGAAATCCCAGGGTGTATAAAGCTTTGAAGAAGGAACTTGAAAAGGTACTGGGTGAGCTGAAACGTCTGAAAAAGGGAGAAGATGTGCCGGAGGATTTATTGGAAGTGATTCGGCTTATCACAATAACAATGGCTGGAATGAAAGCGGAATAAAAGAGCCTTTAAGTGTCGGCAAACACCTAAAGGCAGGGATTTGGTAGAATACTCTTCCAAAAAACTTCTATGAGTATTCTATCAAAAACCACTCTTTCTTTCAACGGGAAAATAAGGAGGATTTGATGGAAAACAAAAGAACAGAAACAAATAAAACAGTACAAAAAAGGCTGGAACCGGAACTGAAACTCATCAACATGGATACGGTGGAAGTGGAGCAGATTGAATGGCTGCTTTATCCATTTATTCCCTATGGAAAAGTAACAATTATACAGGGAGATCCGGGAGAAGGAAAAACGACAATGGTGCTTCAAATTATTGCAAAACTGACCAGAGGAGAGACTATTCTTCCAGCTGATTCAACAAAAGATAAAAGGATAGATATTGATAGTGAAAGCGATATGGTAGATGCAGAAAATATTGAAAACAATGCGTCAACACAGCATTTGGAGGCACCAGTAAATGTAATCTACCAGACTGCAGAAGATGGTCTTGGAGATACGATAAAACCAAGATTACTTGCTGCAGGTGCAGACTGCACAAAGGTCATGGTTATCGATGACAGTGAGCAACCGCTGACGATGGCAGATGTCCGGTTGGAAGAAGCAATTGTGCAGACAAAAGCCAGAATGGTTGTGCTTGACCCGATTCAGGGCTTCCTTGGATCAGAGGTGGATATGCACAGGGCTAATGAAATCCGTCCTTTGATGAAACGTATAGCAGTCTTGGCAGAAAAATATCATTGTGCGATTATTCTGATTGGACACATGAACAAGAACAGTAACGGAAAATCTTCTTACCGGGGACTTGGTTCTATTGATTTTCAGGCAGCTGCAAGAAGCGTTTTGATTGTCGGACGAATTAAGGACGAACCGGAAGTAAGAGTTGTGTGCCATACAAAGAGTTCCCTGGCACCGGAAGGTAAAGCGATTGCGTTCCGTCTGGATAAAAACAACGGATTTGAATGGATTGGTGAATATGACATTAGTGCAGATGAATTGCTCAATGGAGAGGGAAAAGGACAGAAAACCCGGAAAGCAAAAGAATTTCTGCTTGAGATACTGGCTGATGGAGGTATGGCACAAAAGAAAATTGAGGAAGAAGCAGAAAAACTGGGAATTAAAAAGAAAACACTGAGAAATGCCAAAATGGAACTGGGAATAGATTCCGTAAAACGTGGAAATCAGTGGTATTGGATGTTGTCAGAGTAGAAAAAGGAAGATGGCAAGATGACCATATCTTAATAATAGGGTATCTTGCCACCTTGAAAGGAGATCAGATGAAAAATAGAAATGTGCGGATACCATATGAGTTATTCTTTCAACTGTTGCAATATTTCCTGATGGAGAATTATGAGGGCGAAGAAATCATAAGGAAAGAGTTAGAAAAGAAATTGAATGCAATGGTAGATCGGGAGTTATACAGCAAGTACAAAACAGCCCCAACAGAGGAAGAGAGAGAAAAGTCCAGGCAGGAATACCTGGAAAGGAAGGGAATACCGGAAAACTTTCGTTGGTAGAGATTCTTGCTGATCACTTTATAACAGGAGCGTGTCACGCACCTGTAAATATCAGACAAGGAGAAAGCCGGTAAGATACAGACGAGAGGTTATAGATTACCCGATTATTTATCGGTAAATTATAGGCTGCGAAAGGGAGCCCTGAATCAGGGCGTCCTTACAGTAGGACAATAGAAAGGAGCATACAGCAATGAGAGAAGGAAGATTAGGATATAACAGCAGTAACGATAGATATGGTTTATTGTCATCAGATTTATGGATTGATACAGGATTTCATTGTGGGGAATGCTTGGAAGTACTAATTGATGATCAGTGGGTGCAGACCAGAATGGAGATGAATCCGGCAAGGGAATGGTATCTGGTAGGAACACCGTACTGCGGAGATCTGGAATATATACGGGCGAGAATACAGTAATAGATTAGTTAAGTGAGTAACGCAGAAGCAATCCGACTAGCGGGAGAAATAATGGTCTCCGCTCCGGTCGGTGCAGAACAGACGTCCTCCGGACGTCTTGCCCCCGGCAGGGCGCAAGGGTACTTTTGATAGGCGGTACGGCTGTCGAAAGTGCTTTTGCGTTACTTTTGACAAAAGTAACAAAAGAGGGGCTTGTCCCAGATACTTCTCGAACTACTAATGTTCGAGAAGGTTCCGAAATATTGTATCCGGCGAAGATTTCTTATAATCGCCATAGTTGGCGGAAATACAAATTATGTGCCATATCTGGCACGCTTTTTAGAAGGAGAGGTGAGGAGCATAATGATGAGAAGAACGATCAGCGGCATGATTGGAGCTGGATCGCTGGCTCATAACAGACGGGATTTTGTAGCTGAAAATGTAGACCCAGACAGAGTACACCTGAATATCTGTTACCAGAATGAAAATCTGAAAGAAGTATATAAAGAGTTGTTTGATGATTCTGTGGAACGGTACAATGTGGGAAAAAGAAAGGACCGGCAGATTACAAATTACTATGAAAAAATTCGTCAGGGAAAGCAGGAAAAGCTGTTCCATGAAGTGATTTTCCAGATTGGAAATCGAGAAGATATGGCTGTGGGAACGACAGAAGGAGATCTGGCGGTAAAAGTACTGGATGAGTATGTAAAGAATTTTCAGCAACGAAATCCAACACTTCATGTATTTAGCTGTTATCTGCACCAGGATGAAGCTACACCGCATCTGCATATTGATTTTGTCCCTTATGTGACTGGCTGGAAAGGGAAAGGAATGGATACCAGGGTTTCACTGAAGCAGGCATTAAAAAGCATGGGATTTCAAGGCGGGAACAAACACGATACAGAGTTAAATCAGTGGATCAACCATGAAAAAGAATTGCTTGCAGAGATTGCCCGGCAGCATGGAATTGAATGGGAGCAGAAAGGGACACATGAGGAGCATCTGGATGTTTATAATTTTAAGAAGAAAGAACGTAAAAAGGAAGTACAGGCACTGGAACAGGAGAAAGAATATCTCACTGCTGAGAATGAAGGACTGACTGCACAGATTGCGGAAGTAAGAGCTGATATCCAGCTTTTAAAAGATGATAAGGAGCAGGCAGTTAAAGATAAAGAGGAAGCTGAGAAGCGTGCGGAAAAAGTCGAGAAAGATCTGCACAGCCTGGAAGAACGCAGAGAACGATTGCAGCCTGTTATGGATAATGTCAGTGCGGAAATAAAGGAATATGGGACTGTGAAAACTTTACTTCCGGAAGCTGGTACATTAGAACGTGCTACAACTTACCGGGATAAAAAGATAAAACCACTGTTTATCCAGATGAAAAATAAAATTGCTGCAATGGCTGCCCAGGTCAAAGAACTTACCAAAGAAGTAGAAAAATGGAAACACAAATATCAGGAAACAAAGCAGGCATATAACCGAGTACAGAGAGAGCTAGATACAGCATGTGAAGAAAAACAGCAGTTATCTGAGGAAAAGCAACAATTGCAGGATGTTTCCGACAGATATGACCGGGTAGTGCGTGTTCTTGGGGAAAATGTTGTAGAGGATGCGGTACAGCAAGATATACAGGAGCAGAAAGTATTAGAAGAAAAAAGACAAATGGAGCAAATGCCTCAAGGAAGTATTCACGAAAGACTGGCCTGGGGTGCCCGAAAGAGTGAGATGGAGAATCAACAGCGTAAGAAAAATAAAACAAAAAACAGAGGAATGGAGAAATAAGACAATGAAAAAGCACATTTATGATGAAAGTAATGGATTAAGCTATACACTGCATGGAGATTATTACCTGCCGGATCTGGCAGTGAATGAGGAAGAACCGACCTATGGTAAATATGGAATGCTGCGGAAACAGTTCCTGAAAGAGCACAAACCGGCACGATACCAGTATTTATTGATGACAGGGGAATTGATAGCACATTTAAATCGAGTTGATCAGGAAGCTAGGGAACAGGTAGAAAGCCTAATGAAGCAGATGGCAGAAAAACAGGGTGTGACAGAACAAGTGAAAATGCAGGATCAGATGAAATGGGTTTGTTTGATGAATAATATAAAAGCATGTGCGGAAGAAATTGTGTTGAAAGAGAGGGTATATATGTGAGTAGAAAGGGCAGTCGAAAGGCTGCTCTTTACAAAGAGGAAAATAAAAATTGTTGAAAAGGCATGAGTTTTGTAGTGTAAAACTCTTTTGACATTGTGTTTTCCGTTAAGTAAAATATCTTTGATAGACAGATAATGAAAAAGTGATTATTCTTGGCTCAGATTAAGAGAACAAATTACTTGCGAAGGGAGGAAATTATATGGAGCTGAGTATACAGATAAAAAAATACCGAACAGAGCTTCATCTATCACAGGAGGAACTGGCAGAAAAGGTATATGTAACAAGACAGACAATTTCTAATTGGGAAAACGAAAAGAGTTATCCTGATATTCATAGCCTGTTACTTCTTAGTTCATTGTTTAATGTATCTCTCGATCAATTAATTAAAGGAGATATAGAGAAAATGAAAGAAATTATTAGCGATCAAGAAATTAAAAAGTTTAATTATTATGGTTCCATCTATACAGTTCATTTGGCCGTGTTGATTATATCGGCAGTACCTTTGTTTATGTGGCTCGGAAGGTATGCGTATATTCCGTTTGGGATTTTATTTATTATTACAATGTACTGGGCGTTAAAGGTTGAAAAACTAAAAAAGAAAAATGATATACAAACCTATAAGGAAATTGTTGCATTTACGGAGGGAAAAAAATTGGATGAACTTCATAAGGCAGTTGAAGTGGGAAAACGCCCTTATCAAAATATATTAAAGGTTATTATCAGTGCGGGTGTTACAGCGATGATTTGCTTCTTAATTGGAGTACTGATGCACGTATTCTTGAATTAATTAAATTTAAGGATATTTTGATTTGTAGAATTATAAAATAGAGCATTTTTCTCGCAGATTTTAACCGGTAGTTAAGAAATCGAAGCCATAATTAAACGAAGGCTCAATTGTAAACACATATTAGAAATACTATAATGAGAATATAAACAGGAGGTAGGAACAATGCAAATTGGTGAGAAGATAAAAAACTATCGGAAAACTGCGGGATTAACACAAGAACAGGTGGCGGATTATTTGGACGTTTCTACTCCTGCGGTAAATAAATGGGAAAAAGGAAACACATATCCAGATATATCATTACTTCCGGCAATTGCTCGATTATTAAAAATTGATATGAATGAACTATTTTCATTTCGTGAAGAATTGACAGAAAAAGAGATTGGACAATTTGCAAATGAGCTTTCGGAAGTTTCATTGGATAGCTTTATAAAAGCTTTTGAGATGGGAAAAAATAAAATAAAGGAATATCCTCATTGTGATTCGTTGATTTATTCAATTGCTACTGTTTTAAATGCGGTGCTAACTTTATCCGATGTCGATGATGAGAAAAAGTTGGAATGTAATAATGTGATTGTTGAATGGCTGGGACAAACTGCTGAAAGTCCGGATGAAAAGGTAAGGATTTCCAGTATTTTTATGCTTGCGGCGAAATATGTACAAATGGAAAAATATAAAGAAGCAAATATCTTTTTGGATAAAATTCCAGATACTATGATAGATGCCACAATTATGAAAACGAATGTATTAGCACACCAGGAAGGGACAGATGTTGCGGCGTTCTTTTTAGAGGGAAAACTGATGCAGACAGTTACGAATATACAAAACTATCTGTATAAGTTGATAGAAATGGAAGAAGAAACCGGAAATCATTGTAAAGCAGAGGAGATTGCCGAAATCACAGAACATATGGTATCGTTATTTGGTCTGTGGGATTACGGTAAAGTAGTACCATATCTATTGATTGCCGTGTATCGAAAGGATGTAGAAAAATGTATTCAGTTGATAAAAGAAGTGCTGATGGAGTCACAGAAGCCATGGAAGATGGTGGAATCACCTTTATATTACAGATATGCGGATACAGTACAGGGAAAGTCTTTTTCAGGCGTTGGAAATAATTTTGTTCGTGCATTAGCTACAGAAATTGAAAATAAAGAAGAGTATGAATTTTTGAAAGGGAATAAAGAACTGGAGGCGATTTTTGCTCAATATTTGAAATAGATTGTGATAAAAATATATAGAAATGATAAGAGCTGTAAAAATCTACGTTGAATTTTACAGCTTTTTGTGTATAATAAAAGTAGAAGAAACAATTTGAAATCAAAGGAAGGAGCTGAAAGAATATGGCAAATATTTTACCAGTATCTGATTTGAGAAATTATAATGAAGTCCTGAAAAACTGTCACAAAGGAGAACCGGTATATCTGACCAAGAATGGCAGAGGACGTTTCGTTGTCATGGATATTGAAGATTATGAGCGTGATCGTGCAGAGAAAAAGCTTCTGCTGAAGTTGCAGGAAGCTGAAGAAGCAGTGAAAGACGGAGAAGGCTGGCTGGATCTGGATGAACTGAAAGCACTTGTGGGGGAATAAGATGTTAAAACTGCGGATCAATCCGATTGTTGCAAAGGATTTGAAAAATATTCGGGATTACATTGCTGAGGATAATGAAGAATATGCTGCAAAGACAATAAAGGAAATTTATGGAAAATTTGAAAATCTTCAGATGTTTCCGGGAATGGGGTCGGATCTTTCTAAAAGAGTCAGCTTTCGGACAGATTATAAATATGCGATATGGGAAGATTATGTGATTATCTACAAGGTTAGTAACGAATATGTAGAGATTTATCGTGTAGTTAACCGATATCAGGATATTACGAGAATCTTTGATTGAATATAATTTGGTTGTGATAAAGAATGGAAGTACTTTATTATAAATAATTGTGAATATTGTAGATGACATGTATTAAAGTGGGAGAATCGAAAGATGCAACAATATTTCGAAAATCGTCAATGTATTAAATTTGAAGATATACAAAATCAAAAGAAAAAATATGAAAATATCATAATAGCTAATGAAAGAATTGATGAAAAGTGGATTAGTGAAAATTTTATAATTAATAATAGTACTTTTGCTAAAGTGGGATTTCGTGGATCAAAATTTTCAAATGATGATTTGCGTTTTAATGTATTTATAGATTGCTATTTTAAAAAAGCGTATTTTGATGGAGTGAATTTTACAACAACTATCTTTATTAATTGTAATTTTGATGAAATTACTTTAGTTAATTGTACATTTGATTATTGCAAATTTGAAGGGTGTTTTATTAAATATAATGATTTATTACAATCTCTTTCAAAACGACCAAATATAAGATGGGAATTATGTAAGAATTTATCTTTAGAATGTTTGAAATTAGGTCACGAAGATGAATATAGAAAATATTATTTTGAAGAAAAGGAAGCGAGTGAAGAATATTATTGGAAAAAATTCTGGCATAAAGGCAGTGACAAATATTATAGAAAATATAATGCAATAGATCAGTTATCTGGATTAGGCAATTACATATTAAGCAAGGCAAATAAAATACTATGGGGATATGGAGAAAAATTAATAAGACTTATATTTAATGTTATAATTGTACTTCTTATTTTTATGTTAGGGTATTATTATGGAATCGAAGAGGTTTCAAAGGGAGTGCAGATGACATGGGGAATTGCTGGCTATATGAGTTTGAGCAATTTTTTTACCGTAACTTGTGAATATACCCCAGATGTATTCTTGTATAAAGTGTTATCGGTAATGGAAGGTGGAATAGGAATTGTACTAATGGGCTTTTTTGTTGCTGCATTGTTTAGATATATTAATAGGAGAGGGTAGAGTTGAATAAAAGCTTATTAGATAGTATTTCTAAGGTAAAAGATGAAAAAAATGTTGAAGAAATATATTTGTTTGGGTCAGTCGCACGAGGAGATGAAGACGAGTATAGTGATATAGATATTTTAATTGTCATTGATGATTGCACTGAAGATGAATATATTGATTGGAAAAATAAATTTTCTAATTATTTAAATATTCCGGTTTCTTGGATATCTTTATATAGACATAGCAAAATTTTAAGAATGTACGAGTCTGGTTCTTATTTTTTATGGCATATAAAAAAGGAGGGGAAAATAATTTATAGTAGAAGTAATGAGATGCCTTCATTACTTTTAACTTTACCGAGATATAATAATACTGAGAATGATTTAGAAGAATATTCAGAAATATTATCAGATATAAAATGTGAATTGAATGATGAATATATATGTGTTGAATATGAGTTAGCAGTATTAGCTTCTTTAGTTAGAAATACATGTATTGCCATTTCATATTTAGATGAACGATTGGATTTTGGAAGAAACTCAGCGGTGATGTATTGCTTTTCTAAATACAAAATAAATATTAATTTAAAAGAATATAAGGAGTTATATCAATATCGGCTTTATCATACAAACAAAATAGAATGTGTACCAAAAGGAAAAGTAGAACAACTGAAAAAATGGATTGAAATAGAAAATGATTTATTAAAGGTTGCGAAGGGTAGGTGTAAAAATTATGATGAAAAAAATATGTAAAGAATGGGATAATATTTTGACGTTAGAAAATGCTTCTCCATATTTATTTAGAACAAAACTTGAAAGATCATTAAATCATACAGTCAAATATGCTAAGATGGAAAATAATAATCATTTATTAGAATTGTGCAATGGGATTATTTACAAGCTACAATACATTTCAGATCAAAGTAATCAAACATCAGATGGTTGTTTAAAGAGCTTTATTGTTTTGAAACAAGATATGTTAGCTGTTAAAGCAGAACTAAATAGTTTAGCTGCTTAATGAAAGAAACGTTTTTGATAACACAATAATGATAACAAATTGATAACACCGTTCAGTATATCCTATGGATTTAGGACAGTAGAACACATATAAAACCAAATGGAGCCATAATACCAATACTAAAAAGTATAGTGAAGAGATTTTATTTGCGAGTTTGAATAATCCACACAATTTGACAAAGCCAGTATTTATGCGGGATTCAAACAAATTTGCTTAGTATCTGGCAACAAAATGGCAACATTTTGTGGTTATTCAGCGAATAAAAATTTTATTTCATAACGTATATAAAGAAACCTTACTGATTTTCAGAAGTAAAAAACTGAATATCGGTAAGGTTTTTCTTTTCTCTTATTTTATTTCCTCTTAGACAATTCTTGCACAAAGTAGTCGCTCAATTCCTGAGATGGTACCTTGGCGCGTTTCTGGTAAGTATCCGGTTCCGGGTACTTATATCTCCATTCATCATATTCTTCCTTGCTGATTTCACCGTTTTTCAGTTTGTCAGCCTGTTGCATCCATGCACGAAGCATTTCATCAGCAGATGAGCCGGGAGCGGATATGGAAGAGTCAAGGCAGAGATGAGGTTGTCCATCTACATTTTTTACTTTCAGACCATACATATCTTCCAGTGCAAATAGTGTGTGCATCAGACCTATATGAGTATCAATATCTGGAACTGTTAAGGCATGAGTATTGATATCAAAGATCTGAGACATTTGTTTTACAAGATCAATCTTAGGAACTCTGGCTTCAGATTCATACTGAGCCATGCGGACATCTGAGGTTTTTCCCATGAATCCCAGTTGTTCTCCGAGTTGCTTTTGTGTCATGCCGATGCGGTTACGAAAATATTTGATACGTTGTCCGATTGCCATAGTTGTTTGCCTCCTTCATGATATGACGTTCGTGTGTTGCCAGTTTTGTTGTGATATAGAACAAAACAATTCTGTTTAGGTTCAGTATAACATGAGCAATTTTGGATAGCAAGAAGAACTTAAACAAAAAAATTTAATATTCTTGCCAAAACCACTTGACTTAAATTAAAATGTTTAGTATCATGCAAATGTAATAACTTAAACAAATTGCGTTAATAATGAAAGGGGAGATGCGATGTGACGAATAGAACTTTTATGACAGTAGAAGAAGTTGCAGCGGAACTGGGAGTTTCCAAGTCTTATGCTTATAAGATTGTTAAACAGCTAAATGAAGAATTACAGAAGCTAGGTTATCTTACGGTAGCTGGTAGAGTAAACACCAATTATTTCCGCAAAAAAGTGTGTTACAGCGAAGTGTAAGAGAAAGAGAGGAGAATTTGTATGAGTATTTACAAAGATAATGTCACTGGGAAGTGGCGAGTGGTTTATCGGTATACCGACTGGACAGGGAAAACGAAACAGACTTCAAAACGAGGATTTCCTACGAAGCGAGAAGCGCAGATGTGGGAACACGAACAAATGTTAAAGCATGATGCAAAACTGGATATGACTTTCGCAAGTTTTTATGAAATCTATGTAGAAGATAAAAAGGAACGAATCCGGGATAACACATGGGGAACTAAGAATAATATTGCCAGAACAAAAATTCTTCCATACTTTGGGGAGAGAAAGATTGCAGAAATTGAACCAAAAGATGTGATTGCATGGCAGAATCATTTGCTTGCATTTAAGAGAGCGAATGGAAAAGGGTATTCTGTTTCATATCTGCGGAAAATCCACGGCCAGTTAAGTGCCATTTTCAATCATGCAGTTGATTTTTATCATTTGCCTTCTAATCCGGCACAGAAAGCTGGAAATATAGCAATAGAGGAATATAAGGAAATGTTGTTCTGGACGAAAGAAGAGTATTTGAAATTTGCAGATGTGATGATGGATAAACCAGTTTCTTACTACGCTTTTGAAATGCTTTACTGGTGTGGTATCCGTGAAGGAGAGTTGCTTGCCCTGACACCAGCGGATTTTGACTTTACAACGCATACACTGCGAATTAACAAATCATATCAAAGATTAAACCGGGAAGATGTGATTACCCCACCAAAGACATTTAAAAGTAACAGATTTATCAAGATGCCACAATTTATATGTGATGAGATGCAGGATTATATGGGAATGCTTTACGGTCTGAAGGAAGACGAAAGAATTTTCACAATTTCCAAATCTTATCTGCATCATGAAATGAACAGAGGATCAAAAGTGTCTGGGGTAAAGCGAATTCGTGTGCATGATTTGCGACATTCCCATGTATCGTTATTGATCAATATGGGATTTACGGTATTGGCAATCGCAGACCGAATGGGACATGAGAGCATTGATATCACTTACCGATATGCACATTTGTTTCCAAGTGAGCAGGCACAGATGGCAGAACAGTTGGATATTGAAAGGATGGAAAAATCAAATGGAGAAGAATCTGGACAGTAAAGGAAGATGGAGAAACAAAATCGTAGCATTCCGGGTATCACCGGAAGAAGCAGAGCAAATTGATGCATGTGTCCGATTGTCAGGACTTAGCAAGCAGGACTATATCACAAAACGATTAACTGATCGAGAAATTGTGGTACAAGGAAATCCAAGAGTGTATAAAGCATTGCGAAATCAGATGGCAGAGATTTATGAAGAATTGAAACATCTGGAAAAATGCAGTGAGGAAAACGAAGAGTTGCTGAGTACCCTGAGATTGGTCGGAGAGACATTGTATGGATTGAAAGGGGAAAATGAATGACAGCAAAAGAAAAAATGACTGCTCCGATTGCATCTGTTGGCGCAGATGTGGAACAGCCATCAAGTAATAAATTAACCAACCAAAGTATAGCAGATTTGCCCGGCAAGGGCAATCTGCAAGCCACAAATAATGCGGAAAATACAGCAAAATCAGCAAATAAAAAGAATACAGGTGATCTGGAAACAGTTTCTATGATGGAATTATACGATACCGCATATCCACCAAAACTGCCAATTGTAGATGGACTTCTGTATAACGGAACTTACCTGTTTGTCGGTTCGCCGAAAATTGGAAAATCATTCTTTATGGCACAGATTGGGTATCACATCAGTAAGGGACTTCCGTTGTGGGGCTTTTCAGTCAGACAGGGAACGGTTCTGTATCTGGCATTGGAAGATGATTATGCAAGGTTGCAAAAGCGGTTATCACAGATGTTTGGAATGGAAGGCAGTGAGAATTTTTATTTCGCTACAAAATCAAAATCGCTCAATGACGGACTGGAAAGGCAGCTTGTAACATTTGTGACGAAGCATAAAGACGCAAGACTGATTATCATTGATACTCTTCAGAAAGTGCGTGAGGTTGGTGGAGATAAATTCAGTTATGCCAGTGATTATGAGATTGTAACGAAGCTGAAAGCATTCAGTGATAAATATGGTATCTGTTTTCTGGTTGTGCATCATACAAGGAAAATGGAATCTTCCGATAGTTTTGATATGATTTCTGGCACGAATGGTCTGCTTGGAGCTGCGGATGGAGCATTCGTTATGCAGAAAGAAAAACGGACAGATAATAAGGCAGTTCTGGAAGTGGCAGGGCGTGACCAGCAGGATCAGAAACTGTGGTTGAACTTTAATCGGGAGAGATGTGTCTGGGAACTTACCAAGACAGAAACAGAACTTTGGAAAGAACCAGAAGATCCAGTGTTGGAAAAAATCAAAGAACTTGTAACAGAAACTACGCCAGAGTGGGCAGGAACAGCAACAGAGCTTGTGGAAGTATTGCAGGTGGAAATGCAGCCGAACGCATTATCACGAAAATTAAATGTCAGCCTGGAACGATTGATTCTGGAATATGGAATCCAGTATAAAGCGGAACGAGGACATGATGGAAGAAAGATCAGATTAGCCTTTGTTGGAAAACAAGCGTGACGATATGTGACGGTTGTGACGATATTTTATATAGCGTGTCGGTAGTGAAAATATCGTCACTATCGTCACGACCATCACGGAAAGGAGAAACATGGAAAGAAAATCACAGGTGCAGATACCAAAAGATTTATTACTGGCATTGTTCCAGTATCATCTTGCCGGGAATGAAGAATATTTGCCAGAGATAGAAAAAGCATTGATGGAAAAATTAGACAGTATGGTAAAACGTCAGTTATATACAACATTCAAAACAGCATCAACCGAGGAAGAACGGGAAAAGGCAAGACAAGAGTATTTGGATAAGTGTGGAATGCATGAGGACTTTCGTTGGTAAAGATTCTGTTTGATGACCTTATGACAGGAGCGTGCCACGCACCTGTAGATAGCAAACAAAGAGAAGGTCTGTAAGGTGTAGCCGGTAGTTGATTGGCGAAGAAAAAACTTTTCAAAAGGGGGCCCTGATTCAGGGCGTCCCTGCGGAAATGATAAATGAAGGGAGAATGACACCATGAGAGAAGGAAGATTAGGTTACAACAGTTATAACAAAAGATATGGATTATTGTCCTCAGACTTATGGATTGATCCAGGATTTAACTGCGGAGAATGTCTGGAAGTTCTAGTTGATAATCAGTGGGTAAAGACACGAATGGAAATGAATCTGGCGAGAGAATGGTATTTGGTTGGAACACCATATTGTGGAGATCTGGAGTATGTACGGGCAAGGATACCGGAATAAAGCAGAAAGGAAGAGTAATAGTCGGTTTGTTGTTAGTGAAAAAAATAAGCCCGGATACGGGCAGAAAAAGAGGGCGGATACGCCCAAAATGAAAAGCGAAAGCCAAGTTGTGGTAGATGTAAGAAGCATCTCACAAAGCCCTCGGCGTTTGAGAGCGAAATATACCCATCGCACAAATCAAAGATTTGTATTCAGGATATTTCGCCCTGCCGGGAGCTGTTCCGCCGACAGGCGGATAGTTCGTAAACGGATGCCGATGCATCCACTCACAAATGATATGGCAGAATTTATTTTGCCGAAGACAAGGAGGGAGTGCCTATCGGAAGAAATTCATTTATTCAAATGACAAAATTAAGCAATGTAAAAGGCAGGATCACTTATATATCCAGTCACGCAAAACAGGAAAATCTTTATGCAGTTTATGAAACCACAGAACGGAAATTTTGGAAGGAACTTGCAAAATGTAATCAGGAAGAATTTGTAAAAAGTGGGACAGAAGGAAAATGTATTGAGGCAAGAGAATTGATTATTGCTTTACCAGAGAGTTTTACAGAATATCAGCCGGATAGATTGCTACAACTTTTTACAAATCATTTTAAGCAGAATTATGGAATGGAGTGTATCGCTGCTTTGCACCACAATAAAAGAAAGACCAATTATCACATTCATCTGGTATTTGCAGAACGGAAGTTATTAGACGAACCAATCATCAAGATTGCCAGTAGAAATATGTTTTATGATGAAAATGGGAAACATGTCCGAACTAAAAAAGAGATACTGGGAGAAGATGGTGAGATAAGAGAAGGTTGCCACATTGTGAAAAAAGGCGAAGTCTATGAAAAGGAGCTGTTTACAGCGAAAGATGAACGATTTAAGAGTAATTCATTTCTGGATGAGATAAAGCATTCGTATACAGATTTAATCAATATTTATGTGCAGGATGAAAGCCAGAAGTTACAGGTATTTGAGCGTGGTGGAGTGTATCTTGCAACGAAGAAAATTGGAAAGAACAATCCAAAAGCACACGAGATAGAAGCGGATAACCAAAAACGCCGGGAATGGAACAGAGCTGTTGATATGGCATTGATTAGTGGAGTGCCAGAACCGAAGATAATGGAAGTGAAGCGGAAAGAAATCACGGAACCGATCAGGGAATCAATTGCCCGGCGTGGAAACAGACCACGATTATTTTCCAGAGTTGTAACAGTGGCTGTTGAGGCATTGGAGTTTTTGATAGCAAGTGTGCTGTTTAAGAAACCCAGGGAAGTGCCAAAACAGACAGAGCGAACGGAAACTGAACACCCAGAGTATGTTGCTGAAAATAGCATGGCAGCAGTCAAGACAACAAAAGAAGAAAAGGCAGAACCGGAACAACCTAAAATGACGAGGCTTGCATCAAAGTATCCGAAACTATTTAAAGTGAATAAAGAACTGGAAGATCAAAACGGTGCAATTCAACAGAAACAAAAACAGCTTTCTGCAAAGAAGAAAGAACTGTCAGAAGTTACGGGATGGTTTAAAGGAAGAAAGAAAAAAGAATTGCAGAAAGAAATTGATGAACTGAAAAGCCAGATCAGAGATATGAAAGATTATCTTCCGAGGATTGTGCAGAAGATCGGTTATAGAAGTGTACAGGATTTTTTAAAAGATTTTAAGGCTTCTCAAACTGAGTATAGCGAGTATCGAACTGCAATAGCAAAATGGAAGAAAGAAACTGGCAAAGAGCCAGTAGCACATGGTATTAGGGCGAAGCTGGCAGAAAAGAAACAAGAAATACAGAATGAACAGAAAAATAAACAGCATACCCGTAGTCAGAACAAAGATCGGGGAGCAAGATAGGAGGACAATCATGGAGAAATACATTATGGGAGAAAATGGAATCAGTTATACTTTAGGAGAGGACGGTCTGTATTATCCAGACCTGTACCTCCTGGAAGAGACAGAGTATCCGATTGGAAAGTATGGAATGTTGAGAAAAACTTACTTGAAAGAGCATCGGAAAGGATTATATCTGGAGTTGGTGCTTGCTGGAAAGTTAAATGAGCACTTGCATCTGGTTGATGAGGAGTGTAATCAGATGATGGGCAGACTGGTGGAGCAGATAAAAGAAAAGCAGGGAGTGACAGAAGAACTGAAGATGCGGGATCAGATGGCATGGGTTGGGAGAATGAATAATATCCGGGCTTGTGCGGAGGAGATTGTGTTAAAAAAGATTGTTTATGCGTAGAGTGTAGGGTGGCTTTTTAGCTGCCCTTTATGGTTTTAATTTACAGAAAACAGAACGTATGTTTGTAAAAGAGCGTTGAAAAAGGTAGTAAGTTATTGTATAATAAGAAGAAATAGAAGGCTTGTAGGTAGGTGGAATATGCTAGAAAAAATTATAGAACTTACAAACGAATATATAGAGAGTATGGCGAAAAAAGAACGTAAAAAATACGGACAGTTTTTTACCAGTATGGAAACTGCCCGTTTTATGTCGGGATTATATAACTTCGATGAGAAAACAGGTAAAGTAAGTGTGCTTGATGCAGGGGCTGGCTCAGGTATATTATCATGTGCCTTTATTGAGCGATTGGAAACAATAGATTCTATTCAGGAGATTGAACTTACCTGTTATGAGAACGATGAAAATGTATTGCCATTGTTGAAACGTAATCTGGAATATTGTAAAGAAGAGACAAAGAAAAAATTTACAGTTAATATCGTTGAAGATAACTATATTCTGAGTCAGTATCTGGATTTTAATCATATGTTGGGAGGAAATGCGGAGCCTAAGAAATATGATTTTGTGATTGGAAATCCGCCGTATATGAAAATTCCGAAAGATGCGCCAGAAGCAACAGCGATGCCAGAGGTATGTTATGGTGCGCCGAATTTGTATTTTATTTTTGCATCTATGGGATTATTTAATTTATGTGAAAATGGAGAGATGGTTTACATCATTCCGAGATCATGGACATCAGGAGCGTATTTTAAACGTTTCCGGGAATATTTTCTGACAGAAGGAAAATTGGAACATATTCATCTTTTTGTCAGCAGAAATAAAGTTTTTGACAAGGAAAGTGTGTTGCAGGAAACAATTATTATTAAAGTAAAAAAGACAAGTGAAAAGCCAGAAACCGTTACGATTACATCATCGAAATCAAATAGTGATTTTGGGGAGCTGACATCATTAACAGTTCCGTATGATCTGGTTGTAGCAGGATCAGACTATTATGTTTATCTTGTAACAGATGAAAATGAAGTGGAAGTATTAAAGAAGCTGCATAAGTTTGATAAGACGCTTCCAGCAATAGGTGTAAAAATGAAAACCGGATTGACCGTAGATTTCCGTAATCGTGAAATACTTCGAGATGAGGAAGAAGAAGGAGCAATTCCTTTATTTTATTCGCAGCATATAAAACAGGGAAAAGTAGAATTCCCTATACAGAAAGAGCATGAATATGTGGTGACAGAACAAAAGGGATTAATGCAAGATAACAAAAATTATCTATTTGTAAAGCGATTTACGGCAAAGGAAGAACCTCGAAGATTACAATGTGGAGTATATTTGGCCCAAAAATTTCCTCAGTACCAAAAGATAAGTACACAGAATAAAATAAATTTTGTGGACGGTGTATTAACGGAAATGTCAGAATGCCTGGTGTATGGATTGTATGTGTTATTTAATTCTACACTTTATGATGAATATTATCGTATTTTAAATGGGTCTACACAGGTTAATTCAACAGAGATTAATGCAATGCCGGTACCAGATTTAGAGGACATTCAGGAAATGGGCAGAAAAGTGCTTAAAAGTAAGGATTATTCGGAGGAAAATTGTAATTTGATATTGGAGGGATACTGTGGATAAGAAAATAGAAGAAACAAGAGAATTTCTGCAAACAATAGGCATGCCAAAAGCACAGCAAGCGGATATATGCTGCTATGTGATACTGGCTATGGCAGGAATAAAGCCGGATATGTCATGGAGTGAAGCAACAAATGAATGGATTCGTATTCATGATATTATTCAGTTTGTTAATACATTTTATGGCATGAGTTATGCGGAAAATAGTAGAGAAACATTTAGAAAGCAGGCTTTGCATAGATTTCGTACCGCAGCTTTGATAGAGGATAATGGAAAGGCAACCAACAGTCCGAACTATCGCTATAGATTGACGGAAGAAACAGTCAAAATACTGAGAACAATGGAAACACCAGCGTGGAAGGAATCTATAAAACGGTTCCTTTGTTACCATGAAAAGTTAATTGATTTGTACGCTTCCAAAAAGAAGATGACAATGATGCCGGTAAATATAAATGGCGAAAGCTTTAAATTTTCAGCAGGTAAGCATAATGAGCTACAAAAAGCCATTATCGAGGAATTTGCACCAAGATTTGCACCAAATTCGGAGTGCTTGTACGTTGGTGATACAATAGAAAAAGATTTGGTGAAGAATGTAGAAAAATTAAAAGAACTGGGATTTGAAATTACGTTACATGATAAAATGCCTGATGTTGTATTGTATCGGGCAGATAAGAATTGGATTTATTTTGTGGAATCTGTAACATCGGTCGGTCCGATGGATCCAAAACGAATATTAGAAATTACAGAGATGACGAAAGATGTAACAGCAGGAAAAATATTTGTAACAGCATTTCTGGATTTCAAGACGTATAAAAAATTTGCGGAAGAGTTGGCTTGGGAGACGGAAGTTTGGATTGCTGAAATGCCGGAGCATATGATACATCTGAATGGTGATCGATTTATGGGACCGAGGTAAATTTAATTTAGAAGATATTGATTTGTAAGCGCTCTACTGGCGGGTTCACAGTGGAGCGTTTACACTACTAATGGTAGCTACTTTGTATTACATGTTTTGGCAGAAAATTAGTTTCTGTTATTGTTAAATTATCTTTTACAGAGGTATTTGTATAACTTTTGTAGAGGGTGAGACGAATTCATTAAAATTTGAGATACAATAAACGTAAGCTGATAATATAAAGAATAAATTCAATAAGGAAAGAGGTTGACGGGGTATGTGGACAGATAATGCATCAAAAATAGATATGTTGTTTTATAAACCGTATGCTGAGATAGTTTCTGATATTGCTATAGAAACAGATATAGATCCATTGACTATAGGAATATTAGGATTATGGGGAGCAGGAAAATCGACATTACTTAATCTGATCGAGCAGCATTATAAGGAAAAAGATGGAATTATATGCGTAACGATTAATGCCTGGATGTTTGAAAGTTATGAAGATGCAAAGTCTGCAATTATGGAAGCTCTTTTACGAGAGCTGGAAGAGCGAATACCAGCAGAAGAGACTAAAAAGAAGTTTAGAGCTTTACTGAAGAAGATTGACTTTTTAAAATTAGGAACCAAAGTTGTATCTTCAGCAGCACCTGTAGTAGCAAGCATCGCTTCTGGGACACCATTGCCTTTGCTGTTTAGTGTTCCACAAAATGCGAAAGAGATAGGAGGCGTCATAAAAAATATATCTGATTCAGTTCAGAATATTAAAGATGAGTATATTAAGGATGATAGTACTACTGCAGATAGCGTAGTAAACAATGTAAGAAAATTTAAAGATGAATTTCAAGAGGCAATAAACACGGATAAAATAAAAAGGGTTGTTGTATTAATTGATGATTTGGATAGATGCCAACCAGAACGAATTATTGAAACGTTAGAGGTTATCAAATTATTTTTGTCTGTAAATAAAACTACTTTTATTATAGCAGCAGATGAAAATGTAATACAGTATGCAATAAAGAAAAAGTATCCAAAAGTGGATAATTTTGATGTAGAATTGGATAAAGAATATATTGAAAAAATGATACAACTTCCGGTACACATACCTGAGTTATCCTCTAAAGATATTCAAAACTATTTATTATTACTGGTAATGCAAAAATATATGAAACCAGATAGTTTTGAAGTGTTGATTAAAAAAATAGAAGAGAAGAAGTTGATGATTGGAGAAAGTGCAATTGATTATGAGCAAATACAAGAGATTTTAAATAGTGAATCCGATATTTATAAAGCTGGAATGAAAAATGAATGCGATGAGGTCGCAAAAGTAATTCTTCAGATTCGTTCTATTGTTGCCCATACGCTTAAAGGAAATCCACGGCAAGCAAAAAGATTTCTTAATACGTTTATTACAAAGAGACAGTTATCAAAGTTATACTATGGTGATAAGCTTGATATGGGAGTTATGGCAAAATTGCTTACCTTGCACAAATTAAATCCAGATTTATTTGATAAATTAAATGAGTGGAATGCAAATTTTGATACGGAAAATCAACAGTTTAAACGTATGAGACAGAGCTTGGATAATGATAGTCCGGATTCAGAATTTGCAAAGTGGCATAAACCACGAATTAAAGATTGGGTAAAGTGTCCTCCGGTTGAATTAGAAAAAAAGAATTTGAATAAGTACTTTTATCTGACGAGAGAGATACTGAAAAAGCAAGATGATATTGAGTCTGACTTGAGCGAAGAAAGCAGAAAATTATTGGAGAGAATAGGTAGGTTTAATCCTGGATTGGCGGATGGAATAATGAGAGATATGAAAGAGTTGCGCTCGTCTGACCGAGAAGATGTCATGAAGGTCCTTATCAAAAAGATAGAATCTGGAGATATTGAATCAAATGTTTATAGCTTGCTATTTGTAAATTTCTCTGATTACCGTGGCGAAATAATCGAGGCAATAAAAAGGGCGGCTAAACCATTAGAAGCAGGAGATCTTCCATCATTTAAGGCTATGTACTCGGAAGATAAAGATGCAATAGAGAATTTACTTAATGAGTTGAAAAATGTAAAACAAGAAATTAAAGATAGAATTATGAAAACAGGAGATTAATATGGGAACATCAAAAGGATATATTGCACCGACGACACCGCATTGGTCGCAAGCGAAACGAGCAGTGACTTCTTACATAAATAGTGGAGATGGAGAGTCTAGAGCCAAGGCAGCAAGTAAATATGCATCGGCAATGCATCATGATATAGCAACTTCAGAACAATTTACAAAAGCAGCAGGAAGTATTCTATCATTTGCTAAGGCAGTATCGCACGGCGGAATAAATAATGCGTTGCATGAGTTTAATCGTAATGATTTGATAGGGAAATCATCAGATGAAATATATAATGAACTTATTCAGGATTTTACAAATTATGGGAACACGACGGAAGATTATTTGTCAGCAGAAGCCATTAGAGCAGCTTTGAAAGGACTAAACATAACAGATTTGGGAGATTTAAAGGATGTTGCTCCAGATGTTTTGTTGAAAGAAATGCTAATTGAGTATATAAAATTTAGTTTTGCATTCCGATATGAAGAAAAGATACGCATGAAAAGGAATCCTGAAGAAACTGAGCGTTTATTAGAAAAAATGGATAAGTATATTTCTAATGAATTACATAACAACTTGAAACTGGAAGATATAAAAATCATGGACTTTGGACACTTGCAAGCATCAGAGGTAGTAAAAAGGTCACTTGAAGATGCGTACAAGGTATTTGAATTGTTTTATGGAGAGGCATAGAAAATGAGAGTATGGATAGATAAAGAAAACGAAATGCATCCAAATGCAGAGTGGAATGATTCGTACGTTTTTACATTGACGAGAAAAAAATACAGCACTATTTTTTCCGGTATTACAGATACCTGGTATAGAATGGACTGCATGGCTATACCAGAAATTTATGAAGATTTATTTATCATAGGTATTAGTGTTTTTGCGATAGATAAAAGAGTTTCGAGAAGATTATTTCCAGATTGTTGGACAAGAGAACTTAGTGTATCAATTCCAGTATTACAAATGAGTAAATGGCATGGAACAGAAGAATACTGGAATCAAACATTAGGATTTCTTACAGGTGATAAATGGGATATTCATTTTAGACAGTGCGAAAAAATGTATAGCAAACGTGAATATCCAAACCGGATTCATCTTGATATAAAGGGCTGTGATTGTATATGTTTATTCTCTGGCGGTTTAGATTCCTTTTGTGGAGCAATAAAATTGTTGGAGGAAGGAAAATCGCCTTGCTTAGTAGGTCATAATGAATATCCTAAATTGAAGAAAAAACAGGAAAACTTTGTTTTAACGTTTCAGGAGAGATATTCGAATCAGAAAGTGCGTTTTATCGGATTCTCTGCTAATTCACGTGCCCCTATTACAATGGATGGGGAACGTTTGAAAAAACATGAAGATACGTCCCGGGGAAGATCCCTGTTATTTTTGTGTGCAGCGTTATCAATAGCTGGTATTCTTGGCAATGATATGCCGGTTTATATACCAGAAAATGGATTCATTGGATTAAATATCCCATTGACTAATAGTAGAAAAGGCACTTGCAGTACGAGAACTACTCATCCATATTTTTTAGGACGTTTTTTGAATATCTTACATATGGTTGGAATAAAAAATCCAATTCAGAACTTTTATGCCTATTCAACAAAGAGAGAAATCGTGAATGGAGTAAAAAATACGGAAGCATTTAAAAAACATTATATGGATACTATTTCATGTTCTCATCCTTGTTTGGCTAGATATGATAAAGAGCGGAATTCAGATTATCCAATAAATTGTGGGTATTGTTATCCATGTTTAATACGTAAAAGCTCCCTGCTTGATATAAAGGATTTCCGATACTGGTACACTGAGAGTGCCTCAGAATTTTTGAAGAATAACTCTAACAATCAAAAGGCAAATGATTTGCGTGCCGTGATTAGTACTTTATATAGATACAAAAAAATTGATGATAAGGGCTTAAAAGATATGATAAGATGTTCGGGGAAACTGGATGAAGAATCGGTTCAAAAGTTTTTGCGAGTTTATAAATCAACAATGGAAGATCTGATAGAGTTATTATCGGAAGATGATGAAATAAAGGGATTCATAGGAGAAAAATGTGCAAGGACTGATTGATACTCATTTCCATTTGGATATGTATAAGAATTATAATGAGATTTATAAAATAATTGTCGGGAAAAAACAGTATACATTATGCATGACAAATTCACCAGGTGTATTTTTAAGCTGTAAGAATATATTTGGTGATAATAAATATATTAAATTCGCATTGGGGTTTCATCCACTCAATATGGATTTAAAAGAGAAGGATTTAAGAGACTTCATGAAGATGCTGCCACAAACAGAATATGTTGGTGAGATTGGATTGGATTTTACAAAAAAAACAGGGATAGAAAAAAATAAGCAGATAAAATGGTTTGAAAAAATTGTTGAGGCTTGTTCTGAAAAGAATAAAGTAATGTCAATCCATATAAGGGGTGCAGAAGAAATTGCTTTAAAAATTTTGAGCAAATATTGTCCGAGAAGATGTATATTGCATTGGTATACTGGAAATGTTGAACTTCAAAAAGATTTTATTCACTTAGGATGTTATTTTTCGGTAAATGCAAGTATGGTAAAAAATATGGATGTTGTGAATGCAATTCCGAAAGATAGATTGTTGATAGAAAGTGATGGACCATATTCAAAAGTAAATGGAAAAAAGTTTTCACCATCATTATTGCTGGAAGAGTATGAACTTATAGCAAAATCGCTGGATGAACCAGAATTGATACGAGTCGTTTTTGATAATTTTAAAAATCTATTGCTGACTAAATAAAAGAATAATATTGACATAAGTCTACGCAGTCTGTACCGAGTATTGGTAGAACATTCTTAAAGAGAAGAAAACGGTATGACGTATATTTATTTTCAAGAAATGATGTGATATATTCAAAATAATGATTGCGAAGTAATTTCAATGCAGTTATAATGAAGTGACAACAAATTGGCAACAGAAAATCAGCAAGCCAAAATAATATATGTAACAGAGATAAAATACCGGCAGAAAAGAGATAAAAACTAAACATATATGTTTAGAGATGCTTTCGAATTTACCGAGTTTGAGTAGCGGACTTGTTCTTTCGCACTCCCTTTTGACACAATTTTACTAATCCTGCCTGACAAAACTACACCGTGCCAAAAGCCTTAAAAGGAGTCCCAAAAAGAAAACCCAAAAGAAACTAAAACCTTGTCTCAGGGGAGAAAATCCCTTGAAGCAAGGTTTTTTTATATCCAAAAAAGAACATAAAAGAAACCTTAAAAAGCCGCATAAATGGCGGGTTCAGGCCATTTGCGGAGATGAAAAAAAGTCAGCCGCCCAAAGGAATATCAATAAAGATGTTCAAAAAGAAAACAGGAGGTAAAAGAATTAACTGCTTCTTATATATTTATCAACATTACATAAAAGTGTGTAGATGCACATAAAATGGGAATACTTATTGAAATTCAGGTCGTTCTGTGATAGAATCTTATTACTAAAAAGTGTGCAGATGCACGGAAATGGGGAATGTAACGGTGGAGATTAAAAGAGACGCTTACCTACAGCAGCTGATCGAGCGAAAAGATAATGGAATGATAAAGGTGATTACCGGTATTCGTAGATGTGGCAAATCCTTTTTGCTGTTTACCATCTTTAAGAGATACTTACTGGAGAACGGCGTTGATGTTGATCATATTATTGAAATTGCATTGGATGGTATTGAGAACGAAGAATTAAGAGATCCCAAGGTATGCTTCAAGTACATCAAGGATACCATGAAAGACGACGGGAAGTATTATCTCCTTTTAGATGAAGTGCAGTTCATGCCACGATTTGAGGAAGTGCTGAACAGCCTGCTCCGCATGAGCAATATTGATGTGTATGTCACCGGAAGTAATTCCAAGTTCCTGTCCAGCGACATTGTGACCGAATTCCGTGGCAGAGGTGATGAGATTAGAATCTACCCTCTCTCCTTTGCAGAGTTTTATTCTGTCTATGACGGCGATTATGATGATGCCTGGGATGACTACATGATCTACGGAGGATTGCCGCAGATCGTAAGTTTCCAGAGCGAACGACAGAAAGCGGACTATCTGAAGAACATCTTTGCAAATGTCTATCTGAAGGATGTTATTGAAAGAAATAAGATTCAGAACGTGGATGAGATTGGGATTCTGGTTGATGTGCTTGCATCTGCAATCGGCGCACCGACCAACCCTTCAAAGATTGCCAATACCTTTGCCAGTGAGCGCCAGATGACTTATGCTAATAAAACCATCTCCAAGCATATCGACCATTTGACAGATGCCTTTTTGATTTCCAAGGCAAGCCGATACGATATTAAGGGCAGAAAGTATATCGGTGCAAATCTGAAATACTACTTTACTGATCTGGGACTGAGAAATGCACGTCTGAATTTCAGACAGCAGGAGCCTACTCATATCATGGAGAACATTGTTTATAACGAGCTGCTGATCCGTGGCTACAATGTTGATGTGGGTGTCGTGGATATCTTCGGTAAGGATAAAGAGGGCAAACGTGTTCGCAAGCAGTTGGAGGTTGACTTTGTGGTGAATCAAGGAAACCAGAGATACTATATCCAGGTTGCATATGACATGACTTCGGAAGAAAAACAGACGCAGGAGTTCAATTCTCTGCGTAATATCCCGGACTCTTTCAAGAAGATCGTCATAGTAAATGGCAGCAAAAAGCCTTGGAGAAATGATGAAGGTTTTGTCATCATGGGAATGAAGTATTTCTTGCTGAATGCGAATAGTCTGGAATTTTAAGTCGATTTGAGTTGTTGCTGTGGTGTTGTTCTATTTCAAAAAAGAGTGAAATGATATAAATAAGGCCACGGCTGATTTCATGTTGGAACAGCCGTGGCTCAGTTTATTTTTTTATCCGTACAAACGAGACTGTTCCGCAGATTATGTAGAACAGACAGAGTACGATTCCGATAGTGAGAACATACGAGAATAAAGATGAACTTAAGAACGAAATAAACAAAAGTTTTTGAAACTGAGAAATAGGAATTTGTGTAGGAGATAGTTTATTATAAAGAAGTATAAAAGGAAACTCTACTTTTCGTAGATAGCGGAAATAAAAACTGTGATTTAGAATGTGGCTATGGAGGTAGTAAGAAAATGAATCAATACGTAACTGGAGCAGTGATTAAAGAACTGCGTGAAAAAAACAATGTCACACAATTACAGTTAGCAGACAAATTAGGGGTTAGTGATAAGACAATCTCTAAATGGGAGACAGGTGTTTCCCAAACAAAAAGATATTAAGAAACAGCCCATGTTTACCTGCTTGCAAACAAAAGAATATTGCTACTAGACTAAGAGATACTACATAAGTGTGTTGGTATCTCTTTTTTGTTGCCGTGAAACAGCAGACTATTTCATTTCTGCTTGATTACCTTAAAACTTATTAGTCTATGGTTTGTCAAGGGCTTGTTGCGTGAGAAATGCTGAATATCACCCTTTACAAAACATAGGCTGATAAGTAACTTTTCAAAAGCAGAAAAGAAATGGCAATGCTTATAACAATATGATATAATGCAGATGAAGACAAAAAAGGAATTTGTCGAGCTGGTTAGTTCGAGATAATTTTGAGTTTGTTAAGATGTGGTGCACTTGATGGAATCACAGGTACGACATCATATTATGGAGGATGAAATAGATGATAGGTTTGATTGTTGCGAGGTCAAAGAATAATGTTATAGGCAAGAATGGTAATATACCATGGAAAATAAAGGGAGAACAAAAGCAATTTAGAGAGTTAACAACGGGTAATGTGGTTATTATGGGGCGAAAGTCTTATGAAGAAATCGGTCATCCGTTGCCTAATAGAATGAATATTGTTGTTTCCACCACAACAGAGTATCAAGGAGATAATTTAGTTTCAGTTAAATCATTAGAAGATGCATTATTATTGGCTAAAGGACGAGATGTATACATATCTGGTGGATATGGACTATTTAAGGAAGCTTTGCAAATAGTAGATAAAATGTATATCACAGAAGTAGATTTAAATATTGAAGATGGAGATACATTCTTTCCAGAATTTGATATCAATGATTTTGAAGTTTTGATAGGGGAAACACTTGGTGAGGAAGTGAAATATACGAGAACATTTTATGTAAGGAAAAAATGAATTGAGTAAATTTTGGATTTAGGGTGTTTTCATAAATATATTGCTTTTTATGCATATATAAATTGTTGTAAGACAAATTCCAGTTTGTATGGGGCGATAAAATCAGAATTTGAGAGAGGATTGAATATGAATAAGGAATGGTCTGAACTTAATAAAACAATGCAGGCACAAATAAAAAAGAAAGATACTTATAAGAGGGGTATTGATACTTTACTTACTTTACGAAGTCAGTTAATACAAACCTTAGTATCTTTCAAAGAAGAATTATGCAGAGAAGATTTTAACTCAATCCCCTTCATAAACGCTGATGGTTATCATAGTAAGACGATTGCTTATTCTATTTGGCATATTTTCCGCATTGAAGATATAGTTGTGCATACAGTGATAAATGAAGATGAACAAGTATTTTTTGCAGGCAATTATCAAGAGCGTATCAATTCACCTATCATTACAACAGGAAATGAACTCATGAAACAGCAGATTGCAGACTTTTCAAAACAGCTTAATCTGGAAGAATTATATTTATATATTTTCGAAGTATGGGAAAGCACTGAGAAAATGCTTGAACGGTTATCTTATGATGAATTGAAAAGAAAAATACCGAAAGAAAGAAAAGGATACTTAGAATCGTTGAATGTAGTAAACGACAATGAAAAAGCAATTTGGCTGATTGATTATTGGTGTAATAAAGATATTTGTGGACTAATTCAAATGCCGTTTTCAAGACATTGGATTATGCACACAGAAGCCTGTTTGCGTATAAAGAACAAGATACATTCATAGGCAAAAATTTCAGTTTGTAGAACTAAGGAAATTGGAATTTAAGGAGGAATAAAGTATGGTTAGTGATTTTATAAGAGCAGCATTTCCATGGATTTTAATGGGTTTATTTGTAGCAATCAGTTGTTCCCTTATGAGTAAAAAAGAGAAATAAATTCCTGTTTGTATTTATAAAAGAGAAAAAATGAGAAAAGTAGTTTTATTTATTGCCATGAGCCTTGACGGATATATTGCGGACGGTAATGGTGGAGTAGCTTGGCTAAATGGTCATGGAAATGACAATGAAAACATCGACACTTATACAGAATTTACCAAAGATATAGATACTGTCTTAATGGGGTGGAATACTTCTCATCAGGTTGTTACTGAACTTTCTCCGCAAGAATGGGTATATAATAAATTTACAACTTATGTATTAACACATAAAGAGTGCAATTCTTCCCAACAAATTCATTTTACAAGTGAAAATCCTGTTTTATTATTGGAACGGCTAAAACAAGAAGCAGGAAAGGATATTTGGATTTGTGGCGGAGCAAATCTTGTTCAGCAGTTGGTAAGCAAAAATATGATTGATAAATATTACATTTCTGTTATTCCTACTCTGTTAGGAAATGGGGTTCGTCTTTTGGGCAACATAGACAGGGAAATAAAGTTAAGGCTTTGTAAAACACAGACTTATAACGGAATAACCGATTTGATTTATATGCGTAGATAACTAGAGAGAAACAGAAAAGCTGTTAAACCGACGGAGCGATCCGACCACGTTGGCGGGAAAATCCTTAAGATTTTTCCGCCATGCTTGCAAGGGGGCGGTTCGCTTCGGCGGTTCGGCGAGCTTGCGAGCCGTTCAAAGCCCCCGTTATCTAACAAGGGGGGCACAAAAAACAAGAAACACTATACACTAACAAGCGGAAAACGCTGTATTTATAAGGCAAAACCCCATTTTTACAGTAGTGATATAAATTGTACCTATATCACTATGAAAATTGAATAGTAAATATGAGAAAGACAGTTGATTTCAAAAAATAAGAAATTGATTGTCGTTTTCTTTTGCAGAAATTTAAGTGCAGGCAATTATGGTAGTTGTCGTAATTGCTGTCAGCTCAGTGTTTATCACTGATGGTGTGAAAGATTTACGGTTGGAGATGTTCAATAAGATTATTGGTGCTTAATTATTTTTATTGTAGTGCTGATATGAGAATGTTATAATTGGGGTATAAAACATACAAATAAATTTGCTGAAAAATGAGGTATCAAAATATGGAAAATGAATTACTGGAAAACTTAGGAAGACTTCACACAACTGAACTTGGCGTTATTAGAATTAAAAAGAACTTATCTTTGAATGTAGAAAATGTAATTGAATGGTGCAAAGAAAAAATTAGCCTTTCTAATGCGGAAATCACAAGAAAAGGAAAAAACTGGTATATAACGATTGATAATTGTATTATAACGGTAAATGCGTACAGTTATACCGTTATCACTGCTCACAAGGTAAAATGATAAATTTTTCTATAAAGGAATTAAACGCATTTGCAGTTATTGGGCAGGAAGTAGAACTGACTAATTATCAAAAAAAGAATATTCAGATTAGTACACAGTTTTGGAGAAAGTTTAACAGTAGTTTGAAAAAAGCGTATCTTTCACAATCAGGAAATTGGGTAAAATATGCTTTTATGGAAAGAAGAAATGGAAAACTTTATTATTTCTGTTCTATTCCCCAAAGAACCATTACCCCAGAGGGCTTTCTGTATAAAGAAATACCGTCTTATAAATATTTGGTTGTGGAGCATATTGGTGCTATGGATAAAATATATGAAACTTATGGCAAGATTTATGAAGAAATTATTCCTAGTACATCGTATATTCCTATAAAAGATATTATCCTACACTTTGAAAAATACGATTATCGTTTTCATTGGAATAGTGATAATTCAGTTATTGAAATTTGGATACCTATTCAAGATTAGAAGCAATTTTATATCCATACACACAAAGCAGTTAGTCTTAGGATTGACTGCTTTTTCTATACAGATTTTTAATGACAGGCAATTATCAATTATGGTAGTTGCCTTTTTTGATTGGAGGAATTGAAGAATGAATGATAAAAACTTTATTGAAGAACTAAGACAAAAGCGTGAGGAATACGGAGTAACACAAACAAGGCTTGCTGTTGCCTGTGGTATCAGCCGTGAATATTACAACCGCATTGAAAAAGGAAAACAGCCATTGAATGACGAATTAAGAGAAATCATAGAAAAACAGATTGAGCGTTTCAATCCGCAAGAACCACTATTCTTATTGATTGATTACTTTCGTGTCCGCTTTCCTACTACGGACGCATTGGCGATTATCCGTGATGTATTACAACTGAAATCTAATTACATGCTTTATGAAGATTATGGAAAATACGGATATGAAAGCAAATATGTACTTGGCGACATCAATATCATGTGTTCCATGCAGGAGCATTTAGGTGTTTTATTGGAACTGAAAGGCAAAGGCTGTCGGCAAATGGAATGTTATCTGCTGGCACAGGAACGCTCATGGTATGACTTCATGCTGGATTGTATGACGGCTGGTGGTGTGATGAAACGGCTTGATTTGGCTATCAATGATAAAGCAGGAATATTGGATATTCCAAAGTTAAAGGAAAAATACAAGGCTGGCGAATGTATGTCCTACTTCCGTATGCAGAAAGATTACAGCGGTACAGAAAAATGCGGTAGCGATTTACCAAAGAATACAGGAGAAACCTTATATCTCGGTTCAACAAGTAGCGAATTATATATGTGTGCTTATCAGAAAAATTATGAGCAGTATGTCAAGAATGGCACAGAAATTGAAGATACGGAGATTAAGAACCGTTTTGAAATACGCATGAAGAACGAACGAGCCTATTATGCGGTTGTAGATTTACTGACCTATCGGGACGCTGAACGCACCGCTTTTTCTATCATCAATCATTATGTCCGCTTTGTTGACAGAGAGGACGACAAGCCAAAAAGTCAATGGATAACAAATGATGATTGGGCATGGTTTGTAGGGGAAAACAGAGAGCCGATACGCTTAACCACAAAGCCAGAGCCTTACACTTTACAAAAAGCGTTGCATTGGCTACAAAGACAAGTCGCACCAACCATAAAAATGGTACAGGCATTAGACAGAGAAAATCGTACAACGATACTGAAAGATATGATTGAGCAGGCAGAACTAAAAGACAAGCATAAACATTTATTACAATTAGAGAAATCAACCATAGAAGAACGTATAGATACCGCTGTTCCACAAGAGAATGACGGTATTTTTTAATGTAATTGAAAAATTTCAGATTTAGTCAGCAAAGAGCTGTTTTCATTCCCTATGTGAAGTGAAAGAAGAAAAATAAATTTTTTATTAAATCTGCAACAAAATGGCTACTTGCGTACAGATATGGTGCGAGAAAAGGAAATCTAAACTTTTTTTGAAAATAGGTCATTAAATCGGGGCTTGCTGTCCCTATATGAAGTGAAAGAAGAAAAAAGTTTTGAAAAAATGACGGAAATTCGTGATTAGTGGACAGTCTTCTGTGAAAAGAGGAAAAACATCATCATTTTGTATTCAAACAGGCATTAGCAGTTGAGTGTTGATGTGAAAAGATGAAAATACTTTGTTCTCAACTTAACAATTTAAGGTTTCCGTTCCCTATATGGTGCAAAGAAAATATTTCATTCTATTGTTGGCAGTAACGGTATGGTTTGGGTAGTTAGGGTGTGAAAAGGAAAATATTCTTTTTTCATCATCAACTTAGCAAAATGACATTTTCTATCCCTATATGGTGCATGAAAAGAAGTTAAAATTTTTCCATTTAAACTTAGCAAATGGACGTTTGCTGTACAGATAGTAGTGAAAAAGGAGAAAATCAACCGTTGATTGCCAAAATGAACCGTTCCATTTGTACTAATAATGGAAAAAGTTTTGGATTTTGGTTACGTTTCTCCTCTTTTCCAACGCGATATATAGGAAAGACGATTTTTTTCTTTCAATCGTTCTTTGACAACTGAATAAAGCTATTCAATACGTTTGACAGACAGCTAGCCGTTGAAACAAATACGCCACGACCTTTCCCCTGCAAGAGCGAGCGAAAACCTATTTGTGTTCTTGTAAAAGATTTGTCCTCTTTTATCGCCATGACCTGTACTGTCAGATAATGATACTCCCGTACAGCCACAGCTTGAGCATTAAGAGCGTCGCACGCAATGGGTACGGCTACATAAGAACTATGCAGAGGTGGAACTCCTGTGGGCTATGACAAAAGCCGTTGAATTGCTTAGAAAGATTTTACAGAAAGGGGGTATGTGTTATTGATAATGCTGTAAAAACAATTCAAAAGAAAAATGGCAAGTGTGGCATTGGCAACAGAGGAAAGACAAAGATTGTAGTAAAAGAGCATTTTTCCGAAAAGGGCAAAACAATGGAAGAACTTCTAACTGATGTCATGCTGGAAAAAGCAAAGCAGACAATCGCATAAAATCGGTGCAGTTGTAAGAAATAGATTGAATGACAAAAAGTACCCGTGTTATACTTTACTTGCAAGCAGGTATTGTAAACACGGGTTAGTTATAAAGGAGGATAACTGACAATGAAACAACAGATTTACAATACTGCACTTTATCTTAGGTTAAGCCGAGATGATGAATTACAGGGCGAAAGTTCCAGCATTACCACACAGAGAAGTATGTTGCGTTTATATGCAAAAGAACATCATTTGAATGTCATTGATGAATATATTGATGACGGCTGGTCGGGAACAAATTTTGACAGACCGAGTTTTCAAAGAATGATTGAGGATATAGAGGCAGGAAAAATCAACTGTGTTGTAACGAAAGACCTTTCCCGTCTTGGCAGAAATTATATTATGACAGGACAATATACAGAATTGTATTTCCCTAGTCATAATGTCCGCTACATAGCGATTGATGACGGTGTAGACAGCGAAAAAGGCGAAAGTGAGATTGCACCATTTAAGAACATCATCAATGAATGGGTGGCAAGAGATACAAGCCGTAAAGTCAAATCAGCATTTAAGACAAAGTTTGCGGAGGGGGCTCATTACGGTGCTTATGCTCCGTTAGGATATAAGAAACACCCTGACATCAAAGGAAAACTGTTGGTTGATGATGAAACAAAATGGATTATTGAAAAAATCTTTTCCCTAGCCTATCAAGGTTACGGAAGTGCAAAAATCACAAAGCAGTTAAGAGCAGAAAAAGTTCCGACAGCGTCATGGCTAAATTTTACAAGATACGGTACTTTTGCACATATCTTTGAGGGAAAACCCGAAAGTAAGCGTTATGAGTGGACGATTGCTCATGTCAAGGCGATATTGAAAAGTGAGGTTTATATCGGAAACAGTGTTCACAATATGCAGTCTACGGTATCGTTCAAGAGCAAAAAGAAAGTGCGTAAGCCCGAAAGTGAATGGTTTCGAGTAGAAAACACTCACGAGCCGATTATTGACAAGGAAGTGTTCTATCGTGTGCAGGAGCAGATAAAATCAAGACGCAGACAGACAAAGGAAAAGGCAACGCCGATTTTTGCAGGGCTTGTCAAGTGTGCGGATTGTGGTTGGTCTATGAGATTTGGAACGAATAAGACAAATAAAACGCCTTACAGTTATTATGCTTGCAGTTACTACGGGCAGTTTGGCAAAGGTAATTGTTCTATGCACTACATTCGTTATGATGTGCTGTATCAAGCCGTATTGGAACGCTTGCAGTATTGGGCTAAGGCAGTACAGCAGGACGAAGAAAAGGTATTGAACAAGATACAGAAAGCTGGCAATGCAGAGAGAATACGGGAAAAGAAGAAAAAGGCAAGTACATTGAAGAAAGCCGAGAACAGACAAAATGAGATTGACCGTTTATTTGCGAAAATGTATGAAGATAGAGCCTGTGAGAAGATAACAGAGCGAAATTTTGTGATGTTGTCCAGCAAGTACCAAAAAGAACAGATAGAACTGGAACAGCAGATAACAAGCCTAAGAGAAGAACTAAGTAAAATGGAACAGGATATGATAGGTGCTGAAAAGTGGATTGAGTTAATCAAGGAATATTCCGTACCAAAGGAACTGACAGCACCATTATTAAATGCCATGATAGAAAAAATCCTCATACATGAAGCAACAACGAATGAGGATAACGAAAGAATACAGGAAATTGAGATATATTACCGATTTATTGGAAGAGTTGAGTAATCAACAAGAGTAATATTTTTAACTAAGGGAAACCGGAAAAGGATATCCGGATATTACATTATTAGATCCGATTGCCAATGCCCTTTCGGTGTCTGTTGCTGAGCTGATTTCTGGGAATACAGTTTATAATTCCAATATATCTGCAAATATGTTGCGTTCCCAATTTTATGTGTGTCCGGTTTGTGGAAATGTAATTCATGGTATGGGAGAATCTGTGATTCACTGTCATGGAGTATTACTGCAACCGGAAGAAGCTGAAGAAACAGACGAAAACCATAAGATTTTTATAGAACATGTAGAGGATGAATATTATGTGCAGATAAGGCATGAGATGACCAAAGATCATTACATTTCTTTTATTGCAGCAGTTTCTTCTGACAGGATGCAGATGGTAAAGCTGTATCCGGAAGGAGATGCACAGGCACGTTTTAAGATTAACGGAGTAAAAAAGATCTATTTTTACTGCAATAGAAGTGGATTGTTTTCGGTTACTCTGCTGAAAAATTGAATTGACGATAAAATGGCAGAGAAATCAATCATATGCTTTGATTATCCATTAATGGATGAAAGCAATGAAAATTTCCGTTTATTGGGAAGTCGCAGAGAACGAAAAATCGGAAGTTTACAGCGAGGTGAAAGATGTTGAATTATGTAGAATATGGAAAAGAAAACAAATATGATGATGATATATTTTTTCAAAAATACAGTCAAATGAGTCGCTCACAGCAGGGACTAGCCGGTGCAGGAGAATGGGAAACATTGAGAAAGCTGCTGCCGGATTTTAAAGATAAGCGTGTGCTTGATTTAGGATGCGGCTATGGATGGTACTGTATTTATGCGATGGAACACGGAGCGTCTTCTGTTGTAGGTGTTGATATTTCTCATAAAATGCTCGAGATAGCCAAAGAAAAAACACATTTTCCACAGGTTGAATATAAATGCTGTGCTATAGAAGATGTGGAATTCCCAGAGGAGAGTTTTGATGTAATATTAAGTTCACTTGCGTTTCACTATGTAGCAGATTATGAGATTTTAGTAAAAAAGATATATAGAATACTGAAGTCTGGTGGTAAGCTAGTTTTTACGGTTGAACATCCTGTTTTTACTGCCTATGGAACACAAGACTGGTATTATAACGAAAAAGGAGAAATACTGCATTTTCCGGTGGATAATTATTATTATGAGGGCAAACGAACAGCTGTGTTTTTGGGAGAAAAGGTTACAAAATTTCATAGAACACTGACCACATATCTAAATACACTGCTTTCAAATGGTTTTATAATAAATCATATTGTGGAGCCGCAGCCGCCGGAATACATGATGGATATTCCGGGGATGCGGGATGAAATGCGCCGTCCCATGATGCTGATTGTATCGGCGAACAAAAAAGTGGATAGATAGAACTAAAACTCCTATAAGGTATAAATGGAGGTAATTTATGTTTAAAGAAAAAATTATTATAGAGATGAAAGAAGTATTCAAAGAAATTCCTTTTGGCATAGAGCATACTCTCAAAGTTTTGAAAAATGCAGAAGATATAATGAAAGGAGAAAATATCGGAGAGGAAGAAAAAGAATTCATCAGTATTATTGCTATACTACATGATATTGGTGCGGTTGAAGCACAAAAAAAATACGGTTCTATTGATGGTGTCTATCAAGAAAAGGAAGGACCAGAAGTAGCGAAAGAAATATTAAAAAAGGTAGGCTATAACAAAAATATTGATAGAATATGCTTTATAATAGGCAACCATCATACTCCATCTAAAATTGATGGACTAGATTTTCAAATACAATGGGAAGCTGATTTGCTTGAAAATTTAACGGTTATGGATAAAGAAAAAGAACAGGAAAAGATAAAAAAGTGTATAGATGAAAACTTTAAAACAAACACAGGAAAAAGGATAGCTTATAATCGCTTTATTTTAGATTAGGATAATAAGCGGGAATCCTCGGCAATTCAATTACCGAGATGAAAGCGCAGGAGTG
>NZ_QULA01000033.1:0-36343 GCF_003481595.1 Blautia sp. OM07-19
CCATACTGAATATAACAAAATAGAATATCTGATAAAGCCATTTTGCAAGAGCAGAATGTTTCTCTTCAAAACATTTCCATATATTTCTTATATGATTCATCTGCGCTTCCCTCCAGCTCCTTTTAATAATTTTTCATATTTCTTATTATTTCTTCTGTTTCTGAAATATCCGCCAACTACTTTTTTTACTCCACGCATAAAGTGTCCATTCACAGCATCGACAATTCCATATACCATTTCCATACTGACTGCCCCGCCGGTCATCTTGGCAATACCTCTAAATGGCATGTTGTAAATAAATAGAATATTCAGATCTGGTTTCCCTTGTTCTTCACTCTTCTTTTTCATTTTTGTGAGACATCTATATATCAGTCTTGCAAGTCTGCTTTTTGCATAATACATCTGGCAGATTGCATCATTGATTTCCAGATTTCCACTCCATCTTCCGTTCGGTATCTCATGACCAAGAAGTTCACGAAATTCCTCATCTGATATTTTCTGCACGATTCCTGTATAATAGTAAGGCATTTTTGCCGGATTATACGGATACCCTTTACTATTTCCTGTTCTCTCAGTCATACCTGTTAAACGAATATCTGCAACACTGGCTCCTACCATAATCTGATAAGTTCCTGTTTCTATTTCCCACTGTCCCGTTTTTATATTCCAATAACGGAATGTCTTATCATCAAAGGGAATTCTGATCTGTCTGCTTTCTCCTGCCTTTAAATAAACTTTTGCAAAACCTTTCAGTTCTTTTTCCGGTCGGAACACGATTGCATTAGGAAGTCCTACATACATCTGAACAACCTCAGCTCCGTCTCTGTCACCTGTATTGGTAACCGATACTTTGATTCCATCCTCTTCTATGATAAGATCAGAATATGTAAATTCCGTATAGGAAAGCCCAAAGCCAAATGGATATTGCACCCGTACTTTTGAAGTATCATAATAGCGATATCCCACATAAACACTCTCGCGGTATTCCGATGTTTTCTCATTACTTGGATAATATCGGAATGCCGGTGTCTGTTCATAAGATATGGGATATGTTTCTGCCAGTCTTCCTGATGGATTCACTTTTCCGGTCAGAATATCCAATGTTGCAGAAGCACCTGCCTGTCCATTCAGATAACCATGCAAAATCGCTTTACAGCAGGTATGCCATGGCATTTCTATCGCAGATCCTGCACTCAGTATTCCAATAATATTTTCATTCACTTTACTGATATCCTGCAGAAGATCGATCTGATCCTGCGGAATACGCATATGGGTTCTGTCCAGTCCTTCTGATTCGCTGATCTCATCAAGACCAAAGCAGAAAATCACAATATCCGCGTTCATAGACAAATTTAATGCAAACTTTCTATCATTCTCATCTACATCTCCATTTCTATGATAGCCTCTTGTCATTCCCAAAATATTCAGATCATATTGCTGCAAAATCGATGACATATCTTCTACTTTTGTTGGATTGACCATAGAAGATCCTGCCCCCTGATATCTGGGTGAAAAAGCAAAATCTCCAATAATAGCGATGGATTTTTTAGTATCCAGCGGAAGAATCTGTTTTTCATTTTTCAGAAGAATCATGCTTTCTGCTGCTGCTTTCCTTGCCAGTTGATGATGTGCGTTTCTGTCAAAGTTTTTATCTGAAAGCTTCTTCCCTGATGTCAGTTCCATCACTGCATCCACCAGTTCTCCAACTCTTTCATCCAAATCCGCTTCCTTCAGCTTTCCATTTCGGACAGCAGCAATCACTTCCCTTGCAGAATCGTACCCACAGGACGGCATCTCCAGATTTGAGCCGGCAGCAACACCTTTCACATGGTCATTGCTTCCGCCCCAGTCTGTTACTACAATTCCATCAAATCCCCATTCTTTGCGCAAGATATCTGTCAAAAGATGTTTGTCCTCATTAGCATAAATCCCATTAATCTGGTTGTAACTGCTCATGATTGCTTTTGCGTGTCCTTCTTTAACAGCTATCTCAAAACCGGTCAGATAAATTTCTCTTAATGTCCGTTCGTCAACAATTGCGTCCATTGCCATTCTCCGAAGTTCCTGACTGTTAACCGCCAGATGCTTCGGGCAGGCATAAACGCCTTTACTTTGTATTCCACGAATATATGACGCTGCCATCTTCCCGGAAAGATATGGATCTTCTGAAAAATATTCAAAATTTCTTCCACATAATGGGCTTCTTTTAATATTTAATCCCGGACCAAGCAGGATATTTACATCCATACTTGCTGCTTCCTCTCCAAGCGCCTGTCCAATCTCTTCCCCCAGATCCTGATTCCAGCTGTTTGCTATCGTCGCTGCTGTGGGAAAACAAGTTGCATTCAAGGATGCATTCAGTCCCAGATGGTCTCCTGCTCCTGCCTGTTTTCTGATTCCATGCGGTCCATCTGAAAGAAAGATGGACGGGATGGAAAGCCTGTCAATTTCTCTGGTCTGCCAGACAGTTTTTCCACTGAGTATCGCTGCCTTTTCTTCTATTGTCATCTTTTCAACCAATTTTTGCTGTTTCATAACTGTTTTCCATCCCACTTTCATCCTTATTCAGCACTCTTTCTTTTCTTATATCCTCTGATTACCAGTACTTCCATTCCTGCCATGAAAAGTGCTATTACAATGTCGATACCAATTCCTGCTTTTTTCCAGTTTTCCATACCTGTTTCTTCGTGTTCTCCATCATAAGCCCAGCTGCTTACAACTGTATACATGACATTTTTGCAGGCATTTCTCATCTGAAGTACAGATGTTGGATGTTCCGGATTGGCTACATTGTTCTCTTCTCCGTTGAATGTGGACAGCATTGCATCTACCCCATTCGCCAGAGCTGCATCTGCATTCATAAATCCATGACCATTGTTTCGGAAGAAGTCTGTAAGCGCCATTCCCCTGAAGCCCCATTCATCTCTGAGAACTGTGTTCATAAGATTACTGCATTCTCCAGTCCATTTATCTCCAAGGAAACTCCAGGAAACCATAACCGCATTTGCGCCTCCCTGTTTTACAGAGATTTCAAATGGTTTCAGATAGATTTCACGGATTGCCTGCTCATTTGACCAGACACTTACCATCTTTGCATTTCCTTCATACAGTGCGAAATGCTTAATGTAAGAATAAACTCCATATTTTCTTGCACCTTCTACTGCATTTGCACCCATATTTCCTGCAAGAACTCCATCTTCTGAAAAATATTCATAGTTTCTTGCTCCAAATGCGGTTCTATGAGTATTCATACCTGGTGCATACCAGCCCTCTGCACCCATTTCCTGACTGATCTTGCCCATGCATTCACCCCAGGCCTGTGCAAGTTCCTTATTCCATGTGGAGGCAACCACAACTTCAATTGGAAATCCAATAGAACCAACTCCTGTAAAGTTGTTATTAATTGCTGCTGGTCCATCGAAATCAAGTGTAGCCACTTTTCCCACAGAATCCATGGCTGCTGTCTGATAACCAGCCATTGCAATCATATTTGCCATTTCATCAACAGTAAGCTGATCCAGAAGTTTTTCCCAACGAGGATCGTCATAATCAGCATCACGCATATCAGCTAATGTAAGTCCATTATCTGCTCCCGTTGTCGGCATTACATCCTTATCATTGAGGTATGTAGTCTTGTCAAAGTTGCTGTTCAGATGATATTCGGAAACATATGGCTCACCCAGCTCTGCAGATGCCGGCGCTGCTGTAGCCTCTTCATAATTTGCAAAATGATCCGCACGTGACAGATATGTTATATCTCCTTTTGCATCTTCAAATACATTTGTTGCTGCAGTATCATCTGATGCTCTTTTATTTTCTCCCTTATATACTACATCTTTATCTGCAGTATAAGTTTTCTGATCCAGCACAGTATGTGAATCGCTGTTGATAGAAATCACATAATCGCCTTTTTCAAGAACATATGCTTTTGCATTATTCTCATCATAAGAGGCCATATCTTCTATACTAAATGTAACTGTAACAGTCTGAGATTCTCCCGGCTGAAGCAGATCTGTTTTTGCAAACTCAATCAGATTTGCAGAAGATTTCTCAATTCCCCCATTTGTATATGGCGGTTTATAATACACTTCTACTACATCTTTTCCGGCAACATCTCCTGTGTTGGTTACTTCTACATCTACAGAAATCTGTCCGTCTTTTTCCTCCAGTTCACCCATTTTCTGTTCAAATTCCGTATAACTCAGACCATATCCAAATGGATACTGTACAGTCTTATCGTAATCAATCGCACCTTCCTGTGCAGCTGTTTCATAGTACTTGTATCCTACATAAATACCTTCCACATAATTGGTAAATGCCGGAGCATACACCTGAGCAGTTCCTGCATTCATTCCCTCAACTGCCATATCTGCCAGATTTGTATACTCGATTTTTTCTGCATTATTCCACCACGGAGCAGTCGTCATATCATAAATAAATGTATCCGGTGTTTTTCCGGAAGGATTGACTTCACCTGAAAATACTTTACCAAGTGCATTAAATCCCACATTTCCTGTTCCCGGGCACCATACAACAGACTTAATCTGAGGATATTCATCTGCGAAACCAAGCTCAAACTGATTTGCGCCATTATAAAGGACAATAACATCATCAAAATTATCACAGACCATGTCTACCATGTCTTTTTCTGTCTTGGAAAGCTGTAAATAATGCTCTCCTTCCGGGAAATCGTCATACGCATCAGAGTTATTGTCATAAGCTGCTTTGCTTACATCCATCGGAATATCGTTATGACCTTCACCTGCTTTTCTGGAAAGAACCACAACTGCCACATCAGAATATTCTTTTGCACTTTCAATAAGTTCATCACTGTATGTATCTGCCGGTGGTTCTGGTAATGTCCAGCTCTGTTTCTGAATTGACATTTCCGGATTATCTGCACCATAATTATTATAAAAATCAACAAGATCCTGATTAATAGAAAATCCTGCATTTTCAAGTCCCTGATTCAGGCTGACAATATCATACAGATCATTGATTCCTCCTGAGCCAGCTCCTCCGTAAGCCGGATTAATAGATTCCCAGCCAAAAATATTCAGTTTTTTTGTTTCATTTAAAGGAAGCAGGCTTTCATTCTTCAGAAGAACAATTCCGTCTTCCATAATTTCTTCTGCTGCTTCCGCAGCTTCTTCATTTGTTTTATCGCTTAAAGTTCCATTTCCCGTTGCAAGTCCAATCAACGTAGCCATTGGTCCAAAACAGATCATATTCACGCAGACAACAACTGCAAGAACCATTGCGATCGCAGCTTCCCCTCTTATCAGAAATTTTTTGTCCCTGGACATTCTGCGGCATGCAATCATAATTATAATTCCTATTACAAGTGCAGCAACAATACCGATAATATACGGTTTGCATAATTGTAATACCGCCAGAATATCTTCCATTTCAACACTGATCATTCTCTTTTTCCTCCTTTGACTCTCTCGTCTTTTTCAGGTATCATTCCCTGTTGACATTACTATAACATGGTTATTATTTCGTGCCGTTTTTGGCACAAGATGCAGCAAATATGGCACAAAATACTAAAAAAGGTCCACCGGACCTTTTTTAGTATGCTTGGCAACAAAAATACCCAGAGCATTACAATACTCTGGGTAAAAGAATCTTTAATTCAAACCAGTTCTGCTGTACTCCAAATACTACAGAACCATCATATTTTTCTACAGCTGCACGAATACTTTTCAATCCAAAACCATGGTTTTTACTATCCTTTTTTGTTGTTGTAATCAGATCCTCTTCATTTTTGGAAATTTCTGCTTCACAATAATTCTCTATCTTGATGAACACAAATCCTTTTTGAGCGGATACTGTCAGATGGATCAGTCTTTTTTCCGGATCTGGAATCAAAATTACATGTTCAATCGCATTATCCAAAGCATTTCCAAATATAGAACATATATCTGTTACATGCATATGATCCAATAATTTTCCATCTGCCACACAGGTAATCTGTATATGATTTTTTCGACAATGGAAAATCTTAGCTGCCAGAATCGTATCAAGTACCTGATTCCCCGTTCTGCTTATATTTTCAAAAGCAGCGATTTCATTTTCCATGGAATCAATCCATTTTTTTCGTTTCTCTTCATCTGATTCCGCACGAAGTCCCGTTATCTGATGTTTCAGATCATGGTATTTCATTTGTATGAGATCCAGGCTGTCCTGATAATTTCGGTATTGATCATACTGGCTTTTCAGCATCACGTTCATTACTGAAAGTTCTTTCTCGGCAACATACTCACTGATCCTGCTCTGATAAGCATGCAGGATTGCAATTCCTCCAAAATCGATCAGTGTTCTGATAGAAAAAATATCTGCACGTTCTCTGCTCGCAAATGGTGCATTTTCATTTAAAAAGCTCAGATTACTAAAAGCAAAGATTGCAACAGCCATGATTGCCGCCGCTGCTACTTCCTTTACTGTCATCTGTTCAAGATAATTCTGCTTCAGAAGATCTTTTTCTAAATAAATATCAATAGTAAAGCAGCCTCCAAAAACAACCATCGTGATCAGAATTTCAACCCAGAGGCTCTGATTCCCCCATGCCTGTACAACAGATACCATCTGCCACTGCAGCGAAGCTGCAAACTCAGCAAGAACAAATGCACGGGCACAGCAATAAGCCGCTCCCAGAGGCTTCATATTTCCTCCGACCATAAGAAATCCATACATCATACCTACAGCGATCATCATACAGGGAATCCACAAAATTTCAGTTACGCTGCCTGTCAAAGTCAGAAAGATACTCTGCATTGCCAACATGAAAAGACTGCCTGTAAGAAAATGTACAGATTTCATGTTTTCTTTTTTTAGGATATAAAGATAAACCAAACACGATCCCCTCTCTGCTATTGCCGTATAAGTTCTTGGAATATCCTGATATAACATAGTATCCTCCATTTCGCATGAAATCATTCCATATTAAGATTTTGCAGAAGTAGATTCATGAATTCTTTTTTTCTGGTTCTGCTGACAGGTATATGTACATTATGGATCACACAATCAGAACCAACAAATCCCTCTACATGATTCATATTTACCAGATATCCCTTTGCACATCGAAAAAAATTATGTACCGCAAGTTTTTCTTCGAGTTCTTTCATCGTAATTCTTGAACAGTAATCTCCTCTCGAAGTATAATAAATTACATTATGTCTCTGCCCCTCAATAAAATAGATATCTGCTATATCTATCTTTACAACTCCTTCCCCAATCGGAATCGTAAGAAATTCTTTAACCTCAGAGCGCATACGTCCAACTGCTTTATCCAGTTTCTGCGAAAAAGAAAAGTACTCAACTGGTTTTACTACATAATCCATTGCATCAACTTCATATCCACGTACTGCATATTGAATCATATTTGTAATAAACATAATAATTACTTTCTGATCCATCTGACGGATTTTTTCTGCTGCTGTCATACCATCCATGAACCGCATCTGAATATCCATCAGAATAATGTCAAAACCGCCACTGTAATTCTCAGTGATATCTTCTCCATCACCAAATACCGTAACCTTTATTGCTCTTCCCCTTTCCGTTTGATATTTCCGGATATACTCTGTTAATTGTTTTACGTAAATTTCTTCATCTTCCACAATTGCAATCTGTATCATCCCATACCCTCCACAAGAATTGCATTTTTTGTAACTGTTCAATCACACAATATAGTTCCAGGTTTTTATTATTTTATAAATAATTTTTGTTTCAGTATATCACTGCTTTTTTCTTGCGTCAAGTGGATGTAATATTACAAATTACAGCTGTATAATCTGGTTTTCTTTTATCATATATCCACAGTAAATCTCCTCGTTCTTTAAATAGAAAGTAGAAATTCTGTTAAGTTTTCAATAGCATCTGGTTTTTCTGATAGTTCTTTCCCCATCAGTCCCTCTCTCATAATACTAGTATCCGCACTAAGAGATACAGCGACTCGACTTGAATTCCATACAGCTTCATACATCATTTCCTGATTCTCTTTTGTTACTTTATTGAGAACGTAATAAAATGGTTTTCTAATACTTTCCGATAATTCCCCGATTTTTTTGGAAAGCTGTAGGGATTCATAGGATGGATCTATAATTATCAATATCAAATCTACACCGTTATCAATTCCACGTCCAAAGTGTTCAATACCAGTCTCCATATCCATTAGCGCAAATTGGTCTTCTGTAAGCCTGAGATTTTGGATAACATCCCAAAAAATCCTGCTTTGGGATTCTAGACCTTACAAACTTTTCATCTTCATCATTTCTGATTTTATTTGCTATGACCTTTACTTCCTTTACACCCAATTCTTCTGCCAAACGTTTTACATTTTTATAAGTCTGAACACTTCTGGCCCCCGGCTCTATCACAACGATAAATTGATCCATTCCTTCCGTTGTTCCCCGTCCTAAATGCTCAAGTCCTGCTTCCATGTCCAGGATTACTATATCATCTCTATGTAAAACCAAATTATTAATAATTCGTTTCAACATTACATTTTCAGGGCATACACATCCGCCTCCCGCAGTTTCCACAGTTCCCAAAACCAGAAGTCGAACACCATTGTTTTCTTTTCCGTAAGTTTCAGGAATATCATCCACTTTTGGATTGACTTTATAAAAAGTATTACTTTTATCTGCACCTGTTCTCTCCTCAATCAACCTTCTCATTTTACTGATAGGCGTAATACTCTCCAGTTCTTCCTCTGAAAAACCCAGTGCAAGTCCAAGATTTGCATCTGGATCCACATCTACAGCAAATACTTTTTTCCCTTCTTCTGCATACAGCCGTGCTAATACTGCAGATATCGTAGTTTTCCCTACTCCGCCTTTTCCAGTTACAGCAATTTTCATCTGTTATCTCCTTAAATGCTTCTTACTCCACTTCCTCCAGTTCTGTTCCTTCTGGAAGAATATATCCGCAGTTATCACATACTCCGTCCTCTGCAAGTATCCCGTCTTTCACAAAGGCTTCAATGCCTCCCGATTCATGACAGCGTGGACAGTCTAATTCCTGTATCTTTTTCTGATTTCTTACATCCTGGCAATTGGCAAATTCAATTTTACCCATAGTGATTCCTCCATTTTCATTCCATATCAATTTGTCTTCGCAAAAAAGTTCCTACCATACGGGAAAAATTGCTGATATTACGAATATAGGCAAAGTCTTTTCCATAGATTCTCTTTTCCACGGAGAGCTCTTCTTCATTCCCTACAAAAATACCAATTACGAAAATTCCCTGATTTCTGGCCCGACGCACCTCATATGCAGTATCTTTCACAGCTCCTTCTCCGTCATAGATCTTGGGCTGGCGGGTTCCTGGTCGTTGTATGCTCATATCACAGGGTTTTCCATCACTTAATACGATTAAAATCTTATTTTTTTCCGGTCGCTCCATGAGAGAGGAACAGACTGTTTTCAGTGCAAGCCCATCTCTGTTATTGGCATACGCCCGAAATTGAAAGATTCTTTCATTTGTTTCCCTTGGATCTTCATAATCCCGAAATCTCTGAAGTACTGTATATCCCCAGAAAGCACAGTATCCTGTCACCCGATGAGGAATTCCTGCCTGGCTTAATGCTTCACTGATAATATATCCCTGCGCCGCTACCTGAGCCTGTCTGCCAGCCTGGGAACCACTGGAATCAATCAGGACGTCTATTACAAACTCAGAATCTTCTGATCTCTTTTTTCTATTAAATAACTTGTCATCGTCTGTTCTTCCAATTTTCCATAACCTCTCAGGAACAAGCTGCCCTGCATCAGATCTGCTGACAAAATCATCCTTTCGGATTATAAATGCCCGTTTCAATGACTCTGCCAACACAGAAATATTTCTTTTGATGATCCAGTGATTATTTCCATAATAGGCTTTATTTTTTTCAAACTGCAGCTGAGAAAAACGGTATTGATTATTTTTAATCACAGGGCTCTGTAAAATTCCATCTGTAAGATACAGGATACAGTTTTTGTGGATTCCTGTACAAAATTTCCGGTTGACTCTGGCCTGCTCCGGTTCACTTAGATACGATTTTCCGTAATTCAGTTCCACATATTCCCGTATCCGTCGCACTGCCTGTGGATTTATATTCTCCGAGCTTTCCGGAACTTCTTCATTTTCCGGAGAGAAATAAAATCTTTTTTTCTTTTTGTTTCTGATATCCAGACTCATCATCTTTTTTTTGATATTAGAAAGATATTTTTGAATGATGTCTTCCATCTGTTCATCTGTCATGCATTCCTGCCACGCGTCATTGGCCAATGCCATATCCGGTAAATTCAGAATCTTCTCCAGATTTCCATTCTTTTTTTCAAAAGAGGGATCCAGAACATGATTATAAATCTCATCTATCACGTTTATGACATCTTCCGTATTTTCTGCATCCTTCAGAGAAAGAATCTTGTACAATGCAATCTCTGCCTGCGGATCCATTCCCTTATCGTCTGTGTTCTTCAGAACATGCCTTATATACAGAAGCCTAATCCTGTGAATCAGGTCTGTTCCAGCATTATCTGATACCTGCTCTTCCTCGGCCTTTTCCAATTCTCCGAATGCCTGTTCTCTGATTTCCTTTGTTCCCAAACGTTCTCGAATGATAAAACGATTCACTGCAGCATCCATGCATAATCCAGCAAGAGGCAAAAGCATATCTTCTCCAGCAGAAAAATGTATTTTTTTCATCAAATACATGCCAAGTTTCTTCTGGTCAAAATATCGTGCAAAGGCACCCTGCTTCACTGCCTCATATAGAACCGTTTGTTTTGAATAAACATATTTTTCTGTGTCCGGTTCAAATTCCATATCATAATCACCACTGACTGTCCAAAAAAGATTTCTGATACGATTGCTGACCTCCAGACGATGTTCTTCCAGTTGTTCCGCCGGCCATCTGATATCCTCCATACAAGTTTACCCCCATATGTCTTTTCCGGTCCAGGAAGATGGGATTCTGGTAGAAACCACATCTTCTATGATTTCTTTTTCAAATACATCAAAACTTTTATTTATGATCCCCATCTGGATTGCATCAATTGGAGAAAGTCCGCTTCTTGTGGCTTTTACAGCAGAAACCAATCCTCTCAGGTCAAGAGATTTTGTTGAGATTTCTCCATGATAAGCTTTGATCTGCAGATCCAGAAACAGTCCTGCAAAAGCTTTCAGTGCACTTTTTTCCCCATCTGGAAAATGTTGTCTTAATACAAAAAGGACACTATCCTCATCCATTTCAGGCATATCAATTACCATAAACCTTGAAACCAATGCTTCATTTAGCTCTCTGGTACCTGCGTAACCATAATTCATCGTGCCGATAAATCGTGTTGCCGGATGAAGTAAAATCCTGTTATATCCTGGAATATCGATTCTGCGCCGATGATCCAGCGTGGCATGCAGTACAGAAACCGCATCATTTTTTGCCATATTGATTTCGTCCAGGATTCCAAATCCTCCAAATTCCGCGCATTGGTAGATGGGGCCTTTCCGAAGGCGAACCTCATTATTTATAAAGGTATCCGTTCCAATCAGATCGGCACTGTCTGTATTTACATGAAAAGAAATGTCGTATTCCGGTCTTCCGAATATCCATGCCAGTGTCTCACATAGTACATTTTTCCCTGTAGCTTTCGCACCGGAAAGTAACAGGTTATCTCCCTGAAGAAGCGCTGCTATTGACATTTCCAGAATCTTTTTCCCATAAAATAGGATATCCGGTTTTTCTACCCGTTCCTTTACCTGATCCTCTACCTCATAACGCATGTGAAAATCTCTCAGTTCTCCAATCAGTTCCTGTGCTATCTTCTGGTCTTCTAAATATTTTTCTATTTCTGTCCAATGATCTCTCATGAAGATTTTCCTTTCTTTGCAATTAGTTATACCAAGTCAGATAATATTTCTGTTTACTCAATCATCAAACTTTCAATCCTCCAACTCACAATCCTAACTTCTTTACAATTTCTCCCAGTGCACTTCTTACAGGAGAATCTTTCGGAAGCTGTATGATCGGCTTTCCATCACAGTCATACTGATATACCTGGTCATCATGTGGTACAACCCCTAACAGTTCCAGTCCCTGATTTCGGATTTCTTCCAGAGTTCCGGCATCCAGTTTTCCATCTGGAACACGATTCACGATTAATCCAGTTTTCTGTGGTTTAAAGTTTAACTCCTTCATCAGCTTTGCAATACGTCCGGCTGCCTGAACACCTCTTCTGGAACAGTCACTTACAAGAATGGCAACTTCCATCATTGGCAGGATTCCTCTGCTGATATGTTCCATACCTGCTTCGTTATCAACCACAATATATGGATAATGGCTTTGCAGTTTCTGAACCTGGGTCTGTACAAGACCATTTACAAAGCAATAGCAGCCCTGTCCCTGAGTTCGCCCCATTACCATCAGATCATAATCATCTTCTTCTGCAATCGCATCAGAAAGACGCATTTCCAGATATGCCTGCTTCGTCATACCGGATGGGATCTGATATCGTGGGTCTACGCCTGCCCGCTCAATTTCTTCTCTCAGCTCTCCAAGTGTGATCTCCGGCTCCACACCAAGCACTTCATTTAAATTGGCATTTGCATCTGCATCCACGGCCAGAACCGGACATTTCCCACTTTCACACAAATACTGGACCAATAATCCACAAAGTGTAGTTTTTCCTACGCCGCCTTTTCCTGATATCGCAATTACATGTCCCATGTTTTTCCTCCTAATATTCTGAACAATCTGTTGACTTTTTCTTTAAATCTTATTATAGTTGTTACTATATAAATTACAATAATCAATCTGTGAGATTTGTATGGCTCCTCAACACATCAGAAAAATTGTTGAGGAATCATATGATACCAAATAATACAGGAGTATATAATGTCAGAAAAAACCAGAAAACAAGATCGCCGTACCCGCTATACCAGGCAAACCATAAAAGATACGTTCTTAGAATTGTTAACGCAGAAAAGTTTTACGAAAATTACAGTTACAGAAATCTGCAAAAATGCTGAAATCAACCGTGGTACTTTTTATCTTCATTACTACGATATCCATGATGTATTATCAGATATTTTTAATGATATGACTCAGGATATGTTAACAACTGTAGATCATTTATTCTGTCTAAATCAAAAAAGCTGTTCTTATCCATTCTGTCAGAAAATACAGATGGAATCACAATACAGGGCACTGTTTCTGGATGATGCAATTGCCCCCATTCTTCTGGAAAAATTAGCAGAAAATACAAAAGAAGGCTATGTGACCTGGCTTATGTCACACAGCCTCCTGACCTTTGAGCAGGCAGAATCGGTTTTTTATTTTCAAATGAATGGCTGCCTTTCCATCAACAGACTGATGCTCCGCAATCACTGTAATGACTGGAAACAGATTCAGACAACCATTGACAAATTTATCAAAGCCGGACTGGAAAGTTTTCTGATTCATGATCAGAGGGAAGAAAATGCTTCCGATAATTTTTGTAGCAAGATTTCTCCGACTGTTACTGCATCTTCTACACTCAGATAATGATCTGCATGATCTTGAAGAAATAGTTTTCCCGATGCAGGAAATTCTTCATCCGCAAACCATATCTTTAAAGTTACCGGATATCTTGGCAGAACTGGAAAAACAGCACACAGATCCGCCTTTGTCTCTGTGAATTCTGCACCCAGACTTGTACATGCTTTCTGAATTTTCTCAGGCTCTTTGTCCTGCAAAAGTTTTTCCAGTTTCTGCTCTGCAGTCCGGTCAAACTTGGTTCCTCGAATCAATCCATCTTTCAGGTTACCAAAAGTAATGAGCTTCTGTGAGCCTTCTGTTCCATCGGCCATATCCAGATAATGCAGCAATATCAGATAATGCCATTCATCCATATTTGAGTTAATACGAAACTCAGGGAGTTGAATTTCAATCGTTTCATAAAAACTCAGTACTTCAAGCACATTTCGGCTGCTATAAAAAACAGCTCCACTTTTTGCAGCAAGATCCTCTCCGGAACGATTTTGCAGCCGTTTTACTGCTGCCTGCAACATTTCCTGAAATGCACGATTTTCTGTTTGATTTTTGTATTCCATAAGCTCTCCTTTGTGAATATTTTATCGCATCATATAATAATCAATGTTTATGCAAGGATTTTGGTGGTTTCATAAATTTGTCTACGATCAGCATATTTATACCATCCTCCGTAAGTTTCATTCCTGTGTTGACTTTTCCTTTAAATTTCATTATAGTTGTAATTATATTATTTACAATCGTCAAAATAATAAATATGTCCAAGTTCTCAACACATTAAAAAGAGCTGTTGAGAACTTGGGATGTTTTTGACAAACCAGAAATATTTTGTCTCAAAAATGTGAAAGCAAAATCATTATATCATACTACAAGGAGTTTCTTATCATGAAATATTCAACGAAATTAAGCGATACTGTTCATGTGATGGTTCTGATTGCTATCAACCAGGAAAAATCTCTCTCCAGTGCCTCAATTGCAGAAAGTGTCCATACAAATCCCGGCTTTGTACGCCAACTTATGTTAAAACTAAAAAAAGCCGGACTTATGACCAGTGTAGCTGGACATGCCCGTCCTTCTCTTTCAAAACCAGCAGACCAGATCACATTACTGGATATTTATAAAGCAGTTGAAGGCGAGAAACCTCTGCTTCATTTAGATACTCATACCAACCCCGATTGCGGCATTGGCATTAATATTCAGTTGTCTTTGCAGGGATTCTATGATGAAATCCAAAAAACTGCTGAAGGAAAAATGAATACGATTACTTTACAGGATATCATAAATACCTATTATCAGCGAACATCCATGCAAAATAATTTGCAAAACATTATATGACAGGAGAAATAGGCAGGAAACATTTTGTGATAATTTTGGAAAACTCACTCCAAGAGTTCTCCTGTATCACTTGCTGCAAACTCCCTGATGCTCTGTACATGTCTTCCAGGCATTCTCCCTCATACAGCCGGAATGGATAATCATGAAACGGATATATTTCCTCAACAGGAATAGAAACAATCCCATTCACAGCCACTGGCGTATCCTTCACCGGATCCTAAGCAAGAAGATCCCGTGCGCCTGAAATACTTTTCTTTTTGGTGCATTAACTTAATTGACTCCTTTCAGATTTGACTAATAGATTTTCAGATAAAAAGAAAAAGCCGCTGACACGTTATCTTCTAACGCATCAACAGCTTCTATCCTGCTTTAATTCAGTGTATTATTCGGTTTTGTAAAGGTTTATTTGCTTTCAGCATTCTCCCTGATACGGTAATAATCATCCATATCAATGCCTATTTTCACCTTGGCATCTGGTATCTGGTTTTCGGTTGCTCAAGAGGCACACAGTTTCAACGATACTTTCGTTGTCCCAACAAAGTTCCTGTGTCTCTCTGTCTCCAAAATACACCGGAAAACGGAACTTTATGTGCTTCAGAAATCTGCCATCTGGCTGCTCCTGCTCATAAATATCCACCTGTTCTACAAAACTGTTAAGAAATTCTTTCTTCTCCAGGTCGGTGAACTTATCATATAGTTTATCAAAATATAAAAGAAATTGATAGACGTTTTCTTCTGATATTTTCTGTTGCCAGATATTCAGCAGGCGATTCTTGACTTCTTCTATACTGTTCTCCACGCCTTCAATCTCATCATACAAACGGTATAACCTTGTCTCCATATCCTGATATTTCTTCTCATAAAATTTATCCATGATATCCAGACTGTCCATCTGCTGTCCAAGTCTTCCTTTTGCTCCGGTCAGCTGCCTGTGCTGTTTTTCCAGTCTTTCAATCTCTTTTTCTATTTCTTCTGTATCTATTCTTGAACCGATTTTATTCAGAATTGCTTCTTCAAATTTAGGATTCTTCACCAGTTTCCGAATAACTTCTTCCACTGCATTGTTAATCTTCTCCTCGCTCCATTGTTTACGATATCCACATTTATGACCATCTACCAGGCGACGATGTTTGCAGGCATAATAGAAATAATCCTTATATAAAGTTCCGTCTTTCTTTTTCTTTCGGTTCACGTTTCCATACATACCGCTTCCACATAACGGGCATCTCAATATTCCGGATAAAATATGCTCATGCTCGAGACTATGTGTCTTTTCATATTTCACACCTGTTTTTTCCCTTTTTTGATGAGCCAGCTCCCAGTCTGTTTCTGAAATGATTCCTTCATGGATACCATCGTGCAGCATATAATTTTCCTGCTTTACAATACGGTATTCATTTCTTGTACCAGATACTTTCTCGTTCTTTCTTCGTCCATAAGCCAGCTTTCCACAGTATACCGGATTATCCAGAACGCCTTTTATAAATGAAGCGGCAAATGCGTCCAGTGTATTATTCTGTCGTTTTTTCTTTTTATATCCATGCTGGTTCAGCCATGCAGCAATCACAGAAATTCCCATATTGGTATGAATAAATTTATCATAGATCAGACGAATAATTTCCGCTTCATCCTCTGCAATCTGCAATTCTCCATTTACCAATTCATAGCCATATGGAGCAAACCCACCGTTCCATTTTCCTTCCCTAGCTTTCTGCTTACGTCCCTCCATTGTCTGAACAAGGATATTCTCTCGTTCAATCTCTGCCACCGCAGACAGAACAGAAATCATCAGCTTTCCACTATCTTTTGAGCTGTCAATTCCATCTTCAACACAGATCAGATTCACTCCAAAATCCTGCATCCTCTGCAAAGAATTTAAAATGCTACTGTAAAATAAGTAATCGAGTAGGAGGGAGTGATTAGCTCCCGTCCTCTCACACCACCGTGCGTACCGTTCGGTACACGGCGGTTTCAATAGTTATTATCTTACACTTATAATAAGTTGAAATCCACATAATTTCACTATCACTTATGCTAGTAAGTGAATTTTGATGCCAAAAAAGGAACTCAATCTATTTGCCAGTAAATGCAATTATCACCGCCTCATAAGGACGCAATATATTTCCTTCTCTGTCGTCCTCATAATTCCGGATCCAGACTTCCCCGGCTTTCCACTCATCAAGCAATGGGCAGCTAACTTCCTCATCCGTAAAGTTTGTACATACCAGCATCTTTGTATGCTCATCTGTTCTCGTATAGGCGAAAATTCTCTCATCTTCCGGCAGAAGAAGTTCAAATTTTCCATTCACGAATACTGGATTTTCTTTTCTTAAACGAATCAGCTTCTGATAATAGTAAAATACCGAATTTTCATCTTCCAGTGCCTCTTTGGCATTGATTCTGGTATAATTTGGATTCACGGCAAACCATGGTTCTCCTGTTGTAAATCCTCCGTTCTCATCCCCGCTCCACTGCATCGGAGTACGGGCATTATCACGGCTTCTTGCGTAGATAGACTGCATGATTTCTTCTGGCTGATATCCTTTTTCCAGACGCTCTTTGTACATATTCAATGTCTCAATATCTTCATATTCCTCGATGCTGTCAAACTGCACATTCGTCATTCCCAGCTCTTCTCCCTGGTAAATGTAAGGAGTTCCCTGCATTCCATGAAGCATTGTCGCCAGCATTGTTGCCGACTCTTTTCTGTATTTTCCGTCATTTCCCCAACGCGACACGATTCTAGGAAGATCATGGTTATTCATGAACAGACTGTTCCATCCTGTCTGATATAAAGTATTCTGCCACTTTGCAAGGCATTTTTTCAGCTTAACCAGATTCAATGGAATCGTATCCCATTTTTCTTTTCCTTCTTCCTGATCAAGCATAATGTGCTCAAACTGAAAAACCATAGAAAATTCACTGCCATCTGGATTACTATATTTCTTTGCAATTTCCGGTGTTGCTCCCCAGGCTTCTCCAACAGTGATCATATCCCCCTTCTGAAATGTTTCTCTGCTTAGTTCACGCAGAAATTCATGCAGCTTTGGTCCATTATTTGTGATCTTAAGATCTGGCTCTTTTGCAATCTGATCGATTACATCCAGACGAAATCCGCCTGCTCCTTTTTCCATCCACCAGAGAATCATATCATAGAGCTCTCTTCTCACTTTCGGATTCTCCCAGTTCAGATCTGGCTGTTTCACTGAAAACTGATGAAAATAATACTGTTCCAGTTCTGGAACCCACTCCCATGCCGGTCCTCCGAACACAGAATTCATATCATTTGGGTAAATACCTTCTTCTCCGTCACGCCACACATAATAATCATGATACGGATTGTCTTTGCTTTTCTTTGCCTCCAAAAACCATCTGTGTTCATCTGAAGTATGATTCAGCACAAGATCCATCATAATTCGGATTCCGCGTTTCTTTGCCTCCGCAAATAACTGTTCCATATCTTCCATTGTTCCGAACATCGGCTCAATATCCTGATAATCTGAAATATCGTATCCATTGTCATCCTGTGGCGAACGATACACCGGTGAGAGCCAGATTGCATCTATTCCAAGTTTTTTCAAATAATCCAATCTGCTGATAATTCCTGGAATATCACCGATTCCATCTCCATCCGAATCTTGAAAGCTTTTCGGATAAATCTGATATACAACTGCATTTTTCCACCATTTATTCTTATTTCCCATACTCATTCTCGATATCTCTCCGGCAGATTTTCTGATTCTACCGGGATATCCTCTCCTTTCTAACCATATACCTAGCTTATTTTTTTCTATATTTTAACGGAGAAACTCCATATGTTTTTTTGAAGCTTCTGATAAAATAGCTTACATTCTGATATCCACTCTGCATTGCAATCTCTGTAACAGGAATATCCGTATCTTGTAACAGCTGTTTTGCATGCTCTAACCTTAAATGTGTTATATATTGCGAAAGGGTAATATGAAAATGTTCCTTAAAATATCGCGATATATATTTTTCCGAAAGATGAAACTGCTCACTAAATTCTTTTAATGATATCTTTTCCATAAAATTCTGCTGTATATATGAAATCATTTCTTTTTCTATCGTATTTCTCCCGCTTTTATCATTTTCAATTATAAAGCCCTTCTCCCACATTTCAAGAATAAATTGTAAAAGAATTATTTTTTTCTTTATCTGAGCAGTTATTATGGACTCAGTTTTCTTATTTTTTGCCACATATATTTCAACCAACTGCTCACATAGTTCTTTTGCTGTATCTTTTACTCTTGGACTTATCATCAGATGACCATTTTTTAACGGCTCCAATAATTTATCATCCAACATGTCATTTATGCAAAAAGATATGTATTTTAACGGAAAAAGGAAAGTAAAATAATCCACTGTATCCGTCTGTGAACCCATAAAATGCAGATTACCCGGCGACACTACAAAAGTATCCCCGGGGGTTCCAATATAATTTTCTCCTGATATACTAACAGTCAAAAAACCGCTTTTTACATATATAATTTCCAGTTCATCATGCCAATGAACCGGTATCTGAAATGATCGTCCTTCATTTTTTATATGATATGTACTAAACGGATCATCCTTTGTACCATGTGGTTTATTTTCCTTTAATTCAAAGTACATACTCTCTCCTATACTTCTACAAGACCTTTACTCTTCCATTTTCCACTCTTCCATCTAAGTACCATTCCCACTGCTCTCGCACATTCGTCACCTGCCATAGCAATATATGCTCCTACAGCCAGAAGTCCCATGTGTATTCCGAGAAAATAGGTTCCGCCAACTGCAAACAAATACATAAATATCGCACCTAATATAACCGGAAAAAATGCGTCTCCGCTCGTTTTTAACGCCTGCCCATATACAAGGTTTGTTACCCTTCCAAGTTCAAGAAATATATCTACTATTAACAACTTTACCACAAGATTTATCATCTGTGTATCATCCGTAAATATATGCACGATAAAATGTCCGGCAAATGCAAAGGTCACGGAAAAGCATGTCGCTGTGATGATACCATATATCGCAGCTTTTCTCGTCCCCCTGTTACATTCCTCAAACTCTTTTGCTCCAATTCTCCAGCCGGTCATAATTGCATTTGCCTGAGCAAGGGCAGCTCCCACGCAATACGAGAAATTTGCAATCTGTATCGCATATGAACGCGCTGTAACATTCATTCCATCCACATCCATCTGATTCATAAAACGCACTATAAATGTCATTGCGATGTTGTAAAGTGCTGTTTCAAGCGCAGAAGGAAAACCAATCTTAACAATCTGTGCAAATATCTTTCTTGATGTAATTCGCTCAGGACTCTGCTTTGCTTTTATAAGTACAGCCCCCATGCCGGCTACAATAATAAGATTTACAACTCTCGAAATAACCGTGGCAACAGCAACTCCCATCACACCCCAGTTGAATGCAAATAAAAATACTGAATTAAGTATTATATTGAGAACATTTCCAACAACAGTTCCTATCAAAGAATGTTTTGTATATCCAAACACTCTCAAATAACTGGAGAAAATAGGAATCAGTGCATTTAAAAAACATGCGCCGCCAACAATTCTAAGATATATTTCAGCCGGCTCAAGCAAAGCCGGAGCAATACTTACGATTCGAAGTATCCCACCAGAAAAAGTAGCAAGAATGACAGACATTACGATACCTATCAATGCGTTGAATATAAGTCCAAGTTGTCTTGCCTGATATGCTATCCCCGGTCTTCCGGCTCCGATATTTTGTGACATAACAGCTATCATACCCGACGATATTACTCCAAACATAATAATAAAAACACCTATATATGTATTTGCTGTTCCCACTGCTCCTACAGCCTGATCACTTACAGATGATAGCATAAGCGTATCAACCATACCTGAAAGCATATAAAATAAAGTTTCTAAGCATATTGGCACAGATAGCTGTGTTAATGTTTTTCTTTCCGCTGCCATAGTTTTTCTCCTCACATACAACTCAAGAATACCATATCAATAATACGATATATTTCTATGTAATTCTTGTATAATATCATGTAAAAATTGCACTATTTCTACTTTGTCTTAAGGAGCACTGGGTGCGAGCTAAATTGATCACTCATGCTTACAAGGATTTACAAATCAGGATAACTTTTTCCGTTTTCCCAATTTGAAACAGTTTGCCTGGTAACATGAAATAATTTGCCAAACTCCTCTTGTGTTAATAGATTGTCTTTACGAATGTTTAATCATTCGCTCCCCTCTATTGTGGTAAAATTAACGTCGAATTTTTTAACAGCGTGGCAATCACAGGGGCATATTTAGATATTCCATAATCCAACACGATAAAACGATCATGGAATATACCGCCTGTCTTTTTCATTGACAAATTTACTGTTGGGTACTCCTTGCAGAAATCTGCAAATTCTATGTTGTGAAGTTTATTATTTCCAACATTATCACTGAATAAAATAATATCTACTCCAGTAGGAGAATTCTTAAGGTGTACCAGCGTCCTTAAACCAATATAATTGTCAACGACATATATTGACGACTTTGCCTGTTTATAAATGGACTCATATACCTCATCTGCACTACTGAATTTTGCATTAAACATGAGCCACTTGTCATCATCGTCTGAAACAAAGCTGTTCATCATATCAGCCAACTCAGATTTTGTCACAACATCTTTCAAGCCTTCTGCAACATCTGAAATCTGCTTTTCAATAGATATCATATCTGAGTTGATTTTGTTAATTTCTATTCTGTTGTTAGCAGTTTCCATGCTTAACTGAAGTATTTCCCGCTGCCCGATTAAATCACGATTTTCTAATATGTAATCTTTCATTTTCTTAAAGGTTCTTATTAATGCCTTGCTCTGCTTAACAGCCAACGGTCCTTTCAAAACAGTCATCAGCATATATAATCCTTGCTCTGTAAATACATGAGGATTATATCTGCTCTTACTGTTAAGATTTGCGGTCAAAAAAATCGTCCGCAACTCTCATACAACATATTGCTGACATCAGCAAAATGGTCTATTCCTCTTTTTCCCTCAGTTTGTCATAATACGCTTTATACCTATAAATCGTCCTCTCACTGACATTGTTCCTCTTCGCAATTTCTACCATTGTCATGCCGCTCTCATACCCAACAACAAAATCATTATAAATTGCCATCCACTTGGCGTTATGTTTCTGACGACCGCTTAACTTACGATTTCTGTAATACTCCAATTCCTCCTGAAGTTCTACATTCTCTTTTTCCAACTCCTCAATTCTTTTTAATGCCTCTTCAAGTGTTACAGATTTCTCCATTACCCTGTCCTCCATCTATGTCATTCTCATTTTGTCTATATTATAAATATCTGTGTTTCTTTAGTCAATCCGATTATGTCATGTTATATTATTTTTTACAATAGCTTTCATACACATATATCTTAATCGGCTTTCCTAATCCCTGATGACTTCGATAAATAAAATCCACCTTAGTGCCTGACACCCATTAATTTTTTATACCTTATTTCAAATTAAAAGTTCTCAAGAGTTGCTGTTGTTTTTAGATATGCTGGATTTAGAAAATACAAAAAGATTGAACCAGTATGTTTCCGGACAGGTGGAAACTATCAAAGAAATTCACAGTCTGATGACATCCGACCTAAAACGCCACTATACTATTAAAGAGTTGTCAAAACAGTACCTGATGAACACCACTACTTTGAAATCCGTTTTCAAAGCAGTCTATGGAATGCCCATCGCTTCTTGCATGAAAGAATACCGTATGAAGTTGGCATCGAATATGCTGTTGCAGGAAGATAAATCTATTTCGGAAATTGCCGCCGCTGTGGGATATAAAAGCCAAAGTAAATTTACATCGGCTTTCCGAGATATATTTCAGATATTACCTACTGCATATCAGAAACTGTATCGTAATCAATAATTTTAATGCAAAACTGCACCCACAATATCCCTGAGTGCAGTTTTGTATCAATCAATATTCTAATGTTTCTCCATTAAGTGGAATATCAAGAACAAGTATCCTATACAAATGCACTTTCCTCTTTTGTTTTCCGCAAATCTTTTAATACTGTTCCTATATCTCCCAAAATAGCAATCCCCTTATCTTCAATGAATTCCGGCAAAAACTGATATTCTGAATTTACGGAGATATAATATGCATCTTTCAAGTTATTTGTCAGTTCCCAAAACGGTTCCTGTATAAACATCGGTGTCATACGCCCTACTCCAAGTTCTATCAAGAGAATTTTTCTATCTTTGTTCTTTTGAATGTATTTTGAGATTTTCTCATATTCTTCTTCGTATTTTTTCCCTTGCAGAAAATTCCCATATCCTCTTACCCACGGAAACATTTCCGCACCACAATGAGGGCAGCGAGGAATCAGTTCATCCGGCACCATTGTCCCCTCTCCCATAGCCGCAATCATATCTGCCACAGGTTGTACGGCATCCCATGTTTCATCCTGACAGCACCGGGAACACTGGAAGAAACGATGATCTCCCTGAATCTCACTGACCTTTTCTTCCGGATAAATCTTTACAAACTGTGTATCCTGATTAGTCGTTAAGATATGAAAGTCCTTTCCCTGCAAGATTCTATCCAAATCCAGATATGGCTCTCTGATAGGGGCATTTTGTGTAGTATTTAAAAAGGTTGCCACATATCCCCAGTGTTCATTTCTTGTAGAAAACCGATGCATCATGCCGCTAAAAGCACCTTTGAATCCATACTTATCTGCAAATTTTCCAAAATGCTCACGAAAAGAAGGGGTATCACTATAATAAAAGTCACCACCTCCAGCCGCTGACAAACCGGATGCTCCGCCTACTATGATACACTCTGCCTCCTGCACTCTGCGAACAAATTCCTGAATCTGTTCCTCATAAGGAAGTGGTTTTTGTTTGCTCAACACTACAGCAGTACCGCCGGATGCATAGGTACTATAGTGTCCGGAATAGTTCATTTGTGTTTTCATTACCAAATTTTCATAACAGCTCATTTTTTTCATTCTCCTATCTCACAACTGTAATATCTTTAACCACTTTACTTGGTCTATCCTTCCCTTTCTGATTCCATTGGCAACACCTCGTCAAAAGCCCGTATTGCATTGCGAATGCAATCATCGCATTCACAGAGTACAACACCTGTATCCTTTCCCTTTAGATCTTTACATATGGTTGCACCTGAATATTCCTGAAATTTGTTTAATATCTCCCGCGCCGTTATCGCACTTTTCTTCCCCGGCTTTACAATTCCCGCCATCATGGTTGCTCCAATCAATGCACCACAAGTTGCTTCCATACCTCCCATACCTACCGCAAATCCGGATGCAGCATTCGTCAGTATTTCCTTATCAGAATCTGATGAATCGATCATTGCCTTGATAACCGACTGACAGCAATTAAATCCATTATGTTTGTAATATACTGCTTTTTCTTCTCTTGTCATTTTCCTTAGATTTCCTTTCTGATTTTCTTTAACGCTACCGTAAGATTACCATCCACACCGATGGATTTTTCTTTAATTTCCTCTGGAATGTAAATTTCGCCCTTGTTAAATGTGATATATCTTGCCTGTGGTTCTACTGCTGCAAGCTGCATCAAAGGAGCTTTAATCATCTGATTTCTCCAACCAATGCCAAATTCCAGAATTACCAGCTTCTTTCCATGTAAATTCTGAATAAATTCTTGATAGCAGGCAGCCTTTTCCTTCCAATTTTTCGTTTCTGTAAACGAGGACATCTCACCCCAATTTACTTCCATATCTCCACCGCATTTTGGACATTTCGGCAGTAACTCTTTGGGTACTCTTCCGTTTACTTCCTCTTCTGTCATGGCGAGAACTGCTTTTTGATTAGGATAAACCTCGTCATGACATCTGTTCTTGCACCGCATCTGGGTTAATTTCCCTTCCATTTCAAAACACGGTCTGCCTCAAAACCTGCCGGCACAAAATGATCCTCCGCATTGGAAGTTACTACGAAATATTCTTTATCCTTTACTAGTGCATAGATGTTTTTCATAATCTCACTCGGCTCATCCTGCATAGCTTTTGCCTTAACAAGTCTGCTTACAAACGACCACTTTTCTTCTACCTTCATTGGCACTGAAAATCCGTGTAAAACACAACGCAGTCCATATTTTTCTCTGAAATCTCCCATATTTTCCTGAAACCATGCGTCATCTGCAAAAATATTATATCCCTCTGCGATAGACAAACCATTACTGGCTCCAATCAAAATACCATCTGCTTCTTTGATGATTTGACTTATCTCTTGATATACATTCATCTTCATCACATTTCCTTTCCCGCTATGTTTTCTTTTAAATCCCGCAGGGTTTCTGCCAAATCTCCTGCTATATAAATGCCTTTGTCTTTTATATGCTCTGGAGCTGAGGATTTCTTCTGATTCAGACAGGCATAAAACACCTTTTCATTTTTATATGTCATTTCCCAAAAAGGAAGTTTAATAATACTGGGTGTCATCTCGCCAACCCCCAGCTCCAGCAGTACAACATTCTTATCTGTTCCATTCATGAGATATTTTTTTAGGAAATTCTCATATCGCCTTACACCTTCCCTCCAGTCTTTTCCCTCCAAAAATGTATCATCCCTTACCCAGGGAACCATGATTCTCCCGCACTCATTACATCTTGGCAGAAGCTCGGAAGTAACACGCAGCTCCCGGATATTTTCGTTCATCCTGCGAATCATTTCTACATTGGAATAAATTTGGTCATGGCAAGGCTGACTGCATTGAACATAGCCGCTATTACCTTGATAATCGCAAATCCTTTCTTTCTGAAAAATCCGTTCAAACTGCATATCTATATTGGTTGTTAAAACAAAGACTTCTTTTTCCGCCACAATATCACGCAGGTCATAGTATGGCTGTCCTGTAGGTGCATCCCACATACTTTGTATGTAACGTGCATAATATGCCCACTGTTGTTCCGGCGATGAATAACAGTAGTAAAAACCGTCAAAGGGAGATTTCAGTCCATACCACTCCTTGAAATCTTGTAAACATTCCTCCATATAGGGTAGCCAATGATAATGGTTATATCCCGCCGCACTGGAAAGACCAGAACCACCGCCTATTAAAACGGCATCTGCCTGACGGATTTTTTCTGCCAGAAAACTGACTTGTTCCTCCTTTTGCATACACCACTTTATCTCCTTTTTTATATCAGATTCCACATTTTTTATTTCGCTTGACTTTTATTTTTTTACTTGTTAAAATTAAATTTACATCAAGCATTGAAATTATATTATCATGTAAATTTTAAAATTGCAAGAAGAAAGTTCGAGGTGACAAATGAAATATTCCACAAAGCTTAGTGACACCATTCATATTCTTATATTTATTGCTCTTGGAGATGACGAACAACTCTCCAGCACAAAAATTGCAGAAAGTATCAAGACAAACCCGGCTTATGTCAGACAGCTTATGGCAACCCTAAAAAATGCAGGCATTGTTGTCAACACACAAGGTCATGCGAATGCCGCTCTTGCAAAATCGGCAGATAAAATCAATATGTATGACATCTACCGAGCCGTAGAGGGCGATAAGCCGCTGCTTCACCTGGACACAGATACCAATCCGGATTGTGGAATCGGTATCAACATTCAATTCGCTATTGGGGACTTCTATCATGAAATTCAAAATATGGTAGATGATAAAATGAAATCCATTACATTGCAGGATATTATTGATCGGTATTATTTTAAAATCAGGGAAGTTAAAAACCTTTAACTAATCAAGAATAGCAAGCGCTGCCTGTGTCATGACACAGGCGAAATCCCCCACACTTTCCTACCGTCTTTGCTACAATTTGCCTTGGGTAGTTACACCCAAAATTGAATTAAACACGAAACAGACTGTTGTAAAAACTGAACATTTTACAGCAGTTTTTTTGTACCCATTTTTAGGAAGTACGTGACTCAATGGCAAACAGAAACCGCACCAATCCGGTGCAATTTTATCTCAGCGATGATGAGCAGTACATTCTCACTGCCAAATTCAAAGCATCCGGCATGAAAAGCATGTCAGCCTTTTTACGCAAAGTTGAATGTGTCATCGGTATCACTGATGATGACAAACATGGCTGTTCTCTGATCGCCGATCATATCCAGTTCCATTTCGTCATACGACATGATTTCTCGAAGCTCCTGAATATCAAATGGTGAAAGTCTGGCACCACAGGAAATCAAAATCGATTTTGCAGTTTTGCCAGTAACAAAATGTCAATAGTTTTTTAATCACTTTTTCAAAAAAGGCAAAAAAATAGAACGTATAGTTAATTTCCATACGCTCTATCTCACATTTCATATTAAATTTTTGAATTCTACAAACTTGAAGTTAGCGATTTCTTTTTCCGGTATTCTCTGTCCCACGGATTTCCTCATGATAGAAATAATCTACGATCACCGGATGCCCCTGCGGGACTCTGCCATAAGGCATTTCATTATCCACAAAGGCACAATCATACTTCTTAGCCATTTTCTCAGCTTTTACTTCAAGTGCTTCAAAGTAGCTGCGGTTATGCTTGTTATAGATCTCGTCGTAAAGTGGTACAAGATCAGGATATTTTCCGGCGATATAATCCATAATTGTCTTTTTGAAACCGCCTCGAAGATTGAGATTTTCGAGCCAGAATAGATTGCACTGATCCTTTACCCGCTCAAAGATTGCTTCAAAATCCGTGATACCGGGGAATACCGGGGATACGAAACAGACTGTACGGATACCTGCTTCATATACCTGCTTCATAGCAGAGATACGGCGCTCAATGCTCGAGGCAGAGTCCATATCGTTCTTGAAATTTTCATCTAGTGTGTTGATCGACCATGAAACGGTTACACGTCCAAGCTTCTTCAGCAGATCAATATCCCGTACCACAAGATCCGACTTTGTGCAGATCAGAATATCTGCGTCACTGCCGATCAGCTGCTCCAGAAGTTTTCTGGTATTCCCGAATTGCTCCTCCTGTGGATTGTAGCCATCTGTCACAGAACCGATGACCACCCGCTGTCCGGCATATTTCTTCGGATTTTTAATTTCCGGCCAATGCTTCACATCAAGGAAAGTGCCCCATTCCTCCTTGTGCCCGGTAAAGCGCTTCATAAAAGAAGCATAGCAATACTTGCAGGCATGTGTACAGCCCACATAGGGATTGACCGAGTAACCTCCTACCGGTAGACTAGACTTAGTCATGATGTTCTTTGTTTCCACCTCACGAATGAGGATTCCATTTATTACTTCTTCCATGATTTCTGTACCTCTAACACTTTATTAAATTCTTCCGGCATTTCCTGAATCATATTTTCATCCCCTATGATAGGGACAAGATCTTCCTTCATAAACACCGGAATGCCGAGCTTATGTGCCTGGTCCGTCAGAGACCATGCCCATTCCGGCTCCGTATGAATCTTCCTGCTCTGAGCTCCGGTCATGGTGCCGACAACGATCCAATTGATTCCGGAAAGGTCAACTGTGCCGGGATCATCGAATAACGGCTCAAAGGTAACATGGTAATGTTTTGCTCTGACGTTTTTCCGAAGGGCATCGATACGCCACCGTTCTGCTTTCCTCGTCACCGTAACGCCAAACCATGCGTTTTCCAGATCGGTATCAAAATCCAGCAAATCAGGTCGCTTGCTAAGGAACAGGAACTGATGCTGTGGATTTTCACGGATCTTTGCAAATACCTCGTCTCTCCATTCCGGCTTCCATCCAGAGAAATCGCTCATGCCAGTAAGAAGAAAGTTCTGCGGACGTTTCTTTTCCATCATCTTGAGCTTACCCGGAAAGAATTCAGGGTCAGCGAAATCATCAATCATATGCCAGCGTTTCACGTTGTTGCGGGCATAGCAATATGTACACCCCACTGTGCAGCCAATGACGATATTCATGTTCTGAATCTGATCTTTGATACAAATACTCATGACTTCTTCCACTCCTCAAGATTCTTTCTGATGCGGTCGAGGCATTCCTCAAACCGGGTAATTTCTTCCTCTGAAAAACCTTTGTAGTAAATACTGCCCATCTCATCAGATACAGAATCGTACTCGCCCTTTAAGGCATGTGCTTTCTCAGTCAGAAACAGGAGCGTTTTCCTTTTGTCCGTTTCAGACTGAACACGGCTTATCAGCCCTTGATTTTCCATTCTTTCCAGCATCGTAGTAAGAGATGTTATCGCTAACCCGCATTTAGTCGAGAGTGACCTGATTGAAATACCATCCTTCTGCCACAGCACATAAAGAATACGCCCCTGGGCTCCATTAAATGCATCAATATTCTTTTCGCTGAGAATCTTCTCGAAAATCCGGTCTCCAAGCTGTTTTATTTTGGTAACAAGAAATCCTCCATTCATTTCCATACAAAAGCTCCTATATAGTAGTTCATTAAAAACATACTATATAGGAGCTTTATTGTCAACAGTTTATATGTCTTAATAAGTAAATTCCGTTTTTTTCAATTCTCCAGTCAAGTAGACTAAGACCTCTCAATCTTAGCCCCTCACAGATCCGTACGTGCGGCTTTCCCGCATACGGCTCCTCATAGTAACATTCGCTTCAATATAAACAATAGTACGTTTTAGGTTTTGCTAACGGGTAATACTTGAGCATTTCCACAAATCCATTCCATGTGTATGCCCGTCTACAACCTCTCCGATTCATGGCTTTGAATAGAAACTGTTGTACTCTATGCAAGAATGTTGTTATCTTCCGAAAATTCCATGTAACACCATAATATCGATAGTGTCCAATTAGTTTTACGTTCAACTCTTTAATGATTTCTCGCATTGGTCGATTTCGATTATCGTAAATCCAGTTCTTGTATGCTCTAACCTTTAGCTCAAACTTCTTTCTTGAAGTCTGTACCTTTGGCACAAAACCTCCCTTTCAAGTTTTGCTACAGTAGAAGGTAAATCCCAGAAAATCAAATGTTTCAGGCTTACATTCTCCTCTTGCTCCACGATTCTGCTCTGCAAATATTACTGAGTCTTGTGCCGAACCTTCCTCTGTTGGCTCGAATTTTCCTTGCTCCATTATTCCTGCTTTAAGGTATTTACGTATTAGCCACAATAAGTTCTTATCCTGTATATTCCATTCAAGGAACTTCATCATCCAATCATGGTCGATATGGTCAAAGAAACCTTTGATATCGGCATCTACGATATAGCTGATTTTTCCATAGCTTATCCGTTGGTATACTTCTTTTATTGCTTCGTGACACCCCCTATTCGGTCTGAATCCATACATGCAGTTTAGGAATCTCGGTTCATAGATAGCTCCCAGTATTTTCTTCACTGCCATTTGTACAATCTTATCTTCATGGGAAGCAATCCCTAATGGTCATTTCTTTCCATTTCCTTTAGGTATATATACCCTCAGTGACGGAAGCAGCTTAAAGGATTTGTTTTTCAACCTCTGTACCAGTTCCTTGATATTTCTATCAAGGTTCTTCCCATACTCATCCTTAGTTACCTTGTCAATTTCGACTGCTTTGTTCCCATCTAATTCCTTATGGCATCGCTTTAGCATATCTTCATTTATCAAGTGGTACACTGATGTAAATATAGGATGCTTTGATGTTGCCGATATCTCAGCTATTCTTACTAATTTCGTTTCCATTATTTCCTCCGTCCCTGAGTACGGATAATGTGTCCTCAGTAAGACCTTTACTATGCAATCCCCTTCCCTCCATCGACATTGCCCGATTTCTACAGTACTATGGGATTGTCCGACCACCTGCTATTCATTTGAAATCCTCCGTTTTCAGTTGCAACTTCATACTCTTCTTCGAGAAATGGCAGGTTCTCCCCAGTTGATGTGTATTCACAATGTAAAACATGATTGGTTCTCTGACTCCGCAGTGCCACATAACACTCGCCATATCGCATTACATGATATTGTCTTCCACACCAGTTAAGACGTCGACCGACTGAAGTTAACGTTTCGAAGCTCAATCACCATTCAACCCTGCTTTCTTGCTGTCTACGCTTGTCAGATGCCGTTACCGGCATCATCCCAAGACTCGCTATTATCTGGTTGGCTAAACCTTGGATAAACCGGAATCCCACCGGCTTGACTACACACCCTTAGCTGGGCGCACAACTGGAAGTTGTCTATTTCTCCTCTTCGTTAAGACCTAGTTCATTACATATTACTTGCTAGCCCTGATACCTTATTCTTTCTACCAGCGTTTCCTTTTTCAGATTACTGCTTAAAACGCAGGAAAGTACAATCTGCAACAGACCGACCAAAAAAATCATAATAAAAATTGGTACGATTGGAACATGATAGATATTCATTCCAAATATTCCATTATGTTTTGCATAGGAAAAAAGTGCATAGCCGAGCGGCAGACCAATGATCAAAGCTACGCATATGGTACCAACCGTAAACATCATTCCCTGTAACTGCAGACATAAATTTAATTGTTTATTTGTCATACCCACAGCCTGTAATACACCATATTCCTGCTTTTTTGTCGTAATATTCATGATTATGGTGTTTGCCATATTCATAAAACCGATGAGTCCTACAACCGCCATAAACAGATAACAGCCAAGCTTCATCATGCGAGCTGTGAATTCTGCAGATTGTAACTGTGCATGATAGGTATCCATTTTTATATGCGAAGTATTAGAAATCAAAGTATTCAGACTCTGTTCCACAGATGCAACATCTTTTTTATCACAGTCCACCCACAGATAGCCATAGGCTGTTCCCCTCGGATTCATGGAACGGTATACACCTTCCGGAATGACAAGATAAGTGTCCGCGCTTACAAAGGATCCTGCAATCTTTCCCTGATAGGTATAGGTTTCACTTCCATTCTCAAAGTCAAATGCAATGGATTCACCCGGAGCATATCCATCTTGTTCCATCCACATCAACCAACCAAAGAAAATTTCACCATTCTTTACCGCCTGATCATAGTCCATAGAGCCAATATCCCCGTCCTGGCGCATAAAATCAAAATCCTTTTTACTCACAATATCAGCCGGAAATCTTGTTCCGTTCAGATTTACAGAGACAATCTCTCTCGTCATGACATCTGTCACTCCCGGAATGCTTTTGATTTCTTCAATCAGCGAATCATTCAATGGATTATCCGTCAGAATCGTATCCAGATTATTCTCCGTATATCTTTCATCGTACTCAGCAGAATAGTCAAGCTGCAGTTCAAATTGTCCATGATTAACGGAAAGACGTGCTTCATGCTCCGTATCAATATTTCCTACATAATTAGAGATAATCACAAACAATGCGCAGGAAAGCCCCAGTGTGAGGATGGTACCAATGGTTCTTTTTGGATTACCCGTTATATTTGCCATTGCCATAGAAAACACGGTGACATTTTTTCTGCCATTTCGTTTTCCTTTTTTGTGTGTTTCTGCATTTTCTAAATACCGTGTTGCTTCGATAGGTGAAATCCGTGAAACAATTTTCATTGGTTTACGCAGCGCCAAAGCAACGGTAAAAAATGACACGAAAATACATAGAAGCATAACAGGCAGGGAAAACAGTGGCATCTGCTGATTTTGGACTCCCATAGAGCCAGTTCCGGTTGATACAAGGTTTCCCTGTTCTACCAGCCAGTTAAAACCGCATTTTGCAATCGGAAAACCAAGAAGCAATCCAACTGGTATTGAAGAAATTGTCAAAAACATACCCTCTCTGAAGATCAGTTGTTTCATCTGCTTTTTTGTCGCTCCCAGAGCCTTGATTTTTCCATACTCCTGTATCTTGTTGGCAATACCGACCTGAAAAATATTATAAATGACCACAACAGAGAAAAGTACAATTGCAAGAATCAAAACCCCGCATACCGCAATCGTTTCATAACTCGGCTGCAAGACCCATTGCAAATAGAGATCATTGACTATAACGTTTTTTTCTTCGATCCCACAAGCTGCTGCAATCTGCTTTATAACCGAATCAACATTATTCATAGATACATTTGCAGAATCATTTAAAGTAAAATAAATATTATACTGTCTGTCATTCTCTGCGACGTGCTCATCATAAAACTCCTGTGACCCGAAAGCAACATAAGATGCCTCGATGGTATACTCATCCCGATCATATAGGATTCCGCTGACAACAAATTCTTCCGGCTTATATTCTGACTGCATCCCTGCGCGGTAATCCAGTGTAACCGTATCTCCGATCTTTACATCATCATACCCCATTGCACGAAAAAATGCTCTTCCTGCGGCAATTTCCTGCATTTTTTCCGGATACTTTCCTTCCTTCAACTCATATTCTTTATTATAAGGAAGCATTTTTCTTGCAGTCTCATCCATGCAGACAAACCCGCCTTTTTCATTGCCTTTTATGATACCTTCGGTGCACATAGTGCCTGTAGCATCTATTTCCGCACGGCGGTTTACTTCTTTTAACTGCGATCCGTCTGCGGAAACAAACAGACCATAATTGCTTCCATATGATCCTGCCGCCTGACTTTTCTGTAAATGAATTACCCCATTTCCCACAGTACTGATGATAACAAGCAGCATCGTGGTCAGACAGATTGCCATCATGATCAGTATACTTCTTGTCCTGTTCCTTTTGTCATTGCTATATGCAATCCTGCTTATTGTCTTCATCTGAAATCCACCACCTGTCCGTCCTCAATCACCAGAATACGGTCAGCGACCTGTGCAATTTCGTCATCATGGGTAATCATTACAATTGTCTGTCCATATTTTTTTGCTGTCATCTTAAGCAGAGCGATTACCTCATCACTGGTCTTAGAATCAAGATTTCCTGTCGGCTCATCTGCAAATATAATTTCCGGACGATTCACCAGTGCTCTTGCAATTGCTACTCTCTGCTGCTGTCCTCCGGATAACTGATTTGGCAGATTATAAATCCGGTTTTCAATCCCCAGAGTTGCAATAATATCATTTACATACGCTTCATCCACTTTTCTTCCATCCAGCCCCAGTGGCAGTACAATATTTTCCCAGACATTAACAGATGAAACCAGATTAAATGCCTGAAAAACAAATCCGATTTTTCTTCTGCGGAAAACAGCAAGGGCATCTTCCTTCATCCTGTATAAATCTTTCCCTGCTAAAGTAACACTGCCTTTTGTCGGGGTGTCTAGCCCTCCAAGCATATGAAGTAATGTACTTTTACCGGAACCTGACTTTCCAACAATTGCGACAAATTCTCCCTGCTCAATCTGAATGTCCACCTGATTGACCGCTTTGACCTGATTCTCACCTGCGCCATAAAACTTACAAAGCTGCTTGGTTTCTAATATCACACTCATGTGTTGCCTCCTTTTCAATTCTGTAAAGCGTACCTTTTCAGCACGCTTTCTTTGCCTGTTTATATATTTGGTCATTTTTCAATCTACATCCAAATTGTATCAGGACAATCTTTCATTTCACTTTCAAAAAACGAGCAGAAATCTTACAGAATTGTAAGATTTCTGCTCACTTAAAATTTAACCAACATATGGTAATTGAATCACAAACGTGCTTCCTTTTTTCTTTTTGCCGGAGGTTACCGTAATCGTACCTGCGTGTTTTTCGATAATTTCTCTCGATAGAAAAAGTCCGATTCCTGTACCACTCTTTTCCATGACCTCCTTGGAACTTCCTCTGTAAAATCGTTGAAAAATTTTGTGATACTCATTCTGCGGAATACCAATTCCCTGATCCTCAATTTCCATTCTTACAAGATAGTTTCTTTTTTGTAACCGGATAAATATTTTTGAACCACACGGACTGTACTTGACCGCATTATCCAGAACGTTGATCACAGCTTCACCAAGCCACCTTTTATCCTGCATAATCGTGCATGTTTCCAGCTCTTTTTCATAGTCAAAAACGAATTCAATTTCTTTCTCATCCGCTTTAGGATAAGTGCGGTTCACAGCAGATATGACAGTATCCATAAGCGGAAGTTTTTTCTTATTAATCTGAATCAGTCCAGTTTCCATCTTGGATATTTCAAGAAGCGACTGCAATAATGTCTCCAGTCCATCCAGAGCACTCCGACAACGGATACGAAACTCCTCCTGTTCTGTGGCACTTAAGTCATTCTGCATCAGCACACTAAAACATGTATCCAAAGCTGCAACCGGTGTCTTTAACTGGTGAGAAATATCAGAAACCATTTCTTTCGTGTTCTCCTTTTCTGCCCTTGCTTCTTCCTTTATCAACTGAATATGATGTCCGATTGCTTCAAGCTGGTCATTCAATTTTTCCAGTTCTGCATGATTTTCCGTTTTCAGTAAATCATCAAATTTATTTTCACGGAATCTGATCAGAATTTCTTCCAACTGGTCTAAAATTTTCTGATGACACGCATCTTCTTTTTTCTTCCAATAAAGTAAAAAAGTCAAAAGAAGCACGCATATCACAGTGCTTACAGCACCGGTCACCATAACCTGATGCCGGAATTGCGAATAAAATGCATTCCCTTTATTCCCCCAGTATCCATATTGCTCCAATAATCGCCTTCCCTGTTCGTTGGTTTCAATATCCTTATCCTTAAGCAATTCCGAAACAGCATCCAGCCCGGAAAATTCTTCCTTTGCAGCAATCTCTGTCATAAGATTCATTTTATATTTATAATCTTCATAAAACACATATGTGGTAAAGCAATTTAATATTGCAAACAATACTATGACAGGTAATACCAAGGAGAGCGCTACTGTGATCTTCTTGCGATATCTCTTTGTCACTGCCTTACCTCCTGATTCCATATATACCCAAGACCTCTGATATTCTTTATATAGACCGGTGCAGCCGGATTGTCTTCGATTTTCTCACGGAGTCTTCTGATATTGACAGCGATTGTATTTTCATCCACAAAATCCCCTTCCAGATCAAACACATTTTCCAATATTTGTGTTTTTGAAAGAATCTGTTTCGAATTCTGAAGAAAAAAAGTCAGCATTTTCAACTCCGTTTTTGTCAGACTGATTTCACGACTCTTTATCAGGACTTTCATTTCTCCTGCGATAAATACGATATCTCCCGAAATCATCTTTCCGGCTTCCGTTTTCTCCTGTCTGCGGCGGAAATGTGCTTCTATTTTCAAAAGAAGTACCGAAAGACTAAACGGCTTTGTAATATAATCATCTGCCCCTGCTTCATATCCCATGACCTGATCCATCTCCTGATCTAGTGCTGTAAGACAAATAATGTATGTATTATAATTGCATCTCATCCACCTTACAAATTCCAGTCCATTCCCATCCGGAAGATTCACATCACAAATGGTAACATCCACATTATTATCACTTGCAATTCTTTTCGCTTTTTTCACTGATTCTGCTGAAAAAACCTCATATCCGGATTTTTTCAGTGAAAATGTAATTCCACGATTTAAATTTTCATCATCTTCAACCACGAGTATACCTGGCATAGCATCTGCACCTCTCTTTATTAACTATTCATCGGTCGAGTAGATACATCCGTTACCGAATGTATCCCTCACAGAATTCCGGACGTGCGG
>NZ_QULA01000034.1:0-34504 GCF_003481595.1 Blautia sp. OM07-19
AAGATGTGGCCTTGGCGCGTCTCACCACCGGCGCTGACGGGCTCAGTCAGGAGGGGGAGCTGGAAAATAAAAAAAATATATGATGGAGGAGGAGGGGGATATATAAAAATCAGCGTTCTCGTAAGAGAACGCTGATTTTTATATTGCTTTATTGTTAAGTGTATGCCAAGTGATTGCTTACATTATCGATGGACGGGGAAAACTCGTCCACGTCTGGTACACGCGAGCATAGCTCGCGGTATCATGAATTGTCTTCTACAAATTCAACCTCACTTTCATCTGTGTCTTCCGAAATGTCCAATTCTTTGGAATCCATATCGTCAACAGACTCTATTACTTCAAAAGAACTGTCAGTGTTTGTGTTTTCAGCATTGCTATCATTACTTACTCCGTCTGAAAAGATCTCCTCATTTATAGATGATACTTTCGCAGATGCTGTAGCATCTTTCCAGTTTGCTTTTAATGAAAGACTTTCGGACATATGTATTTTGGTTGCCTGTTTTGTTTCATATCCATCAGGGTAAACCGCCGTCCATTTCTCAAACACGCATCCAGCCTTAACCGGTTTTTCAAAATCATCTGCATACAGCGTCATCCCCTTCGGCACAGCCATCTCAAATTTCTCCACCCCGCCCTTGCTCGGGAAGGTGCCGCCGTTTGCGTCAACAGTTAACGTGCATTTTTCGTCCGGTCCGCTGGAGAATTCCTGCACCCAGTATCCGGTGCCGTTCTTGCCTTTGTAGTAGCCTACGCCGATGTGGGTGTAGTGGGACTGCAGCATAGTAGTTCTATGTCCATCGCTATCCATCCACGCTTTAACAACCGCCTCCGGTTTTGTAAATCCCGCTCCGATGTTTTCACCACCAGGATTTCCTACACCTGCTTCAAATGCTGCGGTTCCGCTGTCTCTTCCATCAGGTCTTTCGTGGGAATATTTGATTTCCAGTTCTTTCGCCCTGGTCATTGCTGCCTGCTGAAGTTTTGCGTGATATTTCAGTTCAGTAAGTCCGTATTTTCTCCTCTCAATGTTCGTCAGTCTGATAACTTCCTTGGCCATCTTCTCAGCATTTGCCGCAATCTCTTCCGGTGAAGGGGTAGGAGTAGCGGTTGGTGTTGGCTTCGGGGTTGATGTCGGTTTTGGAGACGGCTTTGGTGCTTCTGTCGGCTGCGGCTTTTTGGTTGGCTGCGGCGTTGGTGTAGCGTCCGGGTCTTCAGGAGTTGTAACGCTCCAGCCTTTCGTATTGTAGGAACCCCACTTTTTGAAGCTGCCGTTGTATGCCTTGACCGTATACACATATTTCTTGCCAGGCTTTAATGGAAAGGACTTGGATGAGCGATGCTTGAAACTGGTATAACGTCCGCTGACGGAGTCAATCTTGCGCCAGTTCCTTGAGCTTGCTTCCTTGTAATACACATGATAGGAAGTAGCGTTTTTTGCCTTGCTCCAGTTCACCTGCACTTCCTGGTAACTGTTTGCTTTTACCTTGGTAACGTTGACCTTGCCAGGGATAGCCGGGATTGTGACAGTTTTGCCCTTTTTGTCGTAGGAGCCCCATTTCCGGCCGTAACGGTTGTATGCTCTGACTGTGTACACATATTTCTTTCCCGCAGTTAATGGATATTTCTTGCTGGAAGTGTGGGTGTATTTGGTACCGTTGACGTTGGCAAGGGTGTTCCATTTGCCGCCCGCCTGTTTGTAGTATACACGGTAAGAAGTAGCGTTTTTGGCTTTCTTCCAGGTGACGGTCACTTGGTTGTTGCCGGATACCTTGGCGGTAATGCTGCTGACATAGCCTGGCTGCTGACCGGATGCGGCCTGTGCTGCTGTGGCTGGCAGGAAAAGCATTAGGGCGAGTGTCAGCAGGCAGAGAAGATATTTTCTGGTTTTTTTCATATAGGTTCTCCTTCCTTTGTTCTAGTACATATAGGTCTGGTTCAATTTTACTATATCGTGGGATGGAATGCAAAGGGAATCGGTGGCATGTACCAACAATTTCCTACATCACCACCCCCTCAACCTTCCCCACCATCCACGCCATCCCCTGCGTTAGTCTGTGGAATCCTTGTACGAACTCGTACGCGCGAACGTTAGAAAAGTAGACGGAAACGGCTCCCCGTTCAAAAATGCTGTGTTTGGGGTTTATGACAGTGAAGAGGCAGCAAAAAATGAAGATGTGGCCTTGGCGCGTCTCACCACCGGCGCTGACGGGCTCAGTCAGGAGGGGGAGTCAGAAAATAAAAAAAATATATGATGGAGGAGGGGGGATATATAAAAATCAGCGTTCTCTTGCGAGAACGCTGATTTTTATATTACTTTATTGTAAATTGTCTTCTACAAATTCAACCTCACTCTCATCTGTGTCTTCCGAAATGTCCAATTCTTTGGAATTTTCGTCAACAGACTCTATTACTTCAAAAGAACTGTCAGTGTTTGTATTTTCAGCATTGCTGTCATTACTTACTCCGTCTGAAAAGATGTCCTCATTTGTAGATGATACTTTTGAAGAGGATGCAGCGTCTTTCCAGTTTGCCTTTAAAGTTTTGCTTTCGCTCATGTGAATTTCTGTTGCATTGTTAGATTCCCAGCCAAAAGAAAATACAGTTGTCCATTTCTCAAACACGCATCCAGCCTTAACCGGTTTTTCAAAATCATCTGCATACAGCGTCATCCCCTTCGGCACAGCCATCTCAAATTTCTCCACCCCGCCCTTGCTCGGGAAGGTGCCGCCGTTTGCGTCAACAGTTAACGTGCATTTTTCGTCCGGTCCGCTGGAGAAATCCTGCACCCAGTAGTTGGTGCCGTTCTTGCCTTTATAATAGCCGACTCCAATGTGTGTGGAATCACTATCCAGGATAGCAGATGCATGCCCTGGGCTGTCCATCCATGCCTTAACAACAGCCTCTGGTTTAGTAAACCCTACTCCGATATTTTCTCCAGAAGAGTTTCCTACGCCAGCTTCGTATATAGCGGTACTGCTGTCTCTTCCGTCAGGTCTTTCGTGAGAACATTTGATTTCCAATTCCTTCGCCCTGGTCATTGCTGCCTGCTGAAGTTTTGCATGGTATTTCAGGTCGGCTTTTCCGTTCTTTCGTCTCTCAATATTTGTCAGTCGGATGACCTCTTTTGCTATCTTCTCAGCATTTGCCGCAATCTCTTCCGGTGAAGGGGTAGGAGTAGCGGTTGGTGTTGGCTTCGGGGTTGATGTAGGTTTTGGAGACGGCTTTGGTGCTTCTGTCGGCTGCGGCTTTTTGGTTGGCTGCGGCATTGGTGTAGCGTCCGGGTCTTCAGGAGTTGTAACGCTCCAGCCTTTCGTATTATATCCGCCCCATTTTTTTGAAGCGCTGTTGTATGCCCTTATAGTGTATAAGTACTTACATGAAGCCTTCAGCGGGTAAGCGGAAGAGGATTCGTGGATGTAAAACTGTGTATTGCTGCCTACGGTAGCAATCTTAACCCAGTTCTTAGCCCCGGATTCTTTATAATAGATACAATAAGATGTTGCATTCTCTACACCTTCCCAGTCAATGATGACTTCGCTGTCGGTTGTTGCGCTTACATAACATAACTTGACTGTTCCCGGCACTTTTCCTTCCGGTTTCTTCGGAACAGACACGCTCCAGCCTTTCGTATTGTAGGAGCCCCATTTTTTGAAGTTTCCGTTGTATGCCTTGACTGTATACACATATTTCTTGCCAGGCTTTAATGGAAAGGACTTGGATGAGCGATGCTTGAAACTGGTATAACGTCCGCTGACGGAGTCAATCTTGCGCCAGTTCCTTGCGCCTGCTTCCTTGTAGTAAACATGATAGGAAGTAGCGTTTTTTGCCTTGCTCCAGTTCACCTGCACTTCCTGGTAACTGTTTGCTTTTACCTTGGTAACGTTGACCTTGCCAGGGATAGCCGGGATTGTGACAGTTTTGCCATTTCTGTCATATGAACCCCATTTCCGGCCGTAACGGTTATATGCCTTTACGGTATACACATATTTCTTTCCTTCAGTTAATGGATATTTCCTGCTGGAAGTGTGGGTGTATTTGGTACCGTTGACGTTGGCAAGGGTTTTCCATTTGCCGCCTGCCTGCTTGTAATATACACGGTAGGAAGTAGCGTTTTTGGCTTTCTTCCAGGTAACGGTCACCTTGTTACTGCCGGATACCTTGGCGGTAATGCTGCTGACATAGCCTGGCTGCTGACCGGATGCGGCCTGTGCTGCTGTGGCTGGCAGGAAAAGCATTAGGGCGAGTGTCAGCAGGCAGAGAAGATATTTTCTGGTTTTCTTCATATAGGTTCTCCTTCCTTTGTTCTAGTACATATAGGTCTGGCTCAATTTTACTATATCGTGGGATGGAATGCAAAGGGAATCTGCGGATATGAGAGTGGAAATAATATCTACGGGATGTGCCAACAATTTCCTGCATCACCACCCACCCCCTCAACCTTCCCCACTATCCACGCCATCCCCTGCGTCAGTCTGTGGAATCCTTGTACGAACTCGTACGCGCGAACGTTAGAAAAGTAGACGGAAACGGCTCCCCGTTCAAAAATGCTGTGTTTGGGGTTTATGACAGTGAAGAGGCAGCAAAAAATGAAGATGTGGCCTTGGCGCGTCTCACCACCGGCGCTGACGGGCTCAGTCAGGAGGGGGGAGCCAGAAAATAAAAAAAATATGGTAACTATTCAGAACTAGCTTTACTCAAAGATGAAATCAGGGTGACCTGTGATCGCATTTTTGATAGCTTCGTAAGCATTGTATCCCTGTTTATGTGCCGTGCCTACGTAGGACATGATTTTCAGATAATCTCTGGCACCTTCCTCAGTTCGGAAGCATCCGGATACTTTGGTCTTGACTTTTATCATCCGAAGATCACGTTCTGCCTGGTTGTTATCAAACGGGACATTGAAGTTATGGATAAAAAGGCAGACTGAAGCCTTGTAATTCGCAAGGCGTTCTACAAGGGCAAGGATTTTTCCTTTTTTCTTCCGGCCACGTTTTTTCTCCGTGGTTTTGGGAAGTGGATTTTCCTTCCGGGCCTGTTCGATAAGTTCATCATACTTTTTATCGAACTTATGTAGTAAACCGCAGGGATAGTTCAGCAAACTGACCATGAGAAAAACTCACTCACGAAAAATCGAATTTACAGCACACTTATCTGCAAGTGTATAATAAGAGCCGTTACAAGGAAATCAGAATCATCTGTTGGGAGGCAGGTGGTTCGGTGGTTTGGTTGTAAGGGGAGATTATTATGAAACGTTTTGGTAAAATGATACTTGCAGGAGTTATACTTTCAATACTTGCTGTAAATTTCTGCAGTGCAAAGGATAAAGAAGTTCAGGAAGATACGACAGAAGATCTGACTCAGGAAGTCTGTTCCGACGGGAAGGAACATGCAGCAGTCAAAGGCACAGTCAAGATGCCGGTATTTATGGTCGATTTTCCGGATAACCGATTCAAAGAAGGGGCACTTACTTCTGATAAACTGAGAACTTTGCTTTTCAGCGGAAATCAGAACAGTATGACTACATATGCAAAGGATATTTCCAATTCACAGCTTCAGCTAAGTGGAGATGTTTTTTATTATACTGCCAAGTATGATATGGAGAAATACGAAAACGATAACAATTCAATCGAGGAACTGGCGGAGGAAGTTCTGTCTGCGTTTGATTCCCAGATTGATTACATGGATTATGACAGCAATGATGACAAATATGTGGACGCTTTTGTTTTGAGCGTAGCAGGAGAGGATTCCTACTGGCAGGGAGCTCATGGCATGTGGACAGAGAATTCTGAATTCAAACTGGATGGAATGAAGTTCGGAAGATATATCGTCAATGACGCACAGCCATATACTGACAATGAAGAAGGTTTTGTGGAGAGAATGAACCACGAGTTCGACCTGTGCATAGGGCTGACCGATTATTACAAAGGAAAGTAATGACCGGTCAGTTTATTTTGTTGTTTATAAAATTTGCGACAAAATTGTTACATTCTGTCGAGAAAGGACTTGACTGTATCAAAAAAGAGTTGTAAAATAACTTTGTCTTAGTAATAGACTAAAGCATAACAGTAAATTCTACGATGGGAATCAGTAGAGACAGAGAATGCGCGTTTCCAGAGAGCCGCAGTTGGTGTGATGCGGTAACGGCACTGTTTTGAATATCATCCCTGAGAAGGAAGACCGAACGTTTTTGATTCATCAGTAGGTTTTCACGGAGGCTCCCCGTTACAGGAGACGCGTATGCCGGTACGTTGCAGAATCGTACTTGTTTCAATGGAGAAACAGGGTGGTTGCGGAATAATATATCCGTCCCTGAGGGGCGGTTTTTTTATACCCAAAAATATTTCTGAAACCGGAAAAACAAAAGGGAGGAAGAGAGGATGAAAGTCTACAAAAAACTCATGAATGCACTGGCAGCAGTTGAAAAAATCGTACTTGTGATCTCCACACTGCTGATCCTCGTGCTCACAGTGGGAAATGTATTTTCCCGTAAAGTCATCCACCGCTCATGGTCCTTTACAGAAGAACTTGTTGTTGCGGTATTTGTACTTATCACACTTCTGGCAGCAGCACTGTCATGTCGTGAGGGAGGACTGGTCAGCCTGACGCTGGTTACGGACCGTCTTCCGAAAAAACTGAAAAAACCTTCAGTAATTCTGATTACAGTGCTTAGCATCATTTTTTCAGTGATTCTCTTTAAATATGGTATGGACAAAGTTCTTACCCAGCTTGCAAATGGTAAGAGAACGTTCGTACTGAACTGGCCGGAATGGATATTCTGGTCCTTTGTACCGATCGGAGCAGGCTGTATGATTCTTCATTTTATTGAATACTGCTTGGATGTCTGTTTTGGAAATAATAACGATAAGGAGGACAAATAAATGATCAGTGCTGTTTTGTTTATTTCATTTTTTGTTTTTCTGATCCTTGGTGTGCCGATCGCGCTTTGCCTGGGACTTTCCTCAGTATGTGCTATCCTGTATTCAGGAACCTCACTTACTATCGTTGCAACAAATATGTATTCAGGAATCAGTAAATTCCTTCTTCTTGCAATTCCGTTCTTTGTATTGTCCGGAAATATTATGGCAAAAGCCGGAATTTCCCGCAGACTGATCGATTTTGTCGACACCTGCGTCGGACACAAAAAAGGTGGTATCGCGATTGTATGCGTTATTGTTTCCTGTTTCTTCGGAGCAATCTCCGGTTCCGGTCCGGCTACAGTAGCAGCTCTTGGCGCTGTTCTGATCCCGGCAATGGTAGAGCAGGGCGGTTTCTCCGCACCGTTTTCCACAGCGTTGATGGCGACGGCAAGTTCGGTGGCGATCGTCATACCGCCAAGTATCGCATTCGTTGTATACGCATCCATCACAGGCGTATCTATCGCTGATATGTTCATGGCAGGTATCGTTCCTGGAATCCTGATGGGTGTTGCACTTGTGATCGTAGTACTTCTTGAAGCAAACAAACATGATATCAAACCATCCCGCCAGAAAGCATCTGCAAAAGAACGCTGGGATACCTTCAAAGATGCATTCTGGGGATTCCTGATGCCGGTTATCATTCTCGGCGGAATCTATGGCGGTATCTTTACACCAACAGAAGCAGCAGCCGTATCTGTTGTGTATGGACTTTTTGTAGGTATGGTGATCTACCGAGAAGTGTCTTTCAGAGACCTGTTTGATATCCTGGTAGATTCTGCAAAGACTACTGGTGGAATCATGCTGATCGTTGCCAGTGCATCACTGTTTTCATTTGTATGTACCAAGTTTGGTATTGCAGATGCTGCATCTGGACTGCTTGGCTCTATCGCACACAATCAGTTTGTATTCCTTTTGATCGTAAATGTTATTTTCCTGATCGCAGGATGTTTTATCGATGCAAACTCAGCAATGTATATCTTTATCCCGATCATGCTTCCGGTATGTAAGGCACTTGGATATGACGTTGTTGCATTCGGTGTTATGGCAACTGTAAACCTTGCAATCGGACAGGTAACACCTCCGGTTGGTGTCAACCTTTTTGTTGCGATCAGTATCAAGATCAAGAAAGGTCTGGAAGTTACCCTGCAGCAGATTTCAAGAGCAGTTATGCCGATGATCGCAGCCAGTGTTGCGGTACTTCTGATTGTTACATATATTCCGGCAACTTCCACAGCACTGCCGAAAGCACTTGCAAAAGATGGCTCTTACACAGGAGACCAGGCTTCTGCTGACACAGGAAGCACATCTTCAAAAGATGCAGGAGATGGCAGTGACTCCTTTAATACAATTGAAGATTACAGCGACCTTGACTGGCCGGAAATGACCTGGAACTTTGCCTGCTCTACAACAGAGACAAGTACCTGGGCAGATGGCGGACGTAAGTTCGGCGAACTGATGGAAAAAGCTACCGGAGGCAAGGTTAAAGTTAATGTTTATGCAACCGACCAGCTGACAAACGGAAATCAGTCTGAAGGAATCCAGGCACTGATGAATGGAGACCCGGTACAGATTTCCATGCATTCCAACCTGATCTATTCTGCATTTGACCCGAGATTCAATGTAGTATCCCTTCCGTTTATCTATGATTCTTATGATGATGCAGATGCTAAATTTGACGGTGCAGCCGGTGAAAAACTGAAAGAACTGCTTTCTGAATATGGACTGCACTGCATGGGTATCGCAGAGAACGGCTTCCGTGAACTGACCAACAGCAAGCATGAAGTCAAGACTCTGGATGATATGAAGAATCTCAAAATTCGTGTTGCAGGATCTAATCTTCTTATGGAATGCTATAAGAGATGGGGCGCAGATGCAACGAACCTGAACTGGACAGAGACCTATACAGCTCTGCAGCAGAACACAGTAGAGGGCCAGGAGAATCCGCTGCCGGCAATCGATGCAGCAAGCGTGCAGGAGGTTCAGCCGTACTGCTCCATGTGGGATGCAATTTATGACTGTCTGTTTTTCTGTATCAACCAGGAGATTTATGACAGCCTGACACCGGAGCAGCAGGCAGTTGTTGATGAGTGTGGACAGAAAGCGGTTGAATATGAGCGTTATATCAACCGTTCAGGTGATGAAGAGATCATGACCCGCTGGCAGTCAAAGAACGGTGTGACCATTACAAATAAAGAAGATATGGATATCGATTCCTTTAAAAAAGCCGTAGATGGCGTAGATGAGTGGTTTGTTAAGGAACTCGAGAAAGAAGGATATGATGACGCACAGGAACTGGTTGATCTCTTTACACAGGAATCTACAGATACGGTGGCTGATCACAGTGACCTTGACTGGCCGGAAGCAACATGGAACTTTGCATGCTCTACTACAGAGACAAGTACCTGGGCAGAAGGTGGACGTAAGTTCGGAGAACTGATGGAAAAAGCAACCGGCGGCAAGATCAAAGTTAATGTTTACGCAGCAGACCAGCTGACAAACGGAAATCAGTCCGAGGGAATCCAGGCACTGATGAACGGAGACCCGGTACAGATCTCCATGCATTCCAACCTGATCTACTCAGCATTTGATCCGAGATTTAATGTAGTATCACTTCCGTTTATTTATGATTCTTATGATGATGCGGATGCGAAGTTCGATGGCGAAGCCGGTGATAAGTTGAAAGAGATCCTTTCCAGTTATGGCCTGCACTGCATGGGTATCGCAGAGAACGGCTTCCGTGAACTGACAAACAGCAAGCACGAAGTAAAAACTGTCGACGATATGAAGAACCTCAAGATCCGTGTAGCAGGCTCCAACCTTCTGATGGAATGCTACAAGAGATGGGGCGCAGATGCGACAAACATGAACTGGTCTGAGACCTACACTGCTCTGCAGCAGAACACAGTAGAAGGTCAGGAAAACCCGCTTCCGGCAATCGACGCGGCAAGCGTGCAGGAGGTTCAGCCGTACTGCTCCATGTGGGATGCGATCTATGACTGTCTGTTCTTCTGTATCAACCAGGATCTGTATGATACTCTGACACCAGAGCAGCAGGCAGTTGTTGATGAGTGTGGACAGAAAGCCGTTGAGTATGAGCGTTACATCAACCGTTCCGGTGATGAGGAGATCAAGACTCGTTGGCAGTCAAAGAATGGCGTAACTATCACAGACAAAGATGATATGGATATCAATTCCTTCAAAGAAGCAGTAGATGGTGTAGATGAGTGGTTCGTAGAACAGCTCAAAGATGCCGGATATGATGATGGACAGGAACTGGTAGACCTCTTTGAAAAATAAAAAGACCGAGAAGAGCCTGGAGAGATCCGGGCTTTTCTTATGTATAAAATTATAGTTACTGTTCACAGGTAATATCCCGCGAGGTGTTTTGTCATACTGTACAAAGATAATGTGTAAAAATCAAGACTTGACAGAATTGTGATTAAAGCATATACTAAACTTTGTAAATAAGCAGGGGAGCTTGTACTGGCAGGCTGAGAGGAAGTAATTAACTTCGACCCTTATACCTGATTTGGATAATGCCAACGTAGGAATGTGAACGTATGTGGATATTACGGGAGATGCCTTGTGGCGTCTCCTTTTTTGTATTACATATCGAGAGAACACCAGTGGCGCGTCTGCTGATTCGTTTCATATCTGAACAGGAACACAATTTCATAGCGATACAAATGAGAGTGAACAGAGTTCATGAAGGGGTGCACCACCGCGGGTGTATTCTTTTGTGAACTCTTTTTTGAAGCCGCCAAACATGAGGAAGTAGCGATTTACGAAGTAAATCTGCGGATTCCGAATGGTTGTAGAATTATGAAGCTGCGAAGCAGCGTAATAATTCGTATGTATCGTTATTACTAATGTATCACAACACAGGAGGACAAATATGATCACAGTAAACGGAGTAGAAAAAACACTTGAGAAACCATTATCAGTCACAGAATATCTGGAGACGAACAAGTACGTACCGGTTCAGGTAGCAATTGAATTAAACGACAAAATACTTGCAAGAGAATTATATGGAACAACCATTTTGAAGGAGGGTGATGTTATGGAAATCGTAAGTTTTATGGGCGGCGGAAGCGGCAAAAATGAGGATAAACTGGTTCTTGGAGGACACGAATTTACCTCACGTTTCATTCTTGGTTCCGGTAAATTTTCACTGGATCTGGTAAAAGCCTGCATTGAAAAAGCAGAGGCACAGATCATCACACTTGCACTGCGCCGTGCAAACGAAGGCGGACTTGCGAATATCCTGGATTATATTCCAGATAATGTTACACTTCTTCCAAACACTTCCGGCGCGAGAAATGCCGAAGAAGCAGTCCGTATCGCAAGACTTTCCCGTGAACTTGGCTGTGGAGATTTCGTAAAGATTGAAGTCATCCATGATTCCAAATATCTTCTTCCGGACAACTATGAAACCATTAAAGCGACAGAAATCCTTGCAAAAGAAGGCTTCGTAGTTATGCCATATATGTACCCGGATCTGAACGCAGCAAGAGATCTGGTAAACGCCGGAGCTGCCTGCGTTATGCCTCTTGGCTCTCCGATCGGTTCCAACAAAGGCATCTGTACCAAAGAATTTATCCAGATCCTGATCGATGAGATTGACCTTCCGATCATCGTAGATGCAGGAATCGGCAGACCTTCTCAGGCATGTGAAGCAATGGAAATGGGAGCTTCCGCGGTCATGGCAAACACCGCGATCGCAACTGCCGGAGATGTAGAGGCAATGGCAGAAGCGTTTAAAAAAGCAATCGAAGCAGGCCGCAGCGCATACCTTTCCGGACTGGGACGTACTCTGGAAAAAGGTGCCAGCGCGTCATCACCACTGACAGGATTTCTGCATGACTAAGGAACGGAGGACAGAATAAAATGGCAGAGAATACAGCAGCAAATCATGGAGAACATTTCAATGAAAGCATCGTCAATGAAGTGATCCTTGAGGATATGAAAAAGAACCGTATCGATCATATGAAGTATCTTCCGGGCATGGAAACAATGGAAGAATCAGATGTTATGGAAAAGGTCATTACCGCAATGAATGCCTACGATTATGACCAGTATACAGAGAAAGATGTCCGCAGGGCACTGGAACATGACAACCGCACGATCGAAGATTTTCAGGCACTTCTTTCCCCGGCAGCACTTCCTCTTCTGGAGGAGATCGCACAGGCGGCGAGAGTAGAGACAAGGAAACATTTTGGCAATAGTGTATATATGTTTACACCAATTTACATCGCGAATTACTGTGAAAACTATTGCATCTACTGTGGTTTCAACTGCCACAACAAGATTCGCAGGGCCCAGTTAAATGCAGAAGAGATCGAAAAAGAAATGGAAGCGATCTCCAAAACAGGATTGCAGGAAATCCTGATCCTGACAGGTGAGAGCAGAGCGAAATCTGATGTGAAATACATTGGAGAAGCATGTAAGATCGCACGAAAATATTTTAAGGTCATCGGTCTGGAAGTTTATCCGATGAACTCTGATGAGTATCATTATCTGCATGAATGCGGTGCGGATTATGTAACAGTTTTCCAGGAAACGTACAACTCAGACAAGTATGAAACACTTCATCTTGCAGGTCACAAACGAATCTTCCCGTACCGCTTGAACGCACAGGAACGTGCGCTGAAAGGCGGCATGAGAGGTGTAGGATTTGCAGCACTTCTCGGTCTGGACGATTTCCGTAAGGATGCATTTGCGACAGGCTATCATGCATGGCTGCTCCAGAGAAAATACCCTCATGCAGAGATTGCTTTTTCCTGCCCGAGACTTCGTCCGATCATCAATAATGACAGGATCAACCCGATGGATGTACATGAACCACAGCTTCTCCAGGTTGTCTGTGCATACCGTCTGTTTATGCCATTTGCGAGCATTACTGTGTCCACAAGAGAGTGCGAGAGAGTAAGAGACAATCTGGTAAATATCGCTGCAACCAAGATCTCAGCAGGCGTCAGCACGGGAATCGGAAGCCACGTAGACGATATTGAAGACAAAGGAGATGACCAGTTTGAGATCTCAGACGGAAGGTCTGTAGATGAAGTATATCAGGCACTTTTGGATCACCAGCTCCAGCCGGTCATGAATGATTATGTCTATTTATAAAGAAGAATATAAAAATGTCATTGCAGTGACAAAACGCAAACTGAGCAGCAGACCGTTCCTGGAACAGATGGAACGTGTCTGTAAACTCCATCCCAGGGCTGTGATCCTCAGAGAAAAGGATCTTTCTGAGGAAGAATATGCAGAACTGGCAGTACAGATTCTGACATTATGTAAACAATATCAGGTTCCATGTATGCTTCATACATATCTGGAAACAGCGAGAAAATTGCAGCATCCATATATTCATCTGCCTCTGTTTCTTCTCAGAGAAAACAGCGAAAATCCAGGTGATTTTCTGGCAGTGGGATGTTCTGTACACTCTGTAGAGGAAGCAAAAGAAGCACAGAAACTCGGAGCAACCTATCTGACAGCAGGGCATATCTACACTACCGACTGCAAGAAAGGCCTGCCGCCACGGGGATTAGACTTCCTGCGAGAAATCTGCAATGCCGTAACGATCCCGGTATATGCGATCGGCGGCATCCACGCAGGAACCAGACAGATACAGGAAGTAATGGACTGCGGTGCTTCCGGGGCATGTATCATGTCGGAGATGATGAGAATTTAACCAAATAAACTGCGGAGCAGTTATTTGGTTATGAGCAGGTAGCAAAGCGGATATTCGCAATCCGCGCCGCTGTTCTTTACGCAAAATAAGTTTCATGGTATCATTACGGTGAAAATGATGATACTGTGGAACTTTTTTTGTATTACGGAGGGTAAAACGATAGATACGATAACATATGAACTGATCCGTTCAGACCGTAAAACCATATCTTTGCAGGTAAAACCAGATGGCAGAGTGATCGTGCGTGCGCCGCAGCGACTGGCGAAATACAGGGTTGTCAGATTTGTAAAAGATCACGAAGACTGGATCTTGAAGCAGCAGAAAAAGCTTGAAGATTACCGGGAGACTCGTCATGTGATCACAGATGAAGAACGAAGAGACGGTGTTCAGAAAGCCCTTAAAATATTCCCGGAAAGAACGGCATATTTTGCGGCACGGATGGGAGTAAACTATGGCAGAATCACGATCCGAGAGCAGAAAACCCGGTGGGGAAGCTGCAGTTCGGCCGGAAATCTGAACTTTAACTGGAGACTGGTCCTGATGCCGCCGGAGATTCTGGATTATGTGGTGGTTCATGAATTGGCACACCGAAAAGAGATGAACCATTCTTCGAAGTTCTGGGCGATTGTGGAGCAGGAAATGCCGGATTATCAGGAGCGGAAGCAGAGACTGAAAGAACTGGGAGGACAGTTCATATAAAATAGTACAGGGAGGAAACGAAACATATGGATTTAATGAAATATTTCAGCTGGTATCTGATAACGATAAATATAGTGGCATTCATGATGTATGGAATTGACAAGGAAAAAGCCAAACGTGGGGCATGGAGAATCCCGGAAAGTACTCTGATCGGGGTTGCGCTTCTGGGTGGAAGTTTTGGTGCGTGGGCAGGAATGAAAACCTTTCATCATAAGACAAGAAAGAAGAAATTTTCTGTAGGAGTACCTCTGATCCTTGTTGTAGAATATGGACTGCTCGCATGGCTTATGGCAGGAGTTAAATGAACAGAAACTGTGGATAGAAACGGAGGAAAAACGATGGCAGGAACGATCATCTGTTATGGAGATTCCAATACATACGGCTATGATCCGTGTACATTGATGGGGGACCAGTATCCAGAACAAAACCGCTGGACAGGTATCCTGGAGAGCGAAACGAAGTGGAAGATCGAGAATCACGGCATCTGTGGAAGGTGTATTCCGCACACAGGAAGCCAGATCCGTTTTGCCTGCGAACAGTTAAAGGACTGGCAGGATAAGGATGCTCCCGTATGGATGTGGATCATGCTTGGAACGAACGATCTTCTGCAGGAACAGCAGTTTACAGCGAAAGATACGGCACAGAGAATGGAGACTTTTCTGAAAAAACTCATGGCAGAACCGGCGGTTTCCAGTGGAAAGATCACACTCTATTTGATTGCACCAGCCCGGATGGAATACGGTGCCTGGGTAGATGAAGAACGGCTGTATCAGGAATCAAGACAACTTGGCGAAGAATACAAAAAAGTCGCAGAACGCCTGGGAATCGGCTTTACGGACGCTGGTAAATGGGACATCCCAGTCGTATACGATGGAGTACATTTTTCAGAAAAAGGACATCATATATTTGCACAGAACATACAGGAGGAAATTACATGGTTAAAGTAGATCTGATCACAGGATTTCTCGGATCAGGAAAGACAACTTTCATAAAAAAATATGCCCGTTATCTGATGGATCAGGGTTACAATATCGGAATTCTGGAGAATGATTTCGGCGCGGTAAATGTAGATATGATGCTGCTTCGGGAACTGGAAAGCGAACAGTGTGAGCTTGAAATGGTAGCCGGAGGATGCGACAAAGACTGCCACAGAAGACGTTTCAAGACCAAGCTGATCGCGATGGGAATGTGCGGATATGACCGCGTTCTGATCGAGCCGTCAGGGATTTTTGATATGGATGAGTTTTTTGATGCACTGCACGAAGAACCGTTGGATCGCTGGTATCAGATCGGAAATGTGATCGCTGTTGTTGATGTGGGACTGGATAAAAAAATGTCAGAGGAGGCAGATTATATCCTGGCTTCCGAGGTCGCAGATGCAGGCTGTATTGTCCTCAGCAAGACACAGGAGGCTTCTGGAGAAACGATCCAGAACACGATCGATCACCTGAACCGCGCACTGGAAACGGTACACTGCAAGCGAAGACTGAAGGAAGATGAGATCATAAAAAAAGACTGGGAACAGTTTGAAAATGAAGATTTTGAGCGCATCATGAACAGCGGATACATTGCTGAAGATTACGAGAAAATGAACCTGGATGATGACGATGTTTTTCAGTCTAAGTATTTCATGGATCTGGAAATCTCAAAAGAAGATCTGCGCGAAGCAGCGCAGAAAATTATGGAAGATCCTGCCTGTGGCTCTGTTTTTCGTATCAAGGGATTTACACAGGAAACAGATGGATCGTGGACAGAATTGAATGCCACACATCACGAGATCACCCTGCGTCCGATCGAAGCTGGACAGAAAGTTATCATCGTGATCGGGGAACATCTGGAGGAAGAAGAAATCAGAAAATATCTGGAACCAGATAAAAAGTAACTCTTGCGAAGACGAAGGAAGATATTATATATTTGGATATAAAGGGCAAATATATACAGATGGAGGAAGAGAAAAGATGGCAGTTGATACCAGGATTTTATTCACAGACCTGGATGGAACTTTGTTGAATGACAAGAAGGAGATCACCCCGGGAAACAGGGCAGCAGTGGACGAGGCACTGGCAAAAGGACACAAGATCGTTGTGACAACAGGACGTGCTCTTGCCAGCGGACTGCAGATTGCAGAACACGTCGGACTGACAGGAGAGGGCTGTTATGTAATCGCTTTTAACGGCGGACAGATTTACGATCCTTACCACAGAGAAACAATTCATGGTGTAACTTTTTCACAGGATACAGCAGTTGAGATTTTTGAGAAAGCAGTAGAAAGAAATCTGTATATGCAGGCATATTCAGATGAAGCGATTCTGACGGTAGAGAACAATGAACTGCTTCAGCAATACGCGAAAGTACAGAACTTACCATATAAAATCGTAAAAAACGCAAGGGATGCAATCATTCAGGATCCATATAAACTTCTGGCAATTGACAATGACAGAAGCAAAAGTGAAGCATTCCAGAAAGAAGTTCTTTCTAAATATTCCGATACCGTGAGAAGCTTTTTCTCAAATGCAACTTATCTTGAGATCGTGCCAAAGGCTGTCTCCAAGGGGGAAGCAGTTCGCTGGATGTGCGATCATCTGGGAATCCCGATCGAGAATTCCGTGTCTGCAGGAGATGCACAGAACGATATCGAAATGCTTCAGGCAGCCCATGTTGGCGCAGTAATGTGCAACGCATTTCCGGGAATTCAGGAATACGGCGATTATGTGACGGAGCACGACAACAATCACGACGGAGTTGCCGAGATCATCCGTAAATTTATTCTGTAAATAAGATTACCATAAATTCCACAAAGGTCTTCTGAACAGGAATGTTCCGGGGACCTTTTTAATATTTATCGTTACTGTGAACAGGAATTATTTATTCTCTAAAGGGATATATCGGAAATCCGGCAAAAACAAGTGACTTTACAAATGAATGCGAGTATAATAAAATTGTTTAATTACTGTTCGCAGGTAATATTCCGCGAGGTGTTTTGCCATAAATATGGCAAAATCCCGAGACATACGGGGCAAAATGCTATCACCGAAGGTGATGTGGAATGCATTTTGACCAAGTTACTGTGAATGGAGTGAACAGTAACTTTATCTATGCCTGAATTGCAGGCATTATGCTTGAGCAAAAGGAGAAATAGATGAGTAATACATTTGATTTTAACTTTTATAAAGGAAAGAAAGTTCTTGTAACCGGACACACTGGTTTCAAGGGCTCCTGGCTCTGCCGTTGGCTTCTGAACCTGGGAGCAGAGGTTACAGGCTATGCGCTGGAATCACCGACAGAACCGGATCTGTTTCATCTTCTGGATATAGAATCCAGGATGCGTTCTGTCACAGGAGATATCCGCGACTTGGAGAAACTGCATCAGGTTTTTGCAGAGGCACAGCCGGAGATCGTACTGCATCTGGCGGCACAGCCGATCGTGAGAGAATCCTACAAAAATCCTGTTTATACGTATGAGACAAATGTCATGGGAACGGTCAACATTCTGGAAGCAGTGAGACAGTGCAGGAGCGTAAAATCTTTCCTGAACGTGACGACAGATAAGGTATACCGAAATAATGAGTGGGAGTGGGGCTACCGCGAAACAGATGAACTGGACGGTTATGATCCGTATTCTAACAGCAAATCCTGCTCCGAACTGGTAACGCACAGCTATGAGAAATCTTTTCTCAATGAGCTCGGGATCGCAGTGTCCACAGCACGTGCCGGCAATGTGATCGGTGGTGGTGATTTTGCGGCAGATCGTATTGTTCCGGACTGCGTAAGAGCAGTTTCAAAGGGACAGAAGATTGCCGTCCGGAATCCACATTCCACCCGCCCATACCAGCATGTACTGGAGCCGCTGGGCGCATACCTGATGCTCGCCGGAAGCCAGTACGAAGATGCATCAAAAGCAGGAGCTTACAATGTAGGACCTGGCGATGACGACTGTATCACAACAGGCGAACTGGCAGATCTTTTCTGCGCATCCTGGGGTGACGAGGCTGCCTGGGAGAATCTCTATCAGGGAGGTCCTCACGAGGCGAACTTCCTGAAACTTGACTGCTCCAAAATCCGCAGTACCTTCGGATGGAAACCGCACTGGCAGGTAAAAGAAGCGATCGCCCATACCGTAGAATGGTATCAGGCATGGCTTGACGGAGCGGATATGGCTGCATTTACAGATCGTCAGATCAGGGAATATCTTGTGCCACTGTTCACAGATAATATCCCGCGAGGTGTTTTGCCATGAAGATGGCAAAATCCCGAGACATACGGGGCAAAATGCCATCACCGAAGGTGATTTGGAATGCATTTTGACCAAGTTACTGTGAACAGAGTGAACAGTAACATACCTGAAACAGAATGTATAGAAAAGGAAAAATAAATATATGAAAAAGAATCGGGAAATTGTCTGCGGACTGGCAGCGTGGCTTCTGACAGCATGCTTTTTTCTGGGGTGTTTTCTGATTCCGGGGCTTTCTGACCGGATCAGTGCACTTGGAAATAACAACATTCTTATCTATGGAATGACGCTGGTTTTGTTCTGCATCTTGTTCCTTGGTGTAATGGCACTGACCGGATGTTGGACAGATGGTCCGGGTTTGTTGGAAAGTACTGCATTTAAGAAAGCTTCGCTGGTGATCCTTCTGGCATCACAGCTTCCATTCTGGACCGTATGCGTGTCAAGAGAGACTGAACAGGTAGGAACAGTTTCTATGAAATATGGTTGGCACACACAGCCGCTTGCAGTGATGATCCTTCTGTTTCTGGCAGAACTTGCAGTGTTTTTCTGGATGTACGAGAACCTTTCTCTTAAGGAGAAAAAAGGCGAATGGATCGTCTGGCTTACCTATGCGGCACTTGTGGTTCTGATCTTTTACTGCATGTATACGCCGAACATTTACGGAAGAGGCGAACAGGGTGATAATTATCATGCACATGCATATTTTAACTCTGTTTATAATGTATATCAGGGAATGCCGTATACACACAATGTGACAAGTATTTATGGCCATTACGGGCTGTTTTTCAAGATTCCGATGAAACTGGTCCATGGTGATTTCCGTGCATTTGTACTGATGATCGCAGGCATCGGAACACTGGCTTATATCTGTGCATTTCTGGTGCTGCAGATGCTTGTCAGAAGCAGAGTTCTGCGTATCCTTGCGGCACTTGCGTTGACATTTCCGGTGCTTGGAATGCGCGGTGGATACTACTGGCAGGTGTGGCCGCACAGAGTGATCTTTCCTATGCTGTTCCTTCTTTATGGAACAGTGATCCTTAAGAAAAAATGGAGTAATCTCTGGACTGCGGCAGGTGGATATCTGCTCTGTATGCTCGCAATCTTGTGGAATACAGAGACAGGGCTTCTTCTCACAGTATCATGGGCAGGACTTTATATTTCAAGACTGCTTTCCAGAAAAAAATGGAAGATCCGGGAACTGTTTTTTTCTGTCGGAGCGCAATGTGCAGGCATGATCTTTGCTTTTGCGGGCGCTTATGGGATCGTAAATCTTTATAATCTTTCCAAACACAGTCCGATGAATTCGGTGAGAGACTTTTTGATTCCGCTGCTTTCTGACGGATACATGACAGATACACTTCATCTCGATCTGCCAACGTATCCAAGTGCATATATGGCAGTGATCACACTGTTTCTGACTGGCGTTGCAATGGGAATCGCAGGCTGGTTTGGAGACAAAGAAAAACGCCGCTGGGAGACAGATCTGGTCTTTCTTCTCAGTGTCGGTGCACTGGGATGCCTTGTTTATTATATGAACCGTCCATCCTACCATAACCTGGACTGTATCAGCCTTTCAGCCGTTCTTCTGGCGGCTTATCTTGCCCAGTACGGAATGGATTTTGTAAGAAAAAATGGCTGGGAAAATATCGCCCGCAGTACTTTTTATGAAGCTATGCGGGGAGGGATCGGACTTATCTGTGCGGCCTCTGTACTGGCAATGGGAACGGGAAATGTACTGCAGTTTTCACAGAACAGTCAGATCAAAGAAAACTTCCACAACACGGCAGAGTTTGAAGATTTTGCACAGCAGGTGGCAGCCGTTGTGCCTGCAAATACGCATGCATTCGGTCTGAATGTGGCAGAAGTCTACAGCATGCTCCACTGGAGCACACAGTGTTTTACCATGGACTTCAGCGACATGGCAGTTCGCCCGGATTCTCTGAAAGAACTGAAAGAACAGCTTGAAACAGAGGATGCACCGGCAGTTTTTACAAACAAATCTTCACTGGGAATCTGGCAGAGAAATGATCCGGAGACATACCAGTGGTTCTGCGATACTTATAAATTAAACAACAGATTTTCCTTTTATAATGAGGAATTCAGATACTTTACAAAACGATGATAAGGGAGAAAATTATGTTTGAAGAAATGACAGAACAGCAGGCGAGAGAAGAGATCCTCAAGCTGACAAAAGAATACTGCGAAAAATACCATAATAACAAAAAACCATACGAAAAGGGCGACCGTATTCCATATGCGTCCCGTGTTTATGATTCAGAAGAAATGGTAAATCTTGTGGACAGTTCTCTGGAATTCTGGCTGACAGCCGGACGTTACACCAGTGAATTTGAACACGAATTTGCGAAATACCTGGGAGTAAGATACTGTTCCCTTGTAAATTCCGGTTCTTCTGCGAACCTGCTCGCATTTATGACACTGACTTCCCCGCTCCTTAAGGAACGTCAGATCCTTCCGGGAGACGAAGTCATCACCGTCGCAGCAGGATTCCCGACAACAGTAGCACCGATCATCCAGTACGGAGCTGTTCCTGTTTTTGTTGATGTGGCGATCCCGCAGTACAACATCGATCCGCAGCTTCTGGAGGGTGCATATTCTTCAAAGACCAAGGCGGTCATGCTGGCTCATACTCTTGGAAATCCATTTGACCTTAAGGCAGTCAAAGACTTCTGCGACCGTCACAACCTCTGGCTGATCGAGGACAACTGTGACGCACTGGGCTCTGTTTATACTATCAACGGAGAGGAGAAACTGACCGGAACGATCGGTGATATCGGAACTTCCAGTTTCTATCCGCCGCATCATATGACGATGGGCGAAGGCGGTGCTGTCTATACCAATAATTCTCTTTTGAATAAGATCGCAAGATCCTTAAGAGACTGGGGAAGAGACTGCATCTGTGCACCGGGACAGGACAATCTGTGTGGACATCGTTTTGACCGTCAGTATGGAGAACTTCCGGTAGGATATGATCACAAATATGTATATTCTCATTTCGGATACAACCTTAAGGCGACCGATATGCAGGCTGCTGTAGGCTGCGCGCAGCTTAAGAAATTCCCGTCTTTCGTAGAACGAAGAATCCATAACTTCAACTACCTGAAAGAAGCACTCAAAGGAACCGAGGATAAACTGATTCTTCCGACAGCGTGTGAAAACTCCAGACCGAGCTGGTTTGGTTTCCTCATCACCTGCAGGGAAGGCGTGGACAGAAATAAACTGGTTCAGGAGATTGAATCCAAAGGTGTTCAGACGCGTATGCTGTTTGCCGGAAACCTGACAAAACATCCGTGCTTTGACCAGATGCGTGCTACTGGTAAGGGATATCGTATTGCCGGAAGCCTTGAAAATACAGACCGCATCATGAAAGATACTTTCTGGATCGGTGTTTATCCGGGAATGACAGATGAGATGCTTTCTGCAATGGCAGATGCGATCAAAGAAGCTCTGAACTGAGGAGAATAAAATATGATTTTAGATGAAAGACTTCGCTGGATGGGCTTCTGGATGCTGGATAAGACAAAGGGTGGCAAGATCCGGGAATATTATGACCAGATCCGTTACGCCTGGAAGGAAGGCAGTTCTGTTGAAGAAACAGAAAAAAGGATTCAGGATCTGATCGCCCATGCAGTAAAAACAACAGATTTTTACAAAGATTATCCGGAAGATATTTCACTGAAGGACCTTCCGGTGGTAAACAAAGATACGTTCCGTCAGCAGTATGACCGTTTCATATCTTCCACATACAAGGATGCACCGGATAACCGTGTGATGTGCACCAGTGGTTCCACGGGAACTCCGCTCCGCATGATCCAGAACAGAGACAAGATCCGCCATAACACAGCAGGCGGCATTTTCCTGGGAGCCGCGGCTGGCTACTACATCGGAATGAAGGAAGCTTTTATCCGCGTCTGGGTAAATAATGTCAAAAAGAGTAAATTTCAGCTTATCCAGGAAAATATGATCATGATGGACAGTTCCCGCATGGATGAACAGGCACTGGCAGAGATGTTCCATACGATCGAGAAGAAAAAAGTAAAATGCCTGGTCGGTTATTCTTCTGCGCTGGGAGAACTGAGCGACTATATCCGTAAATCCGGCAAAGACTGCAGCAATTGCAGCGTCCGGGCGATCATCCCGATCTCTGAGACAATGCCGGAACCGGTCCGCAGAACTCTGGAAAAACAGTTCGGCTGCCCGGTAAGAGCCTGGTATTCCAACGAAGAAAACGGAATCATGGGACTTCAGAATGAGAAAGATGAGGGATACCGTATTGATACAGAAACCTATTATTACGAGATCCTCAAGATGGATTCTGATGAGCCTGCGGAACCGGGAGAGCTGGGACGTATCGTGATCACGGATCTTTTTAATTATGCATTTCCGATCCTCCGTTATGACAATGGAGATACTGCGGTGGCAGTCCGCAAGGAAAAGAATGGTCGCTTCAAGCTTTATCTGTCCGAGCTTTACGGACGCAGAAGTGATCTGATCTACGACTGCAAAGGCAATGCCGTGACACCTTACATCATCACAAACAATCTCTGGGATATCGAAGGCGTGAAGCAGTATCGTTTCATCCAGGAAGATGTGAAGGATTATACGATCTGGTTGAACGGAGATCCGGCAAAGATGGATCAGGAAGAGATCCTTGGCAGGATCCGCCCATACCTTGGCGATGAAGCAAGGATCAAAGTAGAGATCGTAGATGAGATTCCGGTGCTCGCCTCCGGAAAGCGTAAATACATAGAAAACCGTTGTGAGAAATATCAGGATCACAAGGGAATCTGTGGCTGACAGAGGGGCGGAATAAGATTGGAAAAAAAGGAACAGAAAAAAAGTATTGCAGTAAACACCCTGTACACCATGGGTGGACTGATCTTTATGAATGCGGTGCTGCAGATCGTGATCACACCGCTCTTGAACAGAGTGATGGGCGCGGAACAGCTCGGCGGACTTCTTTATATCACAGGTCTTATCGCGATCGTGTGTCCGTCTGTCGGTCAGGCACTGAACACCAGCCGCCTTGTAGTACGCAGGAATTATGCGGTAACGAACGGCGATTATGACTGGATCCTTCTTGTGTTCGGCGCGATCGGCAGCGGCGTGGCACTCTGGATGTCGAGGAACAGTCTGGAAAGCATTCCTATGGCAATCGGTGCTTTTCTGCTGTTTATGTTTACTGTATTCCGGTATTATGGAGATGTGGAATATCGTCTTAACCTGAATTATAAGAGATATTTTATTTATTATCTGCTGATCGGGCTCGGATATCTTGCGGGTTTTGGCGTTTATTACGTGACTGGTCAGTGGGTATGGATCTATCTGATCGGAGAGGGCGCGGCTCTTCTGTTTGTAGGACTGACGGGAAGTGTTTTTCATCAATTCTTTCAGAGAAGCCAGTATTTTTCGACAGCACTGGGAAGAGGTTTTTTCCTTACAATGTCTTATCTGATCACAAATACGACCATGAATATGGACCGCCTTGTGATCAAACAGGTGCTTGGAAATGAGCAGGTCACCTGGTATTATGTTGTGTCTCTGATCGGAAAGACGTTGGTGCTTCTGATCGCACCGATCAATACGATCGTGATCTCCTATCTGACGAAACGCAAAGAACTGCTGACACGTTCACAGTTTGGAAAGGCAGTTCTTGCGGGCGGCGGTGTGAGCCTTGTGTTCTTTCTCGCATGTCAGGTGGGAACGCCGCTGTTTGTATGGCTTTTCTACAGAAACCTCTATGATTCTGTCAAAGGGCTTGTCACAGTGGTAAATCTCGCGCAGATCCTTGGGCTATTTTCCGCATTTCTGTTTATTCTGGTACTTACATTTACAGATGAAAAATGGCAGCTGTGGATCCAGCTTGCACATTTTGCGGTTCTGCTGGTGACTTCTGTGCTGGCAGCAAGAGCATATGGTATGATTGGTTTTGCCTGGGCGTCCCTTGGGGCGAACAGCCTCAGAGTGGCAGCAGTCATCATTCTGGGACTGGTAAAGGCAGGAAAAGATAAAGGAGGCAGCAATGCAGACAGGTGAAGTTCTGAGAAGAGTGGTATTTGATCTTCTCGACGCTGCAAAAGGCGGCAGGCTCAAAAAATTAAAAGAAGTAAACAAACGAGAGATCGTTGAGGGTGTGACAGAGGAATATATGGATCGCAGGATCCATGTTCTTCTGGATTATGTCAAAGAACACTCTCCTTATTATAAAGATCATCCGGAATGGACAGAACTTAAGGATTTTCCGGTAATGACCAAAGGTGATTTTATAGAAAATTATGACCAGGTCCTTGTGGACAACAGCGAGGAACAGGGAAAGCTGTACCGCCTGAGTACAAGTGGTTCTACAGGAACACCGTTTACGGTACTCTGCGATGGCGACAAGATGAGCCGTGTAAATATGAACTTTATCTCCTGTATGGAACTGAACGGTTTCCGTATGGGAATGAAGCGCGGCGAGTTCCGTGCGTGGATAAAGGGAAAAAATACGATCAGTAAGTGGAAATCTTTCAAAAATAATCTGATCATGGTGGATATCTCCAACATGGGAGACGATTCTCTGGAAAAAATCTGCCAGGATATCGAGAAAAAGAAGATCCAGGTACTGGTCACATATTCCAGTGCACTGACAGCACTGACACAGTATCTCAGAAAAACGCACAGAGACATCAGTAAATGGGATGTGGAGCTGGTTTTCTCTATGGGAGAGGCGCTTCCACAGGAAACTTATGACCTGACAAAAGAGCTGTTTGGATTTTCTCCGGTGCGTTCTTATGGAAATAATGAGAATGGTTTTATTGCGATCCAGCTGGATGAGGATCCGGAATATACCATTGATCTTTACAATTTTTATCCGGAGATCCTGAAACTGGATTCTGATGAACCGGCAGAAGAAGGAGAACTTGGAAGAATCGTTGTCACAGACTATTATAACAAGACTTTCCCGATGGTCCGCTATGATACCGGTGATACGGGAATCATGAGAATGTATAAGGATCCTAAGGGCAGGGTGCATGGTAAATATGTAGAGATCTACGGCAGAAGAGGTTCTCTGATGTACAACACCAAGGGCGAACCGCTTTCTATCCATGTATTTATGAATACACTTCTGAAATTTGAGGGTATTGTTTACCAGGCAAAATGCATCCAGTGGGGCGAGAAGGATTATGAGCTTCTTGTGAATGCGGATCAGGAAAAACTTGATATCGATGAAGTTCTGGCAGCATACCGCCATTATCTCGGGGAAGATGCAGAGATCAAAGTTACTTATGTCGATGAGATCCCGATCCAGGCATCCGGTAAATTTATGGTATGTGAAAACAAATGGGATGGAAGGAAGTAGGCAGAATGAAGCAGAAAGTATCTGATTATATAGCTGATCGTATTGCACAGTGGGGCATCCGGGATGTGTTTACCGTGACTGGCGGCGGTGCGATGCATATGAACGATTCTTTTGGACATCATCCGAAGTTGCACTGCACTTATCAGCATCATGAGCAGGCGTGTGCGATGGCAGCAGAAGCGTATGCGAGGATGGATAACCGTATGGCAGCTGTCTGCGTGACGACAGGACCTGGCGCGACAAATGCGATCACAGGTGTCTTGGGTGCCTGGATGGACTCTATTCCGATGCTTGTTTTTTCCGGGCAGGCGAGATATGCCACGACAGTTCCGGCGAGCGGACTTCCGCTTCGCAGCATGGGCGTTCAGGAGTGTAATATTGTTCCTGTAGTCGCTTCTATCACCAAATATGCACATATGGTCATTCATCCGGAAGACATCCGTTATCATCTGGAAAAAGCACTCTACATGGCAGCAACAGGAAGACCAGGACCAGTCTGGCTGGATCTTCCACTGGATGTGCAGGGCGCGATCATAGAGACAGAGAGTCTCCGAGCTTATGATCCTGCAGAAAATCCGGAACAGAGACCACAGGAGATCCTGCAGGAAACAATAGAGAAGATCCTTGATAAAATAGAGGAAAGCCACCGCCCGGTATTATCACCGGGAAATGGTGTACGTCTTGCAGGCGCGATCGAGGAGTTCCATGAACTGGTCGATGTACTTGGTGTGCCGGTCGTGACCGGAATGAGCAGTGTGGATGCGCTGGAATCCGATCATCCGTACTTCGTGGGAAGAAGCGGCGGAACAGGAACGCGCCCGGGAAATTTTGCCCTGCAGAACAGTGATGTGCTGCTTTCCATTGGAAACCGTCAGGGATTTGCACAGACTGGTTTCCAGTATCAGGACTGGGCGAGAGAAAGCTATACGATCCTCAATGATATTGATGAAAATGAATTAAAGAAACCGAACCTTCATGTCAGCCTTCCGGTTGTCGGAGATGCAGGTGAACTGATCCGTGGACTTCTCGCTGAGGCGAAGAAGCGCGGTGCGGATAAAGAATACCCGTTGTTTAAGGGAGAAGACTGGAGAAAACAGTGTCTCCTCTGGAAAAAAAAGTATCCGGTTGTGACTGAGAAGCATTATGAAACACTGGAAGAAGGATGCACAAATATCTATGCTTTTTACGGAGAGCTCTCCAAAGCCATGAAGGAAAACGAAACTCTCATGGTCAGCGTGGGAACTTCCCGAGTGGCAGGAAGTCAGGCGTTCCAGGTCAAAAAAGGACAGCGCTTTATCACAAATCCAAACACAGCTTCGATGGGATTCTGCCTTCCGGCGGCAACAGGAATTGCAGTCGCACAGCCAGGCAAAGCTGTTGTCTGTGTGACAGGTGAGGGCAGTCTGCAGATGAATATTCAGGAGATGCAGACGATCCTTCAGAACCGTTTGCCGGTGAAACTGTTTGTGATCAACAACCAGGGTTATCATTCCATCCGTCAGACACAGCAGAGCTATTTCAAGCCGCCGCTGGTCGGTGTGGGTGAGGAGAGCGGAGACTTGAGTTTTCCGGATCTTTCCAGGATCATGCCTGCTTATGGATTTCCGTATAGAGCAGTTCATGCATCCGAAGATCTTGAAGCAGCGATCAGTGAGGCATTGGATGCAGAGGGAGCTTTTGTCTGCGAGGTTTTTGTGACGAAATATCAGAAGACGGAACCAAAGACTTCTGCGAAGAAACTTCCGGATGGAAGTATGGTGTCCGCGCCGCTTGAAGATATGTATCCGTTCCTTGACAGGGAAGAGCTGGAATCCAACATGTTCATTCCTCTTCCGGAAAAGATGAGACAGTAAGGATATCCGGCGGTATATGGAGAAAATTATGAAAAAAATCATTGTGACAGGAGCCACCAGCATGATCGGTACGGCTCTGATCGAAGAATGTGTAAAACAGAACGTAGAGGTCTATGCAGTCATAAGGTCTTCTTCCGGGAAGCAGAGCCGTCTGCCGGACAGCAGTCTGATACATCTGATAGACTGTAGTTTGGAAACTCTGGATCACCTTCCAGAGCTGATCCCGGCGGGCTGCGATACCTTTTACCATATTGCCTGGGGAAATACGGGTGAGAATCGAAACAGAAGTACAGAACTGCAGAGCAGAAATATCAGCTATACATTGGATGCGGTGAGAGTGGCAAATGCACTTGGCTGTAAACGTTTTATTGGGGCTGGTTCTCAGGCGGAATATGGACCAATGAACATTGACAAGATTTCACCGGACAGTCCGACAAATCCTTCGACACCTTATGGAGCGAGCAAGTTGGCATCCGGTCATCTGGCGGGGATGCTCTGCCGGGAGCTTGGCATGGAATGTATCTGGCCGAGGATTTTCAGTGTTTACGGAATTTATGAGAAAGAAACAACGATGATCGCTTCCGGGCTCCGCAAGATGCTTCGAGGCGAACCGACAGAGTTCACTCCGGCAATGCAGCGCTGGGACTATCTTTACAGCAAAGATGCGGGACGAGCTTATTATCTGATCGGTGAGAAAGGCAGAGACGGTGCTGTATATTGTATCGGAAGCGGCGAAGCTCATCCACTCAAAGAATATATCCTCAAAATGGCAGAACTCACCGGGGCAGAGGAAACAGGAATCGGTGCAAGACCATATCCACAGGGTGCGGTTATGAATCTCTGTGCGGATACGGAATCTCTGCAGCGTGACACCGGGTTTGTGCCGGAATATACATTTGAAGAGGGAATCAGAGAAACAATCGCCTGGATCAGAAGCCAGGAAACAGGAGTATAGATAAGAATGAAGAAAAAAATTTCGGTGGTAATTCCCACCTATAATGAAGAGGCGAATGTAGTGCCTCTTGCAAAAGCGGTGTCGGAAGTCATGGAACGCGATCTCAGTGAATACGATTATGAGATCCTGTTTATCGACAACCATTCCAAGGATAACACCCAGGCACTGCTTCGTGGACTGTGTGCCAATAATAAAAAGATCAAAGCAATCTTCAACGCCAAGAATTTCGGACAGGCACGTTCTCCGGTCTATGGAATGAAACAGGCGTATGGAGACTGTGTTGTGCGTATGTGTGCAGATTTCCAGGATCCGGTAGATATGATCCCGAAATTTGTGCGTGAATGGGAACAGGGAACAAAGATCGTCATCGGTGTCAAAAGTGCCAGCAAGGAGCGCAAGGGCATGTACTGGATCCGTTCCTGCTATTACAAGGTGATCAACAAGATCACGGATATCGATCATATCGAGCAGTTTACCGGTTTCGGACTTTACGATAAAAAGTTTGTAGATGTGGTTCGTGACCTTCATGATCCACTGCCATATTTACGTGGGATCATTGCGGAGCTTGGCTTTGATTACAAGGCGATCGAGTATACACAGCCGAAACGCCGTGCCGGAAAGAGTAAAAATAATTTTTACAGTCTGTACGATTATGCGATGATCGGAATTACTTCTTATTCCAAAGTTGTTATGCGACTGGCGACATTTGCAGGATTTATCATCGGCGGTTTAAGCCTGGTTGCAGCACTTGTCTATCTGGTGTTGAAACTGATGTACTGGGATCGTTTTTCTGCCGGTGTTGCTCCTATGGTCATCGGTATGTTCTTTCTTGGAGCACTGCAGCTGTTCTTTATTGGATTCCTTGGTGAGTATGTACTGAGTATCAACAGCCGTGTGCTTGACCGACCGCTTGTCGTGGAAGAAGAACGCTTGAATTTTGACGAAGATGAAGAGGATGAGGTAGAGGAGCGCAAAAAGGTATGAAAGAAAAAGCAGCAAAAAAACAGAGTTTTCTGAACCGCAAAAGAGCAGAGTGGAAAGAAATGAAGCTCTGGAACGGCAATGAACTGTGCAAAGTGGACTGGATCGTGTCTATCCTGATCCTGACAGTGCTCTTTTTTACCTGTGTGCATTCAGATGTGAAGCTTACAGGAAACAGATCTTTCCTGATGTATAAACATTTTTCTGATTTTTATCAGGCAAGTTATGAGCAGTCCGGCGGCTACTGGGCAAATTATCTGCCGAGTACGTTTATCGCCTATGCAATCTGGAACCTGCCGCTTTATCTGACAGGGCATGCGCCGGAGGCGATTCTGACAAATAGTTTTGTCAATCTGATGTGGTACAAACTTCTGCCGGTGATCGTCTATTTTATCACCGCACAGCTTATTTATCATATCGGTAAAGAAATGGGATTCGGGGAGAAAAAATCTCTCCTCTGTAAATTTGCATTTCTGGTATTTCCGATGGGGGTGTTCAGCCAGTTTATCTTCAGCCAGTATGATATTTTTACTGTATTTTTTATGGTGCTGGGGCTGTACTTTTTCCTGAAGAACAGGATGTGGCAGTTTGCGCTGGCATTTGGAATGGCTTGTACTTTCAAATATCATGCAGCATTGTATTTCCTTGCATTACTTTTATTAAAGGAGAAAAAGATCCGAAATCTGATCCGTTATGCGGTCATCATGGCGATTCCGCTTATGGTGGAGATCCTGCCGAACATCGGATCAGAAGCATTCCGCAGAAATGTGTTTGGCTTCAGTGCCCTTGAATATGTCAAAAAGCCGTTTACAGTGGGTTTTTTCAGTGGGATCAATCTGATGGCAGCAGTTGCCGCCTTTGTACTGGTCTGGGCTTATCAGAAAAAAGTGGAGGAAGAAGAAACTCTGGCTTCCTGGGCAGTCTTTTTCTGTGTGGCAGTGAGCTTTTCTGTGTTTGGATTTTCGACATGGAATCCGCAGTGGGTGCTTTTGATGGCTCCGTTCCTCGTACTGAATATCTTTATGAATGAGAATGGAAATCTGCTTCTGATGATCACAAACATCTTTATGCTGGCGATGTATATTTTCTGCAGCCAGAGTATGGTAGATGAGAGAGTTCTGAATGGCGGAATCCTGAAATATATTCTTAAGGACAGGAACTTTGCCGTGCGTATGTGGGATGTCTACAGATTTCATGACCAGGAACTTCTCTGTACAGCGATGTGGATCGTGCTTTTGCTTTATGTTGTCTTTGGACATCCGCGTTATCATAAGAAGAAAGGCAGTATCATTTCCAGAGGTCTGGTATGGCAGATCCGCGCGGCGTTTCTCTTTGGCGTAGCGGCGTTTGTGCTTCCGATGTCTGTCTGTGCGATGGGCGTTCTGCAGGGCAAAACAGTCTTCTTTGACAACAGCCGCCAGAATATGGAGATGGAAAACGTCGTGATGCTGGAGCGGGATCATCCGATCATTCAGGAGTTCACCGTTTCCGGAAATAAAATCTCTGACATCAAGATCCGTGTATATACAGAGACAGACCTTGACCTTTACAGCCTCAAAGTCGTGCTCCGTGACAAAGAGTCCGGGGAAGTGGTCTATGAGAGTGAAGGGGATACTTACGGTCTCAAAGAAAACACTGCGCTGTATTCTTTCCTGAAACATTCTGTAGATGTGGAAAGTGGAAGAACTTATCAGCTTGAGATCACCAGCGATGCACCACAGAACAGCGGAATTGGTCTGTATTGTGTAGAGGCAGGCAAGGCTTTGGCACAGCTTGTGGAACCACGGAGTGAGGAACATGAAGAAAAACGCAGTCTTCAAATGTGTATCACAGGTGTGGAATAGAAAATACCGAAAAAATTTATCAGATTTTTTATAAAAATTTTGTAAAGTTGTGTTAAAATTCGAATGAATGTGTTATAATGGTCACATAGACAACCAGAAGGTTGAATATATATCATCCAAAATAAACAGCAAAGGGGATGGGACTATGAAATTTATTATTAGTGGAAAGAACATCACAGTATCCCAAGGACTCAGAACAGCCGTTGAGGACAAGCTCGGCAAACTGGAGCGTTATTTTACTCCTGACACAGAAGTTATCGTAACTTTAAGTGTTGAGAAAGAAAGACAGAAAATTGAGGTTACAATCCCGGTAAAAGGAAATATTATCAGATCCGAACAGGTAAGCAACGATATGTACGTATCCATTGACCTGGTAGAAGAAGTTATCGAGCGTCAGCTTCGTAAATACAAAAATAAAATCGTAGACAAACAGCAGGCTGCAGCAAACTTCCAGAAGGAATACATTGACAAGGATTACGAGGAAGAGGATGAGGTTAAGATCATCCGTACCAAGAAATTCGGCATCAAACCAATGTATCCGGAGGATGCATGTGTACAGATGGAACTTCTGGGACACAACTTCTTTGTATTCTACAATGCAGAGACAGATCAGGTGAATGTGGTTTACAAACGTAAAGGCAATACTTACGGTTTGATCGAGCCTGAGTTTTAAGTTTGATCGAGGTTAGTGCACTTCGTAAACATTAAGTAAACGTAGTCCCATCTCTCTTATGAGGGATGGGACTTATTGGTGAAAAAGGGAAAGGAATCATGAATAACAAGAAAAACCTGAAAATGAAACCCGTAGGCAGCGAATATATGGAACAGTACAATGCCCTTCTCCGCTATGTGTTCCAGGTTACGGAACAGGAGCTGAGTTCCATCGGATGGCAGGAACGTGAGATCATCCGCGCCAAATTTCCAACCATGGAAAAGGCAGATGTGATCGGATGGTTTGATGACGATAATCTTGTTTCACAGGTGGCAGTTTATCCTATGCAGACACGTATCTTTGGCAGGACTTACGCCATGGGCGGTCTGACCGGAGTAGGAACTTATCCGGAATACTCCAACATGGGACTGATGCACAAACTTCTTGAGCAGGCACTCAAGAACATGAAGGAGCGAGGACAGGACATCTGTTATCTGTATCCATATTCCATTCCATATTACCGCCGCAAGGGATGGGAGATCATCTCAGACAAAATCTCCTACGAGATCAAAGACTATCAGCTTCCGAAGAACCATCAGGTCCCGGGTGATGTACGCCGTGTCGATACCGAGGGCGAAGAACTGAAGGAAGCCTATAACCGTTATGCCATGCGGACACATGGAGCAATCCTCCGTGATGATCTGGCGTGGAATGAATATTGGCTGTGGGACTCCGACGATATCATGGCGGCCGTTTATTATAATGAGAACAATGAACCGGACGGATATGTGATCTACTGGATCGCGAAGGAAGTTTTTCATATTAAAGACATGATCTTTAATAATGAAGAGGCAAGAACCGGATTATGGAACTTCGTGGCGGCACATTTTTCCATGATTAATCAGGTGGAGGGCGATACTTACACGGATGAACCTCTGGCATTTCTTCTGGAAGATGCAAGCATCAAGGAAGTGATCTCGCCATACTATATGGGAAGAATCGTGGATTTTGTGTCCTTCATCGAGAAGTATCCGTTCAAGCCAAGCGTCCTCGACCGTGAATGGAAATTTAAACTGATCGACCCGGTCATGGAGTGCAACCAGGGAAATTTCTGCCTGACCATCTCCAGAGAAGGCAAAGGCCAGGCAGTCCGCACTATGGAACCCTGCCAGGACGAGATCAGCATTCAAACCATGACTACCATGCTGATGGGCTACAAACGCCCCGAATACCTCGCAAGGATCGGCAGGATCAAAGCCGCCGAGTGGACCATCGACATGCTCGAAGACGCGATCGAGCAGCAGACACCGTACATATCGGATTATTTTTAAGAATATGAAAGAAAATAATTATATTTCTGTTTTGGACGGGCTTTTGAGAGCGAAAATATATCTGTGGATGATTGGTGTTCTTTTCTATGTAAAGTCAATTTATGTAGTGAAGTTTTTTCTGCTGGCCGGAATATTCTTGATGGGAGTCAGCATATTGTGCGCTTCTGCTATAAACAGAAAAAACTGGATAACTTCCTGGATGATCAGTTTTTGTGCCTGCTTTATTTATCTTATCTGCTATATCCTGGCAGGTTATGCAGGTTTGGTCATACCGATGGGAGAAATATTGGAAGCAGATCCAAATCCGGCAAATGGAATTCTTTTGATGTTATATACTGCGGTGTTTTGGGGAGTGGCAGTAGTGACTCGCGTCATATCAGGTATTTTTTATTCAGTTCTGAATAGATTTGGTTCTTCCAAAATGAACACATACTTATGAGAAAAAAGAAGGTACTGTAAAGTCATCAAATATGATGATTCTGCAGTACCTTCTTTTATACAAAATTGTGAATTTGTTTAATTATAAAGGCTTTAAGGTACTGTTCAGAGGTAATGGTGTGGTCGCTTTCCTGGTGTGTCCTCCACCTGACCGCGCAAAGTAAGTGATTGTGTGCGAGGGAAAGCTGGCTGGATGATTAGGCAGGAAGCAAGCGAGTTGAAGGTTCATGGAAATCGGGAGGCAGAATGACCTTACGGAAAGTAAATCGCCTAAAGGCCCACAAAATTTAGAGGTCTGAATGACTTGACAGGAAGTAAGTTATTTAAAGGTCTACAGAAATCGGAGAGGAAAATGACTGGGAGATGAGTAAGTGATCAGGAAGTCAACAGAAGTTAGGAGTTTTGGATGACTACGTTAAAAGAAAGTAGCAACAGAGTACATAAATTCGAAAAAAATGGATGGTTAGAATTGTACTTGCCTACAAGCAAGTCAATAAATTAACCTATTGTGCTACTTCAAATAAATTATATGAAAACCTGTAAATGCGCAAA
>NZ_QULA01000035.1:0-7248 GCF_003481595.1 Blautia sp. OM07-19
CTTTGAAGATGAACAGTTCTATATCTGCCATGACGGACGTGAACTGCGGCATCTCAGGACAGAGAGCAAAGAGCAGGATGGGATATACACAGACCTTTGAGGTATATGGTTGTGCAGACTGCAGCGGATGTGAACATAAAGCGCGCTGTCTGTATAAGTATGATGCGGAGAAAGATGCCGAAAAGAACAAAGTCATGAAGATCAATGAACAATGGGAGGAACTGAAAGAAAGATCGCATGCCAATATCCAGAGTGAACGCGGGATCCTGAAACGCCAGACACATTCCATTCAGACGGAAGGACATTTTGGAGATATAAAGGAAAATGAGAACTTCCGGCGTTTTAATTACCGTTCGGCAGATAAGGTATATAAAGAATTCATGCTGTATGCTATTGGAAGAAATATAAATAAATATCATCGTTTTTTATACGAAAAACTGAGAAAATTTGAAGGAAAAACTGCCTAGAAAAAAATGCGGCTGAAAAAATCCAAACAAGGATTTTTTGCGGCCAAAAACAGAAAGTATTTATCAAAATAAAAATATCCTGAACAAGTTGCAAAGCCAGAAAGCTCTGTAACTGTCAGGATATTTTTGTTTGGTGCTGTCAGCTCTAAAAAACGTTATTTACCGACAGCTCCCTGTTTTGTTTTAATGATATTTATGCATCCGTACATAATAGCTGATGCATAAGATCACAGTGGCTCCGCTCCATGCTGCAATCTCTGCAAAGAAAATACCGTCCTGTCCGATAAAATGGGGAAGGATCAGTGCAGCACTGATACGCATGACAAATTCAGCCATACCACTTACCATAGGCATTAAGGTATCTCCCAGCCCCTGAAGTACAGATCTGTACACGTACAGGAAGTACAAAACCCAGAGCATGGCAGCCATAATAGAAAGGTATTTAAAAGCAATTGCCAATACCTGCTGTGTCTGCTGCGGTTCACCTGAGATGAAAAGTGAGAGAATATTTTTTCCAAATAAAAACATGGCAGCAGAAATGATCAGTGAGGTAAGCAGGGAAAGCAGCATACTGCTGCGGACGCCTTTTCTGATCCTGTCAATCTTTCCGGCTCCCAGATTCTGACCCACATAGGTAACGATGGCATATCCATAGGAAATAGCAGCCATTTCCAGCAGACCATAAAGCTTGTTTGTAGCTGTAAATCCTGCTACAAAAAGGAAACCGTAGCCATTGATCACATACTGGACTACCAGACCGCCCACACCGATGATGATATTCTGAAATACAACAGGAATACCAAGCTTCATCAGGCGGGCATTCATGCCGGAGGCAGGCATAAAATCTGCTCTGGTCAGATGAACGATATCAATTCTGCGTAAAATCAGGAAACAGTAAACAGCGGAGAAGCTCTGTGCAATCACAGTTGCGATTGCTGCTCCTGCCACACCCCATCCGAAGCCTGCCACAAAAAGGATGTCCAGTGAGACATTCAGCACAGATGCGATGATCATTGCGGTCAGCGGTGTTTTACTGTTTCCCATAGCCCTTAGAGCAGAAGCAAACATATTATAGGCTGCTGTGGCGGGGATTCCACAGAAAATGATGCGCAGATATAACAGAGACATTCCGATAATATTGGAAGGTGTATGCAGCCCTGTTAATACCAGCGAAGCAAATGACTGGCTGAGAATCAATACTCCGGCTGCGATGAATGCGGTCAGCCGGTAACTGTGAGCCAGAGATTTACGCAGATTTTCGAAATCCTTTGCCCCATAATACTGGGAGAGTTGAATAGAAAATCCCTGAGTGAGTCCTGTGGATATTCCTGTGACAACCCACATCAGAAAGTCAACAGCACCCAGTGCGGCAAGAGCCTCCACACCTGCAACCTGACCAACAACCATGGTATCCACCATTGTATAAAGCTGCTGACAGATATTTCCCAGCATCAGGGGAATTGCAAAAAGAATGATCAACCGTCCCGGTGAACCGGAGGTCATATCCTGAATCTTGGTTTTCATTAGTATAAAAGTTCCTTTCCGGAGCATATTTGAAAAAGTTTAGAAATGATTATTCGAATATGCCCTGATATTTACATTGATAATTTTACATCATTAACGTGAAAAATGAAATATAATATATCATCAGAATGATATAAATTTATCAATACCTGCTATAAGCAGCATGTTGTTGAAATTATTATGCATAGCGCCTGAGAGGAGTTTTTGATTGCTATTTTTTAAAATACAGATATATAAATAGAAGGCAAGTCTTTACGGAAGGAGACAAGAATTATGCTGAAAAGATTCACTAAATATGTAACCCAGAGTGTTGCCGGAATGATCGGGATTTCCGTTTATGTTCTGGCAGATACTTTCTTTATATCTGTATATTCCGGTGCTGACGGACTGGCAGTTCTCAATTTGATCCTGCCGGTTTATGGACTGATCTATGCGATTGGGGCTATGATCGGGATTGGTTCCGCTACCAGGTATGCCATAAGCAGGGCAAAAGGAGAAAATACAGAACATTATTTCGTACAGTCAGTAACCTGGAGCATACTGGTTGCAGTTCCATTTATGCTGATCGGAATTTTTATTCCGGACAAAGCATTGGCTTTGCTGGGTGCAGATGCCGGACTGATCGGACTTGGACGAAACTATGTGAGAATTATTCTGATCGCAACACCATTCTTCATGTCAAATTATACATTTACTGCATTTGCCAGAAACGATGGGGCGCCTTCTATTGCAATGATCGGTTCCATCAGTGGAAGTATCTTTAACATTATATTTGATTATATATTCATGTTCCCAGTCGGTCTGGGATTTTCCGGAGCCGGACTGGCTACTGCAATCTGTCTGATCGTAACAATGAGCGTCTGTACCATACACTACAGAAGCAGCAGAAACCATGTAGGATTCCATTGGAAAAAACCGTCATTCAGACACCTGATTTCCTGCTGTCAGCTAGGAGTTTCCGCATTCGTCGGTGAACTGTCTTCCGGTGTGATCGCTATTGTATTTAACTTCCTGATCCTGGGAATTGCAGGAAATGTAGGTGTAGCAGCCTATGGAGTTGTGGCAAACCTTTCTATCGTGGCATTTGCAATCTTCAACGGTCTGGCCCAGGGAGCACAGCCTCTGATCAGTGAAAGCTACGGAAAAGGTCAGCCTACTCAGGTAAAAAAACTTCTGAAATGGAGCCTGCTCGTATGTCTTGCAGTAGAAGCATTGATCCAATTGATCATCTGGACAGCAACTGACCCGCTAATCAGCATTTTCAACAGTGAAAACAATGTTCAGTTATTGAATTATGCACATACAGGACTGCGTCTGTATTTCCTTGGGTTTATAGTTGCAGGAATCAATGTTGTACTGGTGGCATATTTCTCAGCAGTAGATGAACCGAAAATCGCGATTGTGGGATCATTCCTGAGAGGAATTGTTGCTATTGTTATCTGCGCAGTTATACTTGCGAAATTATTCGGATTAAATGGAATCTGGATCTCTCTTTTTGCAGCGGAGACAGTTACGTTTCTGACGATTCTGTTTCTGGCATATAAAGACAGAAGAAAAAGAATGGGGCTGTCGGGAAATATGTGAACCGCTCCCCGTCAAGTAGACAATTGAAAAAATATAAATTTTCCTGCCAGCAGAAATTTGTCTGCTGGCAGTTTTTATGCGGTTTGCAAGTAAATTTCGTGTTTTTCCATTGGTGTTAAAATTCCGAGATTCCTTTGTAAGCGTTTATTGTTATAGTAATCTATATAATCTTCGATCATTTTTACGAGAGTACCTCTATCAGTGAATCGTTTTCCATAGTATCGCTCTCTCTTCAAAATCCCCCAAAAGCCTTCCATTGGTCCATTGTCGATACATTTAGCAACTCGCGACATGCTTTGTATTATTCCAGCATTTACAAGTTTTGTATGAAATGTCCTGTTCGTATATTGGAATCCCCTGTCACTGTGAAACAGTGGCTGCGCATCAGGATTTCTAAGTAAAGCATTGTCTACCGTATCAAACACCAAAGCATTGTTGTTCTTATCACGAATAACATACGAAACAATCCGTCTATCATATAGGTCCAGTATTGCACTTAGATAAACTTTATGCTTTTCAATCCCAATATAATAATGGAATTCTGTCACATCAGTGAGCCATTTTTCATTTGGTGCTTTGGCAGTGAACTCCCGATTAAGTATGTTTTCAGCTATATACTGAGGGTTTGCAGCCTGTCTTGTGCATCCGTTGTTAGAATACTTGATAGTTGATTTTATATTAAGTTTACGGCAAATGCGTAGCACACGTTTATCGTTTATATCAATACCATGATATCGTTCCAAATCATCTCTGATCCTTCGATAGCCTTTATCCGGTGAGTCTGTGTGAATCTTTTCTATCTCGTCATCAATAAACCTATTCTTTTGCTCGCTTTTGGGAATTTCTCTGTGTAGCCATTTATAATAAGCTGCTCTAGAAACATTACCAAGTTTACAAAGTGCAGCAACTGAATAATTATGATCTTCATGTTCTTCTTTGATTGCCTGATATATATGTTCATGACGGACCAGGCTTAGCTCCGCCTCCTCTCTATTTCTTCGAGTTTTTTTTAAAAAGATGCCTCCATTTCAGCACATTCTTTCTCCGCTTTTAAAATTTTAACTTCAGCACGCAGTTTTTCTAATTCACTCATCTCATCGGGACGTTTTCGTTTGCCACGGTTATCTCTTAAAGCTTCTATTCCACCAGCTTCATATTTGACTATATAATTGCGAGCCTGTTGATAGGACACCTGGTATTGTTCTGCTGTTTTGGCATAATTACGATCATGTGCGATACAATACTGTACTATTTCAACCCGTTCTTCAAAAGTGGTTTTTCTTCCTTTGGTCATGATAATGCTTCCTCCTGTTCCAGAAGATTTTAATTCTTCATGACCATTATACTTCTTTATCCAGATTTGTAACTTAGCTTTTGAACGGATCCCATATTTTTTGCAAATATCATCTTGAGAACCATAGCCTGCTAAATAATCTACGACTGCTTGTTGTTTCAATTCTTTGGAATATTTTTTATTCCCTTTCAATGTGAATGCATTTGCTCCCATAGATTCATAGTTTCGAATCCATTGTTGGACAGATGCGAGACTTACATCAAACATATCGGCAATTCGCCGTTGACTTTCTTTTCCATCCAGATATAGATTTACAGCATATATCTTATCCACAACAGATACTTTTCTTTTAGACATAAAATATGCTCCCTCCTAGGTGACAAGTTTTTATTATTTCACTTGTCTACCTAGAAGGGAGCATATCAATAGATAGTTCCAAAGCAGAGAGGGTATGGCTCACAACGAGTCATACCCTCTCTGAATTTATCTGAAAAAAGAAAAAAAGATGGCTAACGACAACCATCTTTCTCTCCGTTACATGTTATAATGTAACTATGCTAACAACTAATTATTATAACGATTTTTTTGAGTTTGGGCAACAGAAAATTAACTTTAGTTTCTTCGAATTGAGTTTACCTGACGACGATCCAGTCTATACCCTGAAAAAAGTGATGGAGGAATTAGATTTTTCTGGCTTGTTAGCCAATTGTTCAGATAAGGGAAGAACCGGGTACAACCCAATTATGATGTATGCTGTAGTTACCTATGCAAATATGCGTGGAATACGTTCTGTTGACCGTATTGTTGATCTGTGTGAAAGAGACCTTGCTTTTATCTGGCTGACGCGCGGACAAAAACCGAAACGTGATGCTTTTTATGACTTTAAAAACAGGAAGCTGACATCTGATGTCCTGGATGACCTAAATTACCAGTTTATGCGGCGGCTGCAGAAAGAAGGGCTGGTCACATTAAAAAAACTTTTTATTGACGGTACAAAGATAGAGGCAAATGCAAACCGTTATACTTTTGTATGGCGCGGAAGCATCAATTACCATCTAGCAGGACTTCTGGACTTTATCGACCAGCTTTTTGAAAAATATAATTCTTTTTTGCAGGAGAATGATTATGGAACAAAGTACGAGCTGGGAAATGCACAGATGTTTGTGATCGAAGGGATGGATAAAGTCCGGGAAGTGATCGAAAAGAACAGAAAACGAAAGCTTGTAAAACATAAAAAGCTTTCAAATAACCGTATTATAGAGATCGATAACTGTTCACCGCTTGAAATACGGAAACTCCAGAACAATCTCACGATGATCGCAGACAACGAGGGAATCGAATTCGTTTACGGAAAAGGAAAAAGAAAACCTGCACTTCAACAGCTGCATGAGGAACTGGAACAATGCGGAAAACGACTGATGGAATATAAAGAATGCTTTGAGATCATGGGAAAAGACAGAAACAGTTATTCCAAAACAGATCTGGAAGCGACTTTTATGCGTATGAAAGAAGATCACATGCTGAACGGACAGTTAAAGCCAGCATATAATGTTCAGATCGCGGTAGAGAATTATTATATCGTACATGGATATGTAAGCAGCGACCGCATCGATTATAATACCCTGATCCCGGTCCTTGAAAAACATAAGACTGCTTTCGGGAGTATTCTGGAAGAAGTAACTGCGGACAGCGGGTACTGTAGTGAAAAAAATCTGCTTTATTTAAAACGGAATGAAATATCCAGTTATATAAAACTGCAGGATTATGAAAAGCGAAAAACACGCGCTTATTCAGAAGATATCAGTAAATATTACAACATGAGGACAGGGATCTTTGAAGATGAACAGTTCTATATCTGCCATGACGGACGTGAACTGCGGCATCTCAGGATAGAGAGCAAAGAGCAGGATGGATATACACAGACCTTTGAGGTATATGGTTGTGCAGACTGTAGCGGATGTGAACATAAAGCGCGTTGTCTGTATAAGTATGATGCGGAAAAAGATGCCGAAAAGAACAAAGTCATGAAGATCAATGAACAATGGGAGGAACTGAAAGAAAGATCGCATGCCAATATCCAGAGTGAACGCGGGATCCTGAAACGCCAGACACATTCCATTCAGACGGAAGGACATTTTGGAGATATAAAGGAAAATGAGAACTTCCGGCGTTTTAATTACCGTTCGGCAGATAAGGTATATAAAGAATTCATGCTGTATGCTATTGGAAGAAATATAAATAAATATCATCGTTTTTTATACGAAAAACTGAGAAAATTTGAAGGAAAAACTGCCTAGAAAAAAATGCGGCTGAAAAAATCCAAACAAGGATTTTTTGCGACCAAAAACAGAAAGTATTTATCAAAATAAAAATATCCTG